>NZ_NEJU01000007.1:0-240823 GCF_002113295.1 Pseudomonas sp. B10(2017)
TCATCCAACTGTTCGGGCTCTCGCCAAAGTGGAACGGTGAATGGCAGCTTGTGCTCCCACACGTGCTCAAGGCACCTCTGGCATTCAGCTTGCCATTCACCGCTCTCACTTCAGATTCTAATCCCCTCTCAAGACACAAGCTGGCTTGCCGGCGATAGGGCCGCACAGCGGCCCCTGTATCCCGTCTGATTACAGCGGATAGTGCTTCAACTCCCGCGCAATCAGCATCCGCTGGATCTCGCTAGACCCTTCATAGATCTGCGTGATCCGCGCATCGCGGTAGTAGCGCTCCACCGGGTAATCCTCCAGGTAGCCATAGCCGCCATGCACCTGGATCGCCATCGAGCACACCCGCTCGGCCATTTCCGAAGCGAACAGCTTGGCCTGCGAGGCCTCCGACAGGCACGGCTTGCCGGCGCTGCGCAGGCGTGCGGCATGCAGGATCAGCAAGCGCGCGGCATTCACCTGCACCTGCATGTCGGCCAGCAGGTTGGCGATGCTCTGGTGTTCGTTGATCGGCTTGCCGAACTGCACCCGGTCACGCGAGTAGACCAACGCCGCCTCGAACGCGGCGCGGGCAATGCCCAGTGCCTGGGCAGCAATGCCGATACGGCCGCCCTCGAGGTTGGACAGGGCGATGGCCAGGCCCTTGCCACGCTCACCGAGGATGTTGGCGGCAGGGATGCGGCAGTTGTCGAAGGTGACCGCGCAGGTGTCGGAAGCGCGGATGCCCATCTTGTGCTCGCTGCGATCGACCTTGAAGCCCGGGTTGTCGGTGGGCACCAAGAACGCCGACAGGCCCTTTTTGCCCAGCTCAGGGTCGGTCACCGCGAAAACGATGGCCAACCCGGCGCGGCGGGCGTTGCTGACGAACTGCTTGGCGCCGTTGATAACCCACTGGCCATCCACCAGCTCGGCGCGGGTGCGCAGGTTGTGCGCCTCGGAACCGGCCTGTGGCTCGGTCAGGCAGAAGCAGCCGATCACCTCGCCGGTGGCCAGGCGTGGCAGCCACTGCTGTTGCTGTTCTGCCGTGCCGTAGGCCAGCAGCGGGCCGCAGCCCACCGAGTTGTGGATGCTCATCATCGCTCCGGTGGCGCCGCAGCCGGCGGCGATTTCTTCCACCGCCAGGGCGTAGGCGACGTAGTCGGTGTAGCTGCCGCCGAAGTCTTCCGGCACCACCATGCCCAGCAGGCCCAGTTCGCCCATCTTGCGCACCACGCCATCGTCGATCCAGCCGGCCTTTTCCCAAGCCTGTGCATGCGGGGCGATCTCGCCACGGGCAAAGTCCCGGGCCATGTCGCGGATCATGATCTGTTCTTCGCTCAGTTCCAGGTCTTGCATCTGTGTACTCCCGGGCTCACAGGCCTTCGAAGAATTGGTCGACCCGCTGGCGTTGCAGTGCGGCCAGGGTCGGCGGGTTCCAGCGTGGTTGCTTGTCCTTGTCGATGATCAGCGCGCGCACGCCTTCGATGATGTCGCCGTGCTGGAACCACTGGCGGTCCAGGTGCAGCTCCATGGCAAAGCAGTCGTCAAGGCCCAGCTGGCGACCCCGGCGCAGCATCTCCAGAGTAACCGCCATGGCCAGCGGCGAGCGGCTTTCCAGCTGGTCGGCGGTGGCCACGGCCCAGGCGTGGCTGTCGCCAATGCTCACCGCACGCAGTTGCTCGACGATGGCAGGCACGTCCGGCAGAGCGAAGAAGTGGTCGATGACCGGTCGCAGTTTTTCCAGCGGCGCATCGGCGAGCACCTGGGTGCCGAGCCTGGCCAGCAGGTTTTGCAGGTCCTTGAGGGGGTGGTCGCCAAAGCGCAGCTGGTCCAGGCCCTGGTCGAGGGCTGCCAGCTGGTCGCTGGCCAGGTACCAGTCGGCCAGGCCGCAGTACAGTGCATCGGCTGCCTGGATCTGCGTGCCGCTGACACCCAGGTAGGTGCCCAGTTCGCCGGGGATGCGCGACAGGAAGTAGCTGCCACCCACATCCGGGAAGTAGCCGATAGCCACTTCGGGCATGCCCAGGCGGCTGCGTTCGGTGACCACGCGCAGGTCGCAGCCCTGCGCCAGGCCCATGCCGCCACCGAGGGTGAAGCCGTCCATCAGCACCAGCACCGGCTTGCGGTAGCGGTGGATGGCCAGGTCAAGGGCGTATTCCTCGACGAAGAAGGTTTCATGCAACGTTTCGCCGGCCTTGAAGCTGTCGTGCAGCGAACGGATATCGCCACCGGCGCAGAAGCCCTTGGGGCCCTCGCCACGCAGTACCACGGCGCGAACGTGCGGATCATCGGCCCACAGGTCGAGGTGCTGGCGCAGGCTGCGGACCATGTCCAGGGTCAGGGCATTGAGACCGGCGGGGCGGTTCAGGGTCAGGTGGCCGACCTGGTTGCGGACCTCGGCCAGCACATGGTCTGTTGCCGAGGTATGAGCGTGCGCAGTCATTGCGTTCTCCCTGCTTTGTTATTGATTTTCCAAGTGAAGTCTGGAGTTCGCTGGAGGATCGCAGGATCCTGTCATGCGAATTTGCCTTGCACAATCGACAAATCTGCAGGGGGATTCTGCATTTTTGTCTTGTGTGGCGATAACGCCACTCTAGCAAGGTTTCAGGTTGGCCGGGCTGGCCCTATCGCCGGCAAGCCAGCTCCCACAGATACCGCACAACCTTCAAGGCCTGCGCTGTACCTGTGGGAGCTGGCTTGCCTACGATAGGGTCATGAGCGACAGCGCATATGCTAAATCGTTACCCTGACCGTAACGATCAATGCCTGAGCTTGATTGATGCGCAACCACCCCAGCCCTAAGGTGACCCCCACGACAGCGAACCCGTGGAGTCACCATGACAACAACCAAGAATCCACCGCCGCAATGGTCGCGGCGGCGCGCCGAAAAGCAGCGTCGCCTTGACCGGGTCCGCCACCTCGCCGACGGCGTGGTGCTGCCCACCGAGCGAATCGTCGAAGCCCTTGAACTGCTGCTGGCTCCCGGCGACCGGGTAGTGCTAGAAGGCAACAACCAGAAGCAGGCCGACTTCCTCTCCCGCGCGCTGGCCAAGGTCGACCCTGGGCGCCTGCACGACCTGCACATGATCATGCCCAGCGTCAGCCGGGCCGAGCACCTGGACCTGTTCGAACGTGGCATCGCCCGCAGGCTCGACTTCTCCTTCGCCGGCCCGCAGAGCCTGCGCATTGGCCAACTGCTGGAAGACGGCCTGCTCGAAGTCGGCGCCATCCACACCTATATCGAGCTGTACTCGCGGCTGTTGGTCGACCTGATCCCCAACGTCACCCTGGTGGCTGGTTTCATGGCCGATCGCGATGGCAACCTGTTCACCGGCCCCAGTACCGAAGACACCCCGGCACTGGTGGAACCGGCCGCTTTCAGCGACGGCATCGTCATTGCCCAGGTCAACCAGCTGGTGGACCGTGTGGATGACCTGCCGCGGGTCGATATCCCGGCATCCTGGGTCGATTTCGTGGTGGTTGCCGACCAGCCTTTCTATATAGAGCCGCTGTTCACCCGCGACCCGCGCCATATCAAGCCGGTGCACGTGCTGATGGCGATGATGGCCATTCGCGGCATCTACGAAAAACACCAGGTGCAGTCGCTGAACCATGGCATTGGCTTCAACACCGCCGCCATCGAGCTGATCCTGCCTACCTATGGCGAGTCCCTGGGCCTGAAGGGCAAGATCTGCCGCAACTGGACACTCAACCCGCACCCGACGCTGATTCCGGCCATCGAGACCGGCTGGGTGGAAAGCGTGCATTGCTTCGGCACCGAGCTGGGCATGGAGGACTACATCGCCCAGCGCCCGGACGTGTTTTTCACCGGCCGTGATGGTTCGCTGCGTTCCAATCGCATGATGTGCCAGCTGGCCGGGCAGTACGCTGTCGACCTGTTCATCGGGGCCACCCTGCAGGTGGATGGCGATGGCCATTCCTCGACCGTGACCCGCGGCCGCCTGGCCGGCTTCGGCGGTGCCCCGAACATGGGCCACGACCCCCGTGGCCGGCGCCACGCGACCCCGGCCTGGCTCGACATGACCGTGCCGGAAACCATGCTCGAACGCGGTCGCAAGCTGGTGGTGCAGATGGTCGAGACCTACCAGGAAGGCGGCAAGCCCACCTTCGTGGAAACCCTCGATGCCGTGGAAGTGGCCAGGAAAGCCGGCATGCCGCTGGCGCCGGTGATGATCTATGGCGACGATGTCACCCACCTGCTGACCGAGGAGGGCATTGCCTACCTGTACAAGGCCCGCAGCCTGGAAGAGCGCCAGCAGATGATCGCCGCCGTGGCCGGGGTTACCGCCATCGGCCTGCGGCACGACCCCAAGAACACTCAGCGCCTGCGCCAGCAAGGCCTGGTCGCCTTGCCCGAAGACCTCGGCATCCGCCGCACCGACGCCAGCCGCGAACTGCTGGCTGCGCGCAGCATCGCCGACCTGGTCGAATGGTCCGGCGGCCTCTACAACCCGCCTGCACGGTTCAGGAGCTGGTGATGAAAGCACTCGACTTGCAACCGCGTGGGCTTCTTCGCAAGCACAGCAATAGTGATGCATCTGGAAATTGCGCAATCCTTGTGGGAGCGGGTTTACCCGCGAAGAGGCCAGCGCAGGCAACCAAATTACCCCTGGCCGACCACCTGGCCGACCTGGCCGTGGAAGCCCTGATCGACGAAGCCGACCTGTCCCCCAAACCCGGCCTGGTCGACCGCCGTGGCAACGGCGCCCACCACGACATGACCCTGGCCCTGATGCATGCCTCGGCCCTGGCCCTGTGGCCCTGCCTGCGCAACATGGCCGAAGCCGCTCAGGCCATCGGCACCCTCGGCCAGCCCCTGCGCACCACCCTGGGCCAGCTCGGCCGCGAAGGCGAGGCGGCAATGCTGGCCGCCACCGGCGGGGTCAACACCCACCGCGGCGCAATCTGGGCCCTCGGCCTGCTGGTAGCATCCAAGGCCCTCGATACCCAGGCCGATGCCAGCACCCTGGCTGCCCGTGCCGGTCGCATCGCACTGTTCGACGATCCCGCCATGACCACCCAAGACAGCCATGGCCTGCAGGTACGCCGCCGCTATGGCACTGGCGGTGCCCGCGAACAGGCGCAACAAGGTTTCCCGGCGGTTATCGGCCACGGCCTGCCGCAACTGCAGCGCAGCCGCGCCGCCGGTACCAGCGAGCCGCACGCCCGGTTGGACGCGCTGCTGGCGATCATGGCCGTGCTCAACGATACCTGCGTGCTCTGGCGCAGCGGCCCGACCGGGCTGGCTGCCGTCCAGCACGGCGCCCGTACCGTGCTGAGCGAAGGCGGCAGCGCCACGCTGGCCGGGCGCCGGCAGCTGCGCCGGCTGGACCAGCACCTGCTGCACCTGAATGCCTCACCGGGCGGCGCCGCCGATCTGCTGGCCGCCTGCCTGTTCCTCGACAAAGCCGGGAGCCTGTGACATGGAAACCCTGACCTTTCAATTCCCCGCCGCCGCACCTGGGCGTGGCCGCACGCTGGTGGGCTGCGTCAGCTCCGGCGACCTTGAAGTGCTGATCGAACCCGGCACCGCCGGCAGCCTGCAAATCCAGGTGGTGACCTCGGTCAACGGCAGCGCTGCCCGCTGGGCGCAGCTGTTCCAGCGCCTGTTCGAGGGCCGCACCTGGCCGGCCGTGAACATCGACATCCATGATTTCGGCGCCACCCCAGGCGTGGTGCGCTTGCGCCTGGAGCAAGGCTTCGAGGAGATCGCCCATGACTGATATCGCGCGCCTGCTGCACAGCCGCAGCTTTGTCGAACTCGGCGCCCGCCAACGCGCCCGCGCCTTGCTCGACCCGGGCAGCTTCCGTGAACTGCTGGGCCCTTTCGACCGGCTTATGTCACCCTGGCTGCCGCGCCAGGGCATCGTGCCCCAGGCCGATGATGGCGTGGTCATCGCCAAGGGCCTGCTGAACGGGCGCAACGCTGTGGTTGCCGCCATCGAAGGCGGTTTCCAGGGCGGCAGCATGGGCGAGGTGGGGGGGGCCAAGATCGCCGGTGCGCTGGAACTGGCCATCGAAGACAATCGCAACGGCATCCCCACCTGCGCCGTGCTGCTGCTGGAAACCGGCGGTGTACGCCTGCAGGAAGCCAACCTGGGCCTGGCGGCGATTGCCGAAATACAGGCGGCGATTGTCGAGCTGCGCGCCTGGCAGCCGGTAGTCGGCCTGGTCGCAGGGTCGGTCGGCTGTTTCGGCGGCATGTCCATCGCCGCCGGCCTGTGCAGCCACTTGCTGGTCACCCGCGAAGCCCGCCTGGGCCTCAACGGCCCGCAGGTGATCGAGCAGGAAGCGGGCATCGGTGAATACGATGCCAAGGACCGCCCCTTCATCTGGAGTTTGACCGGCGGCGAGCAGCGCCACGCCAGCGGCCTGGTCGACGCCTATGTGGCCGATGACATCGAGGCTTTGCGCGAACGCTTGCTGCAATTGCTCGACGAGCCTTCAACGGATCGCGCCGGTCAACACGCCTGGTTCCTCCAACGCCTGGCCCGGCTGGGTGATGGCTGCCCGCAACTGGATGCCGCTGCCGTGCGTGACCTTTACCAAGGAGATGCCGAATGAACCGTGCCTTGAACTGGCTGCCGGGCCTGGCCGGCGGGCAAGCCTTGCCAGGCTACCCCGCGTCGTTGCGGGTAATGGATGGCGAACTGGACAACCGCCTGGCGCGCTTCATCGCCGTGGTGCCGGACGCCGAAAACCCGTTCCCCCGTGCGCGCTCGGGCGAAGTCGGCCTGCTGGAAGGCTGGGGCCTGGCCAAGGCCGTGGGCGAAGCGATCGAGGCCGACCGCCATGGCCAGAAGCGCGCCATCGTCGCGGTGATCGACGTGCCCAGCCAGGCCTATGGCCGCCGTGAGGAGGCGTTGGGGATCCACCAGGCTTTGGCTGCTGCGGTGCAGGCCTATGCCCAGGCACGGCTGGCGGGGCACCCGGTGATCGGCCTGCTGGTCGGCAAGGCCATGTCTGGTGCCTTCCTGGCGCACGGTTACCAGGCCCAGCGCCTGATCGCCCTGGACGATGCCGGGGTCATGGTGCACGCCATGGGCAAGGCTGCGGCGGCGCGCATCACCCTGCGCAGCGTCGAGCAACTGGAAGCCCTGGCCGCCGAGGTGCCGCCAATGGCCTACGACCTTGCCAGCTACGCCTCGCTTGGCTTGCTGTGGCGCCGCCTGACGGTGGACAACGCCGAGACGCCTAGCAGTGCCGACATCGCTCAGGTACGTGCCTGCCTGGCAGATGCGGTGCGCGACATCGGCAGCTCGAGCGACTTGTCGTCGCGGCTGGCGGGCGAAAACCGCAGCGCCTCGCGCCAGGTGCGCGAACAGCTGCGTCGCCAGTGGCAGGGCGCTTGAAATGAACGCGCCAAGGCCACACGACCTGCTCTGGGGCATGCCCGTATCTGGCCTGCCTGTCGATGCTCCGCGTTGGGCGCAGGATGTGCTGCTGAGCGGCCAGCCGGTGGTGGTGCGCCGTGCCACCTGTGCGGACGGCTGGGTGGCGGTAGGGCTGCGTGGCCAGGGCAGGGCGCAGCGGTCGGGCGTACTGATGCGGCTGGCCGATATCCAATGTCAGCAAGGCCCCGAAGCGCTGCGCTGGCAAGCGGAAAGCCCTTGGCCTGCATTGCAGGCCCTGGCCTCGGTCGCCCCGGTGCTGGATGCCAGCGGCCTGGCCTGGGGGCCGACAGGTGGGGTGGGGTATCAGCTCGCCACCGGTATGGAGGTGGTACACGCCGAGAGCGACCTGGACTTGCTGCTGCGCACGCCACAACCACTGGCCCGGGCGCAGGCGCGTGCGCTGCTGGATATTCTCGATTGCGCGCCTTGTCGTATCGACCTGCAGCTGGAAACCCCGGCGGGCGCTGTCGCCCTGCGCGAGTGGGCCGGCTTCGCCCGCCGCGTGCTGCTCAAGTCGGCCGATGGCCCATGCCTGGTCAGCGACCCATGGGCAGTGATGGAGCGTGCCGCATGAGCAGCCTGTTCGCCTTCCCCGGCCAGGGCGCTCAGCAGGTGGGCATGCTGCAGCGCCTGCCCGAGGGTGCCGGGCAATTGCTGGAAGAAGCCAGTGACACCCTCGGCCAGCAGGCCTTGGCGCTGGACAGCCAGCAGGCCCTGCAGACGACCCGTGCCGTGCAGCTGTGTCTGCTGCTGGCTGGCGTGGCCTGGGCGCGCTGGCTGATGCAGCGCAGTCCCGCGCCGGATTACGTGGCGGGGTTGTCGATCGGCGCCTATCCGGCAGCGGTCACGGCGGGCGCCCTGGGCTTTGCCGATGCCGTGCGCCTGGTTGCCCTGCGTGGCGAACTGATGCAGCGCGCCTATCCGCAAGGCTATGGCATGACCGCACTCAGCGGCCTGGACCTGGCCTGCGTCGAACACTTGTTGAGCGACACAGGCGGCGAGGTGTATGTCGCCAACCTCAACAGCGACAACCAGATCGTCATCGCCGGTAGCGATGACGCGATGGCTGAGGTTGCCGCCAGGGTACGCCGCCTGGGCCAGGGCGTGGCCCGGAGGCTGGCGGTCAGCGTGCCGTCGCATTGCCCGTTGCTGGATGGCCCCGCGGCCGAACTGGCCAGTGCCTTCGCCACGGTCGAGTTGCAGCGACCGCGTATCACCTACCTCAGCGGCAGCAGCGCACGGCCGGTGTTCGACCCACAGCGTCTGCGCGACGACCTGGCCGGCAACATGGCGCGGCTGGTCAACTGGCGTGCCACGTTGCGCAACGCCTATGAGCGTGGCGTGCGTCTGCACCTGGAGTTGCCGCCCGGCAACGTGCTCGGCGGGCTGGCCCGACCGGTGTTCGAACAGGGCAGGGTGGTTGCTGTTGAAGGCACCCGCTGGGACACCCTGGATGCGCTGCTGCGCCAGGAGGTGGCTAACGAACGATGACAGCGGCACTGCGGCGGATGGTGACCCCTGTGGGAGCGGGCGTGCCCGCGAAGCAGGCACCTCGGTGAATGGCACGGGCGTCGCCCGTGTTCGCGGGCACGCCCGCTCCCACAATGACCGCGATAGCCGCACAAAAGTGTGTTTACGAAGAACAACAACAAGCAACTTCGACACTACCTGAGGACAACAACAATGATCATCTATGGTGTGGCACTGCTGGCGGTCTGCACGCTTGCCGGCGTCATCGTCGGCGACTTCCTGGGCGTGCTGCTGGGCGTCAAATCCAATGTGGGCGGGGTCGGTATCGCCATGATCCTGCTGATCTGCGCACGCCTGTACATGCACCGCAACGGCGGCATGAGCAAGGAATGCGAGTTCGGCGTAGGGTTCTGGGGCGCAATGTACATCCCGGTGGTGGTGGCCATGGCAGCCCAGCAGAACGTGGTCACCGCCCTGCACGGCGGGCCGGTGGCGTTGCTGGCGGCAGTGGGCGCGGTACTGGTGTGCGGTGCGACCATTGCCCTGATCAGCCGCAGCCACCGCGGCGAACCCCTGCCGGCAGTAAAGGCCGGCCCCGAAAGCAATGTGCAGGCTGCCCCTGCAGGAGGGCGTTGATCATGTGGCCGATCATTGACAATGCCCTGGAACATAACGGTTTGATCACTGCCTTCGCGGTGGTGGGCGCGATCATGTGGTTGTCGGTGGTGCTGTCGAAGTACCTGACCTTCGGCCGCGTGCACGGCTCGGCCATCGCCATCGTCATCGGCCTGGTGCTGGCCTGGGTCGGTGGCACCATAACCGGTGGCCAGAAAGGCCTGGCCGACATGGCGCTGTTCTCTGGCATCGGCCTGATGGGCGGGGCCATGCTGCGCGACTTCGCCATTGTCGCCACGGCCTTCGAGGTGCAGGCCACCGAGGCGCGCAGGGCCGGGATGATCGGCGCGGTGGCGCTGCTGCTCGGCACGGTGCTGCCGTTCATTGTCGGCGCGGCGGTGGCCTACGCGTTCGGTTACCGTGATGCGGTGAGCATGACCACCATCGGTGCGGGTGCGGTGACCTATATCGTCGGGCCGGTGACCGGGGCGGCGCTGGGGGCCAGCTCGGACGTGATGGCGCTGTCGATTGCCACCGGGCTGATCAAGGCGATCCTGGTGATGGTGTTCACCCCGGTATCGGCGCGCCTGCTGGCGCTGGACAACCCACGGTCTGCGATGGTGTTCGGCGGGTTGGCGGGAACGGTGTCGGGGGTGACGGCCGGGCTGGCGGCGACCGATCGGCGCCTGGTGCCGTACGGGGCACTGACAGCCACCTTCCATACCGGGTTGGGCTGCCTGATGGGCCCGTCGATCCTGTACTTCTGCGTACGCGCCCTGGTCGGGTGACAACAATTTGCTGGACTGCGCAGACCCCTTGTAGGAGCGGCCTTGTGTCGCGATCGGGCCGCAACGCGGCCCCAGCGATATCCGCATCGCAGTCAAGATCCTAGGGCCGCTGCGCGCCCCATCGCGACACAAGGCCGCTCCTACAGGTACAGCGACAACCTCGAGAGCAATGCTGTACCTGTGGGAATATCTCGTGACGAACACCTGCAAACCACCCCCCGTTTCGGGGAAAACCGCTGGGGAATCCTCCCCAACCTGTTTCGTTTACCGCTGCAACCAACTGAAAATAAAAGCAAACCGTTCCTGGCATACACCTTGCTCCAGCTCCACGCAGAGATCCTGTGTACCGGAGGTGCAGCATGTCTATGCCACTCAAAGGCCCCATCCTGTCATCACTCGTACTGGCCTTGCTCGGCTGGGAGTCGACCAGCGAAGCCGCCGTGCAGTGCCAGCGCACCCTGGTCGCCAACGTGGTGGCGCTGGACCAGCCACTGATGTTCAACCGCCTTGGCGCGCAAAACGCCAACGGCATGATGTTCGCCCTGCGCGAGGATGTGGTGGACGACAAGATGGTCCCCCTCAGCAGCGGCGGGGCGGCGGTACCGGGCAAGGTCACCCTGCGCCCGGACAAGCGCCCGCGGCCCATCGTGCTGCGGGTGGCCGCCGGTGAATGCCTTACCGTCAACCTGACCAACCTGCTCGACTACAAGGCCAACCCCAACAAGCACGGCATCGAGGCTGAAGAGCCTGAGGGCGAAGAGGAGGGGCCGGAGCTCGAAAATGACGCCGCCGAAGGCTTCGTCGCCGACGAGCAGGTGGCCGAGCGCATGGTCGGCTTCCAGGTCAACGGCATGCAGGCGGTCAACAGCATCGCCGATATTTCTGCCTACACCGGGCGCAATGGCAACTTCTTCGTCAGCCCAGGCAGCACCCGCAGCTATACCTTGTACGCCGAACGCGAAGGCGCTTTTGCCGCTACCAGCAAGGCCGCCACATTCGGCGGCGAGGGCACTGCGGGCAACGTTGCCAACGGCCTGTTCGGCCAGGTAGTGGTGGTGCCAAAACTCGGCCGCACCTACCGCAATACCCTTACCGAAGAAGAAATGCGCCTGGCCACCACCGGCCGCACCGCCACCGGCCAGCCGGTGATCGACTACGAAGCGCGCTACCCGCAAATTCAGCCCTGGATCGCCGAAGGCAAGGCCGGCAAACCGATCATTGCCATGGTCGACGGCAACGAAATCATCAACAGCGAAACCGATGCCATCGTCATGGGCCCCAACCCGGATGGCAGTTTCCCCAAATCCACCTACCCGCTGGAAAACCTGGGCAAGCGCAACCCGGCGCTGCCCAACCGCCTGGAGGCGTTCCGTGACTTCGCCTCGCAATTCGCCGACGAGGTCGCCGGCACCCAGGCGTTCCCTGGCTACTGGGCCGACCCGGTGATGGGCCATGTGCTGGAACCCACCCGCGACTCGTTCATGATCAACTACGGTTCCGGTGGCATGGGCGCCGAAGTGGTGGCCAACCGCCTGGGCGTGGGGCCGATGCATGACTGCCTGTCGTGCGCCTATGAGGAGTTCTTCCTCAGTTCGCACACGGTCGGTGATGTCGGTACGCTGGTGGACGTGCCGGCCAACGTCGGCCTGGAGCACATCCGTCCTGGCGAGGTACCACCGGCCAGCGCCGTCGGGGTCAAGGCCAGCATGGCCCTGTTCCCGGCGGAACCGGCCAACGTGCACCACAGCTACATCGGTGACTTCACCAAGTTCCGCAACACCCACAACGGCCATGAACAGCACATCTTCCACCTGCATGGCCATCAGTGGCTGTTCAACCCCAATGACGACAATTCCGACTACATCGATGCCCAGGGCATCGGCGCGGGGGGCGGCTACACCTACGAAATCGCCAACGGCGGTGCGGGCAACCGCAACCGGGTGGCGGGCGATGCCATCTACCATTGCCACTTCTACCCGCACTTCGCCCAGGGCATGTGGGCCATGTGGCGGGTGCATGACGTGTTCGAGGAAGGCACCCGTCTTGAAGTGAGCGGGCAGGGCGAGAATGGCTTCCACAGCACCCCGTTCGCCCTGCGCAGTGGCAAGCCGGCGGTTGGCGCCCGGGCCTTGCCCGATGGCGAGATCGTTGCTGGCACGCCAATCCCGGCCATCGTGCCGCTGCCCGGCAAGGCCATGGCGCCGATGCCAGGCAAGGTGGTGGTGGTACCGAAGCTGTCCGAAGAGCTGGTTGCTGCCAATGACGACGACGAGCCCGAAGAAGAGGATGAAGAACCAGCCAACCAGGCGCCGGTTCGCAAGGCCATCGGCTCGCTGGCGCTGGTCGACCGCAGCGACGCCAACCGCAACGCCGACGGCACCTTGAAGAACCCTGGCTATCCGTTCTGGATCGGCGGTATGGAAAGCAGCGTGGGCAACCGCCCACCAACCCCGCCACTGGACATGCTCGACCCGGCCATGGCACGCCAGCTCAAGGAAAGCGGCAAGGCTCTGTGGGCCAACCTCGACCCCAACCAGGTCGATGGCTGGGACGGTGGCCTGGGGCGCCATGCGCTGGACGGCGTATCCGCCGGCGGCGAAGCCGAAACCACCACCACCAAGCTCGATTTCACCAAGGTGGTACACAAGGCCAAGCCGATCTATCTGCCCGAAGAAGGCACCGATGTCGAGCAGGCGGCCATGCAGTTCCACGCCCAGGCCGAACACCAAAGCTTTGCCCTGATCCCCGGCAGCGAGCCGGTGGCCAAGGCGTTCCGCACCAACGGCGCATTGCCCACTGCCGGCGCGCCGTTCTACGAGCCGTGCATGGATGACCGGGGCAAACGCCTGACCCAGTCCTCCGGGGTAGGCGAATACTTCAGCGGCGAAAGCCTGTCGGGCCTGAACTTCCGTGGCGCCTCGGCCTTCACCGCCGACCGTCCACGCATCTACAAGGGCGCCAACATCCAGTTCGACGCGGTGTACAACAAGGTCGGCTACCACTTCCCGCAGGCACGCATCATCGCCCTGTGGGAAGACGCCTGGCCGGTGATCACCAAGCAGCGCCCGCCAGAGCCGCTGGTGATGCGCATGAACACCTTCGACTGCACCATGTACCAGCACACCAACCTGATCCCGAACATCTACGAGATGGACGATTACCAGGTGCGCACCCCGACCGACGTGATCGGCCAGCACATCCACCTGCCCAAGTGGGACCTGACCGCCGCCGACGGCTCGGCCAACGGCTGGAACTACGAAGACGGCATCTTATCGCCCGGCAGCGTGGTCGAGCGGGTGCAGGCCATTCGTGCCTACAACGGCTGCACCCAGGGCGATAGCCGCGACGGCACCGCCGCCTGCCCGCAAGCCCGGCAGCACCCGTACTTCGGCCGCTTTGGCCGGGCCGACTGGCTGGGCGCACGCACGGCCATGCAGCGCTGGTTCGCCGACCCGCTGGTGAACGTGTACAACGTCGACCGTGGCCTGGGTACCATCTTCACCCACGACCACCTCGGCCCATCGACCCACCAGCAGCTTGGGCTGTATGCCACCGTGCTGGCCGAACCGGCCAACTCCACCTGGTACCACGCCGAAACCGGCGAGAAGCTGTACAACCCGGCCACGCGGCAGGACGGTGGCCCGACTTCGTGGCAGGCGGTGATCCAGACCGGTGACCACGACGGCGACGGCAAGAACGACAGCTACCGCGAGTTCTTCCTGGAATACAGCGACTTCCAGCACGCGTACGAGGCCGGTGTGTACGTCGGCGCCGGGCCGGACGGCATCCCCAATGCCCAGTCGTACCCGGCCACTGCCGACAGCTTCCGCTACGCCATCAACCCGCCCGTGCGCGGCAAGGCATCGAACCTGCTGGAGGCCATCGTCGAAGAACGCGGTGGCATCAACCCGGGTTGCCCAAGCCGGCCCTGCCCACAGGCCATCTCGGTGGACGACCCGGGCATGTTCGTCGTCAACTACCGCAACGAGCCCCTGGCCCTGCGTGTTTACGACCCCAACAAGGTCGGCCCGGACGGCAAGCGTGGCATGCAGGCCGACGGCCTGGCCGGCGACCTGAGCTACGCCTTGCAAACCCGTACCGACCGCGCCATCCCGGCAATGAACCTGGCGCCCTCGGCGATCACCTCGGCGGTCGGCCCCACTGGCGGCACCACGCTGTTCCCGCCGCACATCAACGCGGCCGGCAGCGAACCGGGCGACCCGTTCACCCCGATGCTGCGCACCTACTCCGGCGACAACGTGCGCCTGCGCATGCACGCCGGTGGCCATGAAGAGGAGCACAACATCACCTTGCATGGCGTGAAGTGGCTGCAGAACGGCACCGGCTACGGCAACAGCTCCAACTCGGGCTGGAAGTCATCGCAGATGATCGGTATTTCCGAGCAACTGGGTTTCATGGCGCCGGTGTCGATGATCTCCAGTTCAGCGGCCACCAACGGTGACTACCTGTATTCGCTGGATGCGGCCCTGGAGGGCTACTGGAACGGCATCTGGGGGATCATGCGCAACTACACCGCGCAGCGTGCCGACCTGTTCCCGCTGCCCAACAACCCGCAGCCGGTGGCCATGCGCAACACCGTGAACTTCGATGGCATCTGCCCGAAAACCACGGCCAACCCCAACGGCGTCGGCACCCGCCCCACGGTCAAGCGCAGCTACGAGATCGTCGCGGCACTGGCCAACGATATCCTCGAGAACCGTAACGGTGTCAGCATCAACGACCCGGCCGGTGTCGGCCAGCATGTCGGCGGCCCGCTCAAGGCCAACGGCGGCACCTTGGTGTTCAACAGCCGCAAGACCGCCATCCCGCTGGTCAGTGGGGTAGACCCCGAAGATGGGGAAACCTTCACCATCGGTGGCCACAGCGCGCCGCTGCACGACCCGACCGCGATCCTGTACGTGCGCAAGGCCGACCTGGACGCCACCACCGGCAAGCTGAAGGCGGGCGTGCCCGTGGAGCCGCTGGTGCTGCGCGCCAACGCTGGCGAGTGCATCAGCATCACTCTGGAAAACCGCCTGCCACTGGTAATGCCGGACTTGCCCAGCACTGCGGTGATGCACAACGTGGTCAAGCGTGACCGCTTCGACAGCGAGGGTGCCACCGCGTTTGCCAACAACCTGATGCGGCCATCCAGCCACGTGGGCCTGCATGCCCAGTTGCTGGCCTACGACATCACCAAGTCCGACGGCGCCAACGTCGGCCTCAACCCGGTGCAGACCGTGGCCCCGCGTACCGGCACCAGCGGCGCCTGGCCGACCCGTACCTATCAGTACTATGCCGGCCACCTGGAGCGTGAAGGCAAGCCGGTGTCGCAACTGGGCCGCACGGTAGACAACATCAACACCACGGCCATCGAATTCGGCGGCCTCAACCTTACCCCGTCGGACGTCATCAAGCAGCCGCAGAAAGGCCTGGTGGGTGCCATGAGCATCCTGCCGCAGACCGCCACCTGGACCGAGGACACCGCAACAAGGGCCCAGGCCACGGTCAAAGTCACCGGCCAGCCGGACTACCGCGACTTCGTCACGGTATGGCAGCGTGCGCTGAACATGCGCTGGGCCGACGGTCGCCCGGTGGAGGGCATCAATACCGAAGGCAACGGCGCCGCCGGCGACCCTCAGGACAACGGCAACATGGCGGTCAACTACAAGACCGAACCCCTGTGGCTGCGCTTCGGCATGGCCCCCGACTCACCCTTCGGCCGCGCCGGTGGCCTGGGCTTTGGTGATGTACCCAACGCCCATATGGCCTACGCCAACGCCCTGGTCGGTGGCGACCCGCAAACCCCGGTGCTGTACGCCAAGCCCGGCCAGCCAGTGCGCAACCATATCGTGATGCCCAGTGGTGGCAGCCGCGGCATGGTCTATCAGCTGGATGGCCACTTGTGGCCACTGCACAACTACCAGGCCGAGAAGAACGACGTGGACGGCTACCCGCTGAGCCTGCCCGGCATCGGCTCGGTGCGCTTCGGCTACAACCCGATGGCCATGTACATCGGTGCCCAGGAAAGCGTGCTGCCAGCGGCGCACTTCAGTTTCATGCTGCCCAGTGCCGGCGGCGCCAACGCGGTGGCGGGTGACTACCTGTTCCGCGACTACGCCGCCTACGGCAACCTCTCGGGGCTGTGGGGGATCTTGCGGGTGACCAATGAAGCGCCGCCGGCAACGGCACCGGCGCAGTGACGGTAAATGGGGGCGCGAACATGAACAAGAAAACCCGCCTTGCATGCATGGGTGTAGCACTGGGGGCAGCGCTGATCGGCCTGGGCGTAGCCTATGAAAGCCTCTGGTGCGATCCGCGCGAGTATCTGCAGGACGCTGACGATCCGCAGGCCCTGCACCGGCTGAGCCGGGACGGCGTGACCGTGGAGTTCGAGGCCCGGCCGCTGGCGGGGGGCGAGCTGCAGGAGGGCAGCTTTGCCAACATTCGTTTCAAGGTCAGTGACCAGGCCAGTGGCCAGCCGTTGTCGGGCATGGCCCCAGGGGCGTGGATCGACCCGACGCAGTCGGCCCCGGAGGGCGACCGCGACCAGAGCTGCAAGGCCCGTGTCGCGCTGTTCCTCAAGAGCAGCATCGGCGCCCGGCCATTGCTCGACCTGAACGGTTACTTTCTGTTGATGATGAACAGGGACGCCAGCCTGACGGTGATCGACCCGACCGTGTCGGTGGGCGGCGTGACCAGCACCATGGCCCGCATCGACCTGCCTGGGCGGCCCATGGACTGGGTGGCCACCAGTGACGACAAGCTGGTATTCGTGTCCATCCCCGAGCGCGGCAAGGTCTCGGTGATCGACACCGAGACTTTCACCCGCGTGGCCGACCTGGACGCTGGCGACCAGCCGCTGCGTGTGGCCCTGCAGCCGGACCAACACCGGCTGTGGGTAGGCAACAACAGCAGCGACCCGGCCAAGGGCGGGGTGACGGTGATCGATGTACCGGGTCGCAACACCCTGAAAACCTTCAACACCGGCAGCGGGCACCACGAAATCGCCTTCAGTGCCGACTCGCGCTACGCCTATGTCAGCAACCGTGACAGTGGCACCCTGAGCGTCATCGACATCCCGGAAATGCGCCTGGCCAAGACCATCAAGGTTGGCCCGCACCCGCTGTCGGTCAGTTACTCGGCGTTGTCCCAGGCGGTGTACGTGGTCGACGGCGAGGAGGGCAGCGTGCGCGTGTTCGATGCCCGCAGCCACCAGCTGCGGCACACGGTCCAGGCCGATCCGGGCCTGGGGCCGATGCGCTTCAGCAGCGATGGCCGCTACGGCATCGTGCTCAACACCCTGGAGAACCAGGCCCTGGTGATCGACGCCAGTACCGACAAGCTGATCCACCAGATCCCGGTGGCGGCCGAACCGTACCAGCTGACCTTCACCAAGGGCTATGCCTACGTGCGCGGCCTGGCTTCGTCGAAGGTGAGCATGATCAACCTGGCCAGCCTGGGCGAAGGGCGTTCGCCGATCATACAGGGCTTCGAGGCCGGCCCGGCGGCGCCACGCCAGGCCGGTGACCTGCCGCTGGCCCAGGGGCTTTCGGTATCGCGCGACGACAATTCGGTGTTCGTGGTCAACCCGGTGGACAACACCACCTACTTCTACGCCGAAGGCATGAACGCACCGATGTCCGGTTACAACAACCGTGGCCACCAGGCCCGCGCCGCCATCGTCGTCGACCGCAGCCTGCGTGAACTGGCACCGGGCGTGTACGGCTCGACGGTGAAGATGCCCGCGGCCGGCAAGTTCGACGTGGCCTTCCTGCTCAACCAGCCGCAGATCATCCACTGCTTCAGCACCGACGTGGCCGCAGCGCCGAATGCCGGCAAGCGCAAGGGTGCGCACGCCGAGTTCATCGGCCTGGACAGGCCGTTGTCGCAGCACAGCGCCATTAATGCACGGGTGCGCATCCTTGGCGACGATGGCCAGCCGCGCCTGGGCCTGAACGACCTGAGCCTGCGTTACTTCCTGGCGCCTTCGTCGATGCCGCGCAACCTGCGGCTGGAGGAAGTGGGCGAGGGCATCTATCAGGCAGCCCTGACCCTGCCAGAACCCGGTGCCTGGTACCTGCACGTGCAGTCGCCGTCGCTGGGGCGCAGGTTCGCCGAGGAAAACTACACCAGCCTGCGCGTCCTGCCGGCCGCAACGTCCACCGTTTCCGAGAATGACGTGAGGAATCTGCGATGAACGCCAAGCATGCTTGCAAACTGTTGGCCCTGAGCCTGGCTTTTGCCGGCAACCTGGCCCAGGCCCATGGTGGCCACGACCATAACGGCCACGCCGAACAGCCACCGGCGGCGCGCCAGGAAAAGGCCAGCGTGCGCTTTGCCGATGTCTCGCTACTGAACCAGGACGGCATGCCGGTACGCCTGGAAAAAGACCTGGTGGGCGACCACCTGGTGGTCATGGGCTTCATCTACACCAGCTGCACCACGGTGTGCCCCGTGGTGTCGTCGATCATGGGCAAGGTCCAGCAGCAACTGGGTGGCCGGGTAGGGCAAGACATTCATCTGGTGTCGATCAGTGTCGACCCGCAACGTGACGACGCCAAGCGCCTGCAGGATTACGCCAAGGCCTTCCAGAAAGGGCCGGGCTGGAGCTGGCTGACCGGCACGCCGTACGCCATCAGCGAAACCCTCAAGGGCCTGGGCAGTTTCAGCGCCGACCTCAGCCAGCACCCACCGCTGATCCTGGTGGGCGACGGGCGCACCGGGCACTGGACGCGCTACTACGGGTTCACCGACCCGGCTGTGCTGATCGATGAAATCAACCGCCTCGGCGCCCGCCGGGTGCATGCCAAGAGCACGGCCATTGCCGACCATCACGAGGTGCAACCATGAGCCAGACAAGCTCCCGCCGCGTAGGCATGCGCGGTTTTGACTGGCTGGTGCTGGGTGGCTGCCTGTGGATCCTTGCCTCGGTGGCGCTCGCCCATGAAGGCCATGCCCCGCAGGCGCCAGAGCCGCAGCCGGCCCCGCAGGCGATGACCAGTGGCGGCGGTACCCGCGATGCCCAGACCTGGTTCACCGACACTGTGCTCAAGGACCAGAACGGCTGCGAGCTGCGCTTCTACAGCGATGTGCTCAAGGACAAGGTGGTGATGCTCAACGTGATCTTCACCCACTGCACCGACGCCTGCCCGCTGATCACCCGCAAGTTGCGCGAAGTGCGCGAGACCATGGGGCCGCAGCTGGCCAGCCAGGTGACTTTCGTGTCGATCAGCAGCGACCCGCTCAACGACACCCCCGAGGTGCTCAAGGCGTTTGCCGGGAAGCAGGGCGTGGATGGGCCCAACTGGTTGTTCCTGACCGGTGACAAGGCCAATGTCGACCTGGTGCTCGGGCGCATCGGCCAGTTCCTGCCCAGCCCCGAGCAGCATTCCACACAGCTGATAGCCGGCGACGTGGCCGGCAAGCGCTGGAGCAAGATCCGCCCGGATGCACCGCCGGCGGCGATTGCCCAGCGCATGCAGTTGCTGGCACTGCCTCTGGCAGGGCGGTGAGTATCATGCGATCCCTGCGGCATTGGCCTCTGTGGCATCTGCCACTCTGGGAACTCCCTTTGTGGATGCGGTCTTTGTGGGAGCGGCCTTGCAGCGCTCCCCGTTTTCTGGGCTGGTGCAACTATCGCTGGGGCTGCTGCGCAGCCCTTTCGCGACGCAAGGCCGCTCCCACAAAGACCGCTCCCACAGGGCTTGCGATCTGGTTGGCGTTCGTGCTCGGCATGGCACCCTTTTTTTCTGCCTTTGCCCTGGACCTGACCGAACATGAACAAGCCGGCAAACGCCTCTACCGCGAGGGCGTCTCCAGCAGTGACGCACAGCTGCAAGCCCGGGTCGGCGCCAGCGACATGACGGTCCCCGCCAGCGTGCTGCCCTGCGCCAGCTGCCACGGCAACGATGGCCGCGGTCGTGCCGAAGGTGGTGTGCGGCCACCCAGCCTAGACTGGCAGCGCCTGGCGCAAGGCCAAGGCGAACGCGAAAGCGAAAGCAACGGCCGCCGCTACCCGGCATACACCGACAGCAGCCTGGCCCGGGCCATTCAGCAAGGCGTCGACCCGGCCGGCAATCGCCTGGACCCGGCCATGCCGCGCTTCGAGCTGACCCTGGCCGACCAGCGCAACCTCACGGCCTACCTCAAGCGCCTGGCCCAGGACCGCGACCCTGGCGTGGAGGAGGGTGTGCTGCGCCTGGGTACCTTGCTGCCGGCGTCTGGCCCGCTGGCCGAGGCCGGGCAGGTGGTGCGTGCGGTGCTGGAAGACGGCCTGGCGCAGCTCAACCAGCAGGGCGGCATCCACGGGCGACGCCTGGAACTGGTTGTGCTCGATCCGGGCTTCGACCCGGCCAGCGCCGAACGGGCGCTGCAGCAGTTGCTGGAGCAGGAGCAGGTGTTCGCCCTGATCGCGCCATTGGCACCCATGCTCGACCAGCGCCTGGCAACCTTGCTGGCACCACACAATGTACCGCTGATCGGCAGCACCCCACGCAGCGGTGGCAGCCCACAGATTTTCGACCCGTTGCCCGGCTTGCCCGCGCAATTGCTCAGCCTGGCCGGCCACGCCCGCGCGGCGCTGGGCCTGGCAGCGGGCGACCTGCGTGTGGTGTATGCCGGCAACGAACAAGCGGCGTTGGCCGAGCAGGTGCGCGAACGCTTGCAGCAGCAGGGCTGGGTACCACCGGCGGCCCAGGCCTTTGCTGGCCAGCCCGTGGACGGGCAGGGCATTGTCTTCCTCGGCCGTGCCCAGGCCTTTGCCGAACTGGCTTCGGCACTGCAGTCAGCCGGCCGCCAGCCATACCTGTTCGCCGCCTCCAGCCAGGTGACCGGCGCCGTGGCGCGCTTGCCCGAGGTTTGGTCGCAACGGGTGTTCCTGGCTTATCCGTACGTGCCCGAGGACTGGACCGAACAGGGCCTGGCGACCCTGGCCGGCCTGCAGCAGCGCCAGGGCCTCGACCCACGCCAGGCGTCGTTGCAGGTCAACACACTGTGCGCCCTGCGCCTGTTGAGCGAAGCGTTGAAGCAGACTGGCCGTGACACCAGCCGCGAGCAGCTGATTGCCGCGCTGGAAGGCCTGCATGATGTGTCCACCGGCCTGACTCCGGCCTTGGGCTTCGGCCCAGGTCGCCGGCAAGGCATGGCCGGTGCCCATGTGGTGGCGGTGGCCCTGCCCGGGCCGCGCTTTACCGCAGTCACCCCGTACCGGCCACTGCCGGAAAACCCTTGAGCGGAGGTTGCCATGCGTGTTCTGTTGTTGTGCCTGTTGCAGGTGCTGGCCAAGGCAGCCTGGGCTGACATGCCGGTGGCGCGGGTCAACGGTGTGGAGATCGAGACGATGCGCCTGGAGCGCTATTTCAGCGAATACCTGGACGCCCAGGGCCGCGCGGTGGCCAGTATCCGCAACCCCAACCTGTATCAGCGCCTGCGCGACCAGGCCCTGGATGAGCTGATCGACAAGGAGCTGTTGTGGCAGGAGGCCCAGCGCCGCGGCATAGCCGTCAGCGATGAGCAGGTATCGGCGCATGTGGGCGAGGTCGAGGCCGCGCTTGGCAGCCCGGCAATTTTTGAGCGGCGGCTGGCGGAAGCGGGTTTCGATAGGGCACAGTACAATGAGTACACCCGGCGCGAGCTGGCCGCGCAGCAGGTGTATGCCCAGCTCAGCGCGGTGGCCGCGCCCAGCCAGGCCGAAGTGGAGGCATTCTATGATGCCAATTCGCGAAACCTGCAAGGAGTGCAGCAACAAAGTGACGACTCTTCGGTCATACGCGAACAGGGCCTGGCGCTGGCCAGGGCCGCGCTCATCGGGCAGCGGGAAGCGCAGGCGCGCCAGGCCGTGCGCCAACGTTTGCGTGCGTCCGCTACCGTTGAGATCGCCAACTGAGGCTCCTGATGGCGTTTCCCCAATGCTGGGGAATAACGAAGTAGCAGTGTGCCATCAGTTTCCCCGCATGTGGGGAACGGGGCCGGTGCGCCTGTTTGCCGCGTTGCGGGTGGTGATCAGCGCCCCTGCAAAATCAATGAGTTACGGTTATTCAGCATGACTATTCACGCCTGGCACGAAGCCTGCTCAAGCCTGTACAGGGGCGCACTTCGCAGACCGGGTTACCGGGCAGTTCTTGGGAGTCGACCTTGGTGAACAGAGTATTGGTAGTCGATGACGAACAGACTCTTGCGCAGAACCTGCAGGCGTACCTGCAGGCGCAAGGCCTGGAAGTTCATGTTGCCCACGACGGTGCCAGTGGTATCGAGCAGGCTGCAAGCCTGGCACCGCAAGTGATCGTGCTGGATTACCGCTTGCCCGACATGGAGGGGTTTCAGGTTCTGGAGACCGTACGCAGGAACAGGCAGTGCCACTTCGTGCTGATTACCGCCCACCCCACCGTCGAGGTGCGTGAGCGGGCCGCCGAACTGGGTGTGAGCCATGTCCTGTTCAAGCCGTTCCCGTTGGTGGAACTGGCCCGTGCGATCTTCGACCTGATGGGCATCGAGCGCCGGCGCAGGGCCACGGACAACCCGGCTGAAGGGTTCGTCGAACGACGCCAGAACAGGAACGAATCGTTCCCCCTGCAGTTGTACGATGGAAGCTGGGTTTTGGCCGACCGCCGCCGTAACGGCGCCAAGCCTCCAGGGCCCGACGACGATCAACTGCTCACAGGGGAATAGCGGCGCCCGCACCCTTGGCCGAGCCAACCTGCGACGCGCCCCTGAGCGGAGTCGCAGGCCATGCCAGAAGCATTCGATGCAACCCAGGACGCTCTACCGCCTGCACCGGCCTCTTCGCGGGTACACCCGCTCACACAGGGGCACTGCAATCCTGAAGATATCGAAAATCCTGTGGGGGCGGGTTTACCCGCTAAAGGGCCGGCACAGGTAAAAGCATATTCTGCCTACCCCCGCGACCTGTTGGCCCAGGCCCGCCTGCAAAGCAGCGACGAACGCCTGCTCACCCGCCTGGAACAGCTGGCCTGCGACACCCCCGACATCTTCACCCAGCGCCTGGGCCTGACCCTGCATTATCCGGTGCTGGGCAGCCATGCCCTGCTGGCCAGCAACCCACGCTTCGACAAGGTCAGCCTGGCGATGTGCCTGAAGCGTGAATTCGTGCTGATCGAGCAGGGCGGCCAACTGCTGGGCGTGTTCGCCGATCCCTTCGACCACGCCCGCCTGGCCTGGATCGACGATGTGCTGCAAGGCGCACCGCTGTACCTGGCCCATGCCGCAGACCTGGCCACCTTCCTGGCCCGCCACGAAGAAAGCTTCCACGCCGTGGACGCTCTTGACCACGACGCCGAAACCAGCAGCGAAAGCGACCCGCTGCAGCGCCTGTCGCTGGCCAGCATCAGCGAAGACCAGAGCCGCGTGGTCAAGCTGGTCAACTCTACCCTGTACGACGCCCTCAAGCTGCACGCCAGCGACATCCACCTGGGCATGACCGGCCAGGGCCTGACCATCAAGTACCGCATCGACGGCGTGCTCAACGGCGCCGGCAAGGCCAGCGGCAGCGCCTTCGCCGACCAGGTGATCTCGCGCATCAAAGTGATGGCCGAGTTGGACATCGGCGAAAAACGCGTGCCCCAGGACGGCCGTTTCAAGGTTGCCGTGGGCGACCGGCAAATCGACTTCCGGGTGTCGATCATGCCCAGCATCTTCGGCGAAGACGCGGTGCTGCGGGTGCTCGACAAGCAGGACCTGTCCGACCGGGTCAGCGGCGTGCAGCTGCAGGCCCTGGGCTTTGCCGAGGAAACCCTGCGCGCCCTGCGCCGGCTGGCCGCCGAACCGTACGGCATGATCCTGGTCACCGGCCCCACCGGCAGCGGCAAGACCACCACCCTCTACGCCATGATCAGCGAGATCAACCACGGCGTGGACAAGATCATCACCATCGAGGACCCGGTCGAATACCAGCTGCCCGGCGTGCTGCAGATCCCGGTCAACGAGAAGAAGGGCCTGACGTTTGCCCGCGGCCTGCGCTCGATCCTGCGCCACGACCCGGACAAGATCCTGGTCGGCGAAATCCGCGATCCGGACACCGCGCAAATTGCCGTGCAGTCGGCGCTCACCGGCCACCTGGTGTTCACCACCATCCACGCCAACAACGTATTCGATGTGATCGGCCGCTTCAGCCAGATGCAGGTCGACCCCTACAGCTTCGTCTCCGCGCTCAATGCGGTGCTGGCCCAGCGCCTGATCCGCCTGGCCTGCCCGCACTGCGCCACGCCGTGCGAAGTCGACGACGACACCCTGTACGGCGCAGGCCTGACCCGTGAGGGCGTGGCCGGCTGGAAGTTCGTCCGCGCCCAGGGTTGCGGTCAGTGCCGCGGCAGTGGCTACCGCGGCCGCAGCGCCATCGCCGAACTGCTGCACCTGGACGACGACCTGCGGCAGATGATCGTCGAGCGCCGCCCCCTGTCGCAAATCAAGAACCTCGCCTGCCAGCGCGGCCTGCGCCTGCTGCGGGCCTCGGCCCTGGACCTGGTCCGGGATGGCCGTACCACTCTCGAGGAGATCAACCGTGTCACATTCATCTGATCGTGGCGCTTACAGATACAGCGCCGTACTCGGTGCCGAAGGTGTGGGCCTGGGTAGTTGGCACGCCAATCACCACCAATGGCTGGGCAGCCGCGACTTTACCTGCGATGCCACCCAGCCGGCCTGGGAGGCCGCCGTCGACGCCCTGGCCACGCTGCTGGCCGAGCATGCTGTGCGCGGTGCCCAGTTGCGGGTACTGCTGTCGGCCCGCTACAGCCGCTTCTGCCTGGTGCCCTGGAGTGATGCCATCAGCCACCCGCGCGAGCTGGACGCCTACGCCCGGGCCTGTTTCGAAAACCTCTACGGGCAGCCGCTGGACGACTGGCGCATCGTGCTGTCGCCCGAGCCGGCAGGTGCCGCGCGCATCGCCACGGCTCTGCCCGAAGCCTTGCTGCAGCGGCTGCAGGCGCTGGGCCGGGAAAGCCACCTGAGCCTGCGCTCGGTGCAGCCGTACCTGATGGCCGCCTACAACCGCTGTTCGGCACAGCTGGAGCAGGGTGACTTCCTGTTCGTCCTGGCCGAACCGCGCCGCAGCGTGCTGCTGCTGGCCGCCGGAGGGGCCTGGCAGCAAGTGCTGGCGCAAGGCTGCGCCGATAGCGACCAGGCCCTGCAAGCACTGATCGAGCGCACCTGCGAGCTGTACGGTGAGCACCTGCCACGGGTCTACCTGCATGCCCCGGGCCGGGGCGAGGTGCCGCAACTGGCGGCGGTGCAGCTGTGCCAGCCGGCCAGCGATGCCGACCCGCTTTGCGCCATGTGGCGGGCGGTGGCCTGACATGCGCCGTCTCGACCTGGAATTCCAGCCCCGGCGCAGCAGCCCGTTGGCCTGGTCGCTGCTGGCCGTGGCGAGTGCCATGGTCGCCGGCCTGGTGCTGGTGCAACAAAGCTTGCAGGCCGAGCAGGTCGAAGTGGAGGCCAGCGTGCACCGCCTGGAGCAGCAACTGGGCCGTCGCCCGGCCACTGTCGCACCGCTGAGCAGAGCCGCCAGCCGCGAACAGGCCGAGCGCCTGGCGCAGATGCAAAGCGTGTCGCAGCAGCTGCAACGGCCCTGGCAGCAGCTGTTCGCCATGCTCGAAGCGCAGCCACAGGACGACGTGGCCCTGCTCAGCCTGGCCCCCGACGCGCGCAAAGGCCAGCTGCGCATTACCGCCGAGGCGCGCAACCTGGAAGCGATGTTGCAGTATCACCAGCGCCTGGAAGGCAGTGCCGAGCTCAGCGATGTGTCGCTGCTCAACCACGAGGTGCTGGCCGCGCAGCCCGAGCACCCGGTGCGCTTCACCCTCACCGCCACCTGGGAGACCGGCCATGCGCGCCCGTGAATCGCTGAACAGCCTGATCCTCCAGGAACGTCTGCGTCGCATCGGCCCGGTCGGCCTGGCTGCGGTTGCGGTGGGCCTGCTGGCCGTGGGCGTGCTGTGCGCCGGGGTGTTGCCGCAATGGCAGAGCCTGCGCGAGCTGCGCGCCGCCGAAGCGGACGCCAGCGTGCAGGTCGAGCGGGTCAGGCGTGGCGAGCTGAAGATCGCCATCAAACCCGAGCAGCAGGCCCTCGACAGCCTGCGCCAGCAACTGCCGGGGCAGCCCCAGGCCAGTGCGCTGATCGAGCGCTTGTACCACCTGGCCAGCGCCGAGCACATCAGCCTCGCGCGTGGCGAATACGCCCTGGGCATCGACCCCAGGACGCAACTGGCGCGTTACCAGATCGTGCTGCCGGTGCGCGGCAGCTACCCGCAGATTCGTGGCTTCCTCAAGGGCCTGCTCAAGCAGTTGCCGACCCTGGTACTGGAAGACCTGGAGCTGCAACGCAAACGCATTGGCGACAGTGAGCTCAACGCCCGCCTGCGCATGACCCTTTACCTGTCGAGGTCGTGATGAACACACAACGTGCTGTCATCTGGGTTGGCTTCCTCGGCGTGAGCGCGGCGCTGGCCTGGGCCCCGGGCCACTGGTTTGGCCAGGAAGACGGCGTGGCCCCCTTCGCGGGCGCGCCCGCTCCCACAAAGGATTCGGCTGCGTCCCCGTCCCCTGTGGGAGCGGGTTCACCCGCGAATAGGCCGGAACAGGCCTCTGGTGATCTCTTCCCAACCCAGCAATGGACCAGACCCCAGGCCCTTGCCACCGTCACCGAACAACCCGTGAACGCCGCCCCGGTCGCCCCCTCAGCCCCGACCGCCCCGGCTCTGCCATTCCAGTTCATTGGCCGCATCGGCGACCGCGACGACCTGCAGATCTTTCTGCAGAGCGGAGAAAAACTCTACGTCGTGCGCCAGGGCGACGTGATCGAAGACACCTACCGCCTCGAACGGGTATCGGCCAGCGAGCTGCATCTGGTCTACCTGCCTTTGCATCAGTCGCAGACTTTGTCTGTAGGGAGCGCACCATGAAGTCGTCAAAGCTGTGCAAACCGGCTCCGTTCCTGCTAGTGGCGCTGTGCGTGGCCATTGCCGGCTGCGGCTCCAGCGCGGTACGCAAGGACAGCGACCAGCTGATGAAGGAGGGCCAGTACGAAGCCGGCATTGCCCGCCTGGAAGAAGCCCTGCGCGAGGACCCGCGTGACACCGAACTGAACATCGCCCTGGCCCACAGCCGCCAGGCCGCGGTCGAGGCGCTGCTGACCCAGGCCGACGCCGACCGCATCCGTCACGACTTCGCAGGCGCCCGCATGGGCTATGGCCGTGTGCTGACCCTGGAGCCGAACAACCGCCGCGCCCAGGAAGGTATCCGCCAGCTGGAGCTGATCCGTACCCTCGACGAGCGCGTGGCGCTGGGCCAGGCGGCGCTGCGCCAGGGTGACCTGTTCGGTGCCGAGCGCTACATGCGCGAAGTGCTGCGCCTGGACCCGCAGAACCAGAAGGGCATTGCCCTGCGCAGCGACATCGAGAACGTTCAGGCGCGCACCGCGCAACCGTTCCCGCAGCTGCGCAGCAAGCTGGAGCGGCCGGTGACCCTGGAGTTTCGCGATGCCAACCTGAAGACCATCTTCGAGGTGCTGTCCCAGGTCGCCGGCATCAACTTCATCTTCGACAAGGACATGCGCCCGGACATGAAGGCCACCATCTTCGTGCGCGAGTTGCGCATCGAGGACGCCGTGGCACTGCTGCTGGAGCAGAACCAGCTGCGGCAGAAGATCGTCAACGAAAACACCCTGATGATCTACCCCGACTCGCCACAGAAGACCAAGGACTACCAGGAACTGGTCATGCGCACCTTCTACCTGACCAGCATCGACTCCAACACCGCGCTGAACATGGTCAAGACCATGCTCAAGACGCGCGACGTGTTCGTCGACGAACGCCTCAACACCTTGACCATGCGCGACACCCCCGATGCCGTGCGCATGGCCGAGAAGCTGCTGCAGTCGCAGGACCAGTCCAACCCCGAGGTGGTGCTGGAAGTGGAGGTGATGGAAGTGGCCACCTCGCGCATCCTCGACCTCGGCCTGCAATGGCCGAACACCTTCGGTGTGCTGAGCTCCGACGGCCAGCCGGTGAGCGTGCTCGACCAGCTCAAGGGCATCGACTCCAGCCGCATCAGCATCGCGCCGGCGCCGCAGGCCAAGATCAACGCCCAGGACAAGGACATCAACACCCTGGCCAGCCCGGTGATCCGCGTCAGCAACCGTGAGCAGGCACGCATCCACATCGGCCAGCGGGTGCCGATCATCAGCGCCACCTCGGTGCCGTCCACCCAGGGCCCGGTGATCACCGAAAGCGTCACCTACCTGGACGTCGGCCTGAAGCTTGAAGTGCAGCCCACCGTGCACCTGAACAACGAGGTGGCGATCAAGGTAGCCCTGGAGGTGAGCAACGCCACCCCGCTGGAGGCCACGCGTCAGGGCACCATCCCGGTCCAGGTCGACACCCGCAACGCCCAGACCACCCTGCGCCTGCACGATGGCGAAACCCAGGTGCTGGCCGGCCTGGTGCGCAACGACCACAACGCCAGCGGCAACAAGATCCCGGGCCTTGGCGACATCCCCGGCCTGGGGCGGCTGTTCGGCAGCAACAAGGACGACATGAGCAAGTCGGAGCTGGTGCTGGCGATCACCCCGCGCATCGTGCGCAACCTGCCGTACCAGAGCCCGTCGGACATGGAGTTCGCCACCGGCACCGAGTCGGCCATGCAGGTGCGGCAGATGGCGCCGTTGCCGCCGGCAGATGTGCCTGGCAATGCCCCGGCCACCGACGCCCCGGTGGTGGAAAGCCAGATGGCGATCGCCCCGGCCAAAGGGAGCCCGCGGCCATGATCGCGCAGCGCCGCATGCAGGGCTTCAGCCTGATCGAGGTGGTGCTGACCCTGGCACTGCTCGGGATGCTTGCCAGCATGGCCGCACCGCTGACCGAAACCGTGGTGCGCCGCGGCAAGGAGCAGCAGCTGCGCGAGGCGCTGTACCAGATCCGCGATGCCATCGACGCCTACAAGCGCGCGTTCGATGCCGGCTACATCGAGAAGCGCCTGGACGCCAGTGGCTACCCGCCGAACCTGCAGGTGCTGGTCGACGGCGTGCGCGATGTGCGCAGTGCCAAGGGCGCCAAGTTCTACTTCCTGCGGCGCATCCCGCACGACCCGCTGGTGGCGGCCAAGGGTGAGGACGAAGGCGGGTGGGGGCTGCGCGCCTACGACAGTAGCCCCGACAACCCGCGCGAAGGCGAAGACGTGTTCGACGTGTATTCCAAGGCCCGCGGCAAAGGCCTGAACAACATCCCCTACGGGCAATGGTGACAGCCATGAAACGCAGCAAAGGCTTCACCCTGATCGAACTGCTGGTGGTGCTGGCGATCATCGCCACGCTGATGACCATCGCCATGCCGCGCTACTTCAACAGCCTGGAAAGCTCCCGCGAAGCCACCCTGCGCCAGAGCCTGGCGGTGTTGCGCGAGGCGCTGGACCATTACTACGGCGACACCGGCCACTACCCCGACTCGCTGGAGCAACTGGTGGAGCAGCGTTACCTGCGCAACACCCCGATAGACCCGATCACCGAGCGCAGCGATGCCTGGCAGCTGGTGCCACCGCCCGAAGGCGTGGCCGGCGGCGTGGCCGATATCAAGAGCGGTGCCACAGGGAGGGCGCGCGATGGCAGCCTGTTCGCGGAATGGTAAGGCCGACGCCGGCTTCACCTACCTGGGCGTGTTGCTGCTGATTGCGGTCAGCAGCGTGGCCCTGGCCGCCACCGGCACGCTCTGGGCCAGTGCTGCCCAGCGTGACCGCGAACGCCAACTGTTGTGGGTGGGCAGCCAATATGCCCAGGCCCTGCGCAGCTACTACCGCGCCTCGCCGGGGCTGGCCCAGTATCCCCAGCAACTGGCCGACCTGCTGCAGGACAACCGCTTCCCGCAGGCCAGGCGGCACATTCGCCGGCTGTACCCCGACCCCATCACCAACAGTGACGATTGGGGCCTGCTGCGCTCGATCGACGGCCGCATCACCGGCGTGCACAGCCGCTCGGACGCCACCCCGTTCAAGCGCAGTGGCTTCAGCGCCGAATGGAGCGGTTTCGACGGGCTGGAGCACTACAGCGACTGGCAGTTCGTCGCCGAGCAGGCCTTTGCCGAAAGTGCCGGTGGCGTGCAGACCCATGCCGGCCCGGGAGACACGCCATGAGCCGCCTGGCCGCGCTGTATCTGGGCCTGCTGCTGGTGGCAGTGCTGGCCACCTCGGCCAGGGCAGGGGACGAGGACGAGATGCAAGGTTTCATCGTCGACAACACCATCTCGCACATCGGCCACGACTTTTACTACTACTTCGCCGACCGCCTGCGCGCCACCAGCCGGCTGGATTTCAACCTGGTGGTGCGCGAACGCCCGGATGCCCGCTGGGGCAGCCTGGTCACCGTGGAATTCGAGCGTGAGGTGGTGTACCGCCGCTTTCTGCCACCGAACACCACCGAGCTCAAGGACGAGGCCGTTGCAGCAGCCGACCTGGTCAAGCAGCAAATAATCCAACGCAAGTTGCAACGCCTGCTGCAGGACACCACCGATCTGGAGAGGGACGAGCTATGAAGTACCACATACCCCGTTGCATCGCCGCCTGCCTGTTTGCCAGCGCATGTGCCGCCCAGGCCACCGAGCTGGTGTACACCCCGGTCAACCCGGCCTTTGGCGGCAACCCGCTCAATGGCACCTGGTTGCTGAACAACGCCCAGGCGCAGAACGACCACGACGACCCCGACCTCAAGGACCGCTCCTCGGCCTTTGCCGGCACCACGGCCCTGGAGCGCTTCAGCAACCAGCTGGAGTCGCGGATGTTGTCGCAGTTGCTGGACAACATCAGTAACGGCAACACCGGCAGCATGGCGACCGATGCGTTTCTCATCGACGTCATCGACGATTCCGGGGCCTTGAGCATCAAGGTCACCGATCGCGCCACAGGAGAAATTTCGATCATTGAGGTCAGCGGCCTGAACCCTTGAGGGTGCAAGGCTATTTGTTTGGGGAGAGAACACCATGAAACGTCTGCTGAGCACGCTGCTGATCCTCACCACCCTGGGTCTGCACGGGTGTGGCCTGCGCGAACCGATGCCCGCCGAACAGGACTCGGAAACCCCGACCCTGACCCCCCGGGCCTCGACCTACTACGACCTGATCAACATGCCACGGCCCAAGGGCCGGTTGATGGCGGTGGTGTACGGCTTCCGCGACCAGACCGGGCAGTACAAGCCGACCCCGGCCAGCTCGTTCTCCACCAGCGTCACCCAGGGTGCGGCAAGCATGCTGATGGACGCCCTGAACGCCAGCGGCTGGTTCGTGGTACTGGAGCGTGAAGGCCTGCAGAACCTGTTGACCGAGCGCAAGATCATCCGTGCTTCGCAGAAAAAGCCTGATGTACCGGAAAACATCATGGGCGAGCTGCCACCGCTGCAGGCCGCCAACCTGATGCTGGAGGGCGGTATCATCGCCTACGACACCAACGTGCGCAGCGGCGGCGAGGGTGCTCGTTACCTGGGTATAGACATCTCCCGCGAGTACCGCGTCGACCAGGTGACCGTTAACCTGCGTGCGGTGGACGTGCGCACCGGGCAGGTGCTGGCCAATGTGATGACCAGCAAGACCATCTATTCGGTCGGCCGCAGCGCCGGGGTGTTCAAGTTCATCGAGTTCAAGAAGCTGCTCGAGGCCGAGGTGGGGTACACCACCAACGAACCGGCGCAGCTGTGCGTGCTGTCGGCGATCGAGGCGGCGGTGGGGCATCTGCTGGCGCAGGGGATTGAACGGCGGCTGTGGCAGGTGGCGGGGGATGCGGGGGAAGGGCAGGCTACGGTGGACAAGTACCTGAGCCAGAATCAGCAGCCGTGATTGGCTACGAGGGCCTCTGCGCGGGTGAACCCGCTCCCACAGGTACAGCTTCAACTCCAAGCCCGCGCTGTCCCTGTGGGAGCGGGCGCGCCCGCGAAGCAGGCTACGCGGTGGATGGCACCGGCTTTGCCGGTGTTCGCGGGCATGCCCGCTCCCACAGGGACCGCGTGATCTCAAGTGCGACGCCATCCCTGTGGGGTTTACCCGCAAATGGGCCGGTGCCGGGTGTCTGGCGGGCACCTGGGCTTTGTTGAAATCAAGCGGCAGCCGTGATTGAGCTTGAGGGCCTCTTCGCGGGTGAACCCGCTCCCACAGGTTCAGCGCCAACTCGAAGCCAGCGCAGTACCTGTGGGAGCGGGCCCGCCCGCGAAGCAGACGACGCGGTGGATGGCACCGGCTTTGCCGGTGTTCGCGGGCATGCCCGCTCCCACAGGTACCGTGTGATCTCAAGTGCGACGCCGGCCCTGTGGGAGCGGGTTTACCCGCGAAGAGGCCGGTGCAGGCGACACAACATGGTGAACACTGCTGATTCGCCGGCCGGAGATGAGTGAGAGGCGGCAATGGAAGTGTTACTGCACATTCCCTTCGCTTGAAACGCTTCCCCGACACCGGTAGTCCGATCCTCCCGTACGCGCCACCACGGCGTCCTCCAGTTTCTCCACGTGCGAATGCAGCCATCCGCCGTTGTTTGCCGTGCGTTCGGGGGTGCACTACGAAGATGCGCTGGTGCATCTGTCCACGCTGCTCAAAGGCGCGTTTGCGACCAATCTCAAGGCACTGGAACTGGCCAAGGGAACCTGTCGTGATCTGTTGTTGAGCAATGACCATGGGCTGGATTCGGCCAAGGCGGTGGTGGAGGCGTTGCTGGATGGGGTGGAGAGACAGCAACTGGTTGGGCGGAAGACGGTACCGGGTGTCTGACGAGCGTTTGGGCTTTGTTTGACTCAAGCGGTAACCGTGATTGACCTCGAGGGCCCCTTCGCGGGTGAACCCGCTCCCACAGGTACAGCGCCAACTCGAAGCCCGCGCAGTACCTGTGGGAGCGGGCGCGCCCGCGAAACAGACAACGCGTGCGCTGTTCAAATCGTGCAAGCCCGCCAAGAGGTCGATGCATGAAACCACGATCTTCAGGTCGTTCAGCCCTCTTTGGCATAAGGTCCCGAACAGGTAGATGAAACCTTGCACCCACAAGCAAGCTTTGCAGGCTCGAACACTAACGAAATACCGTTGAACAAGACACTCCCGTCACCGCCAGAGACCAACGCAAATGTCCCTCCATGAAGCGCGCATGGCGCACGATCTCCGAGAATGCATTGTCGCCGCCCGTTGACAAGAACTCCGCTTCCTTCCCCCATCCGACCACCCCCTCTGTGAGGATCGCCTTTTCGAATCGCACCTTGTCGGGACATCGCTCAATCCTTTGCGCTGTTTTGCAGGATTGCTTCGTAAAGGCCGGCCGGTACGGCATCAAGATCGTGTTTGCAGGCGGCAGACAGGAAGCGCATCAGCAGTTCATCCGGCTCGAAGCGCATGCCAGGCGGGCACGTCAGCCTGGCGTAGGGTGTTTTCATCAATGGGTGGTCGATGGAAGGGTTCGGCAGGCCCAATGAACGGCGCAGGTTGAGAATGGCCAGGATCTCGGCGGGGTAGATGGCCTCGAAGGGGGAGCCAAATTCGAAATTGCCGGAGTCAAGTTCGCGGGATGTCAGGGCGATGCGTTGGACATGGGTATCGCAGGCCGCCACCAGGATCGGCGCCAGTTTATCGGGATCAGGTTCGCGCCAATGGGCGACCAATTGACCCCAGGCTGGGTCGCGAGGCAGGGCGTGCTTGTCGAGGTCAAGCGGTTTGCCAAGCCAGTCGCCGATGATGGTCAGACCGAAGGCGGCGTAGCGAAGGGTGGTGCCTGTCGGCAGGTTGTTTCCATCCTCTACGCCGTAGCCGCCTTCCAACGCTAGAAGAATGGTTTGGTGGAAAGGCGCTATCAGTCGAAATTGTCCTGTAGCCATGGCACAGAACATGAGGTGTGTTATGCCGTCCAGCGTATCATTAGCAACTCGCCCGGTGCCTTTAAGTGATTCGATAAGGATTGCATCGCTGGCCATCATTCTAACTATACCGGTCGTTAAATTCTTGGGTGCTGGTGGTGCTATTTTGAGTCGTGCTTGTAGAAGCTCTTTTTTGATTTCGAGAAGCCCAATTCTGAATAGGGCGTTAAAAGCCAGGGTAGATTGGGAACCGTTGTTCAAGTAATCGTCAAACCAATTGGCTGGATAATTTCCGTTAGCAGATGCCCAATCGTCCAGGTCTCGGAGGCTTTGTTGAAATCGATTTTTCTTCATGTTATTTCCAGTTATTAATTTGTATACCGCTGAGGGCGTGGGTTAGTGGGTTGAGTTTGCCACTGGAGTCGAAGAAAACTTGAGCGTGCAGGAATTCAACTTTTCCCGAGGCTGTCGCCGTCATGGTCGCCCCGGCTTTTGATGTGAAGCCGGGGTCATGCTTTTGAAGCTTATCGAGTTGCCAAGCGCCTTTGTCCTTAGCTATAAGCTCTTGGATTCGTCGTAAATTTCTTGACCCTCCAACGCGTTGCGTTTCTAGAAAAGATGGCGTCCTGGTTTTGCCAAGCGTCGTTTTCACCTCAATCACCAACAACGTCCCAGCCTCGAACTTCAGTTCCTCCAGCGGCGCCGTCCCTTTCAGCCCATCGATGTGGTGCCGCATTTCCTGCGTCGTCGGATTACGCACTGTCATCGAGGGCGGTGGTGGTACGTACACCAGCATGTCGATCCCCTGGTCGCTCTTGTTCTTCAAACCGAACTGGCTGGGCCGGGAAGGGTGGGTGCTCAGGCCGAGGATGTTCTCCGGCTTGACCTTCCAGTGGCTGATCAGGGCCGCCGCCAGGGCTTCTTCGCCGGCATCGGCGACGACCTGGGTCAGGCTGCCGCCCATGCGCACCGGCCCGATGCTGTGCTGAATCATGGCCACCAGCCGGTCGCGCAGGGTGGTGGCCATGTAGGCGTAGTCGGCCTTGCCGCCAGCCACATCGAGCGCGACCAGGCTGGCATTGCGCTCCACCGAGTGCAATTCACGGGCGGTGACCGGCAGCTCACCCTCGCGGGGGCGTCGCTGGATGCGGGTTTCCAGTACGGTGACTTCGCCGGCGCTGCGGCTGCCGAGGCGGCGGACTTCCTCTTGCGACAGTGCGGCGTTGTCGAGGCGCACGGTGGTCATGCTGCCGGGCCGCAACTTGTGCATCAGCCAACGGGCGCCGCCGATGGCGGCTGGCAGCAGCAGGGCCAGGTTGATGGCCATGAACACCTGCTTGCCCCGCGCCTCGGCAGTGTCGGGGTTGGCCAGGCGCGCCAGGTCGGTGAAGAACTGTTCGCCGATACTCAGGCCTTCGCCAGTGATCATGCGGCTGCTGCCGTCGACCATGGCATCGGCGGCCAGCGCGGCCTCCAGGGCGACGAAGGCATAGCGGCCGAGCGTTATGGTGCCCTTGATGCCGCGCACCACCGGTATGAATGCCAGCACTCCGAGGGCGAATTCGCCCGCGCCAATGACACCTTGCCAGAAGCGAGCCCGGGCCTTGGCTTCGGTGTAGTGCCGGACCAGCTGTTCACAGGCCTGTTCGATCGGGTACAGGGCACTGGGCGTGTGCCAGGTATAGGGCGGGCTGATACGCTGGGTGCCGTGCTCGTCGACGTACTCTTCCCGTTGCGCCTCGGCCCACTGCACATGGGTGAAGGTGGCGAAATAGATCTTGTGGTCGGTGAACAGGAAATTGCTGTGCAGGGCAAAGGCATAACCGTGCTGGCTGCGCTCGCCCATGTGGTCGAGTACGGGCGGGGGCAGTTCGTCGAGGCGGATCTCGTCGTCGATGCACACCAGCTGCAGCTTTTCGCTGGCGGCAAAGGCATGAAACTCAGCCAGCCAGGCATTGCCCAGCGTGTCGCCGGCATGCTCCAGCACCTGCTGGAGGAAGGTGTCGCGATGGTTGCGCGCCTGGTCGCGGATCCACGGGTTGTTGCGAAACCACGTGGGGCCAACGCCACTTCTGGAAGGTATGCCCAGCAACTGGTCGCAGCCATCACCACCGTCGAGAGAGAACAGCGCGCCGGGAAGGGAGCAGGGTACGCAAATGTCGGGTGGAACAGGCAGCGCTCCGTTGAGTGCGGCTTGCCCCAGCGTTTGTAAAGCAGATGCTTCAACCATGCGGACTCGGCTCCTTGAGTGCTTGTTGGTGGGCTGCCAGTTGACCTGCCAACAACCTGCAGCGCTCTCGGGGAGAGTCGGTGGCTTCAAGCAACTTCACCCAAGGGGTGAACAATGGGTTGAGGTAAAAGTGTCGACCGAACGCGATCGCCAGGAGCACATGCACCAGCACTTGGCTGCGGGGCAACGGGGGCAGCTTGTACAGGTCATCGGACGGCTGAGGTAGCCGTTTTCCGTAATAGCGGTAGGCGAGGATCTCGTTCCCGTTCAGCTCCTTGTGGTTGATGGCGGGCAGCGCATAGCGGCGGCTGGCATCCGACTCATAGCAGCAGTAGCAAGACTGCTGCGCGTCAGCTGGTATGCCGCGCAGGGTCATCAGTTGCTCCAGTGCTCGCCACTGCCGGTCGTGGTCGCAATCGTCATCGGGCAGGCGCAAAATCTGCCGTGTGACGTCATGCATAAGGGTAAGTTGACCCTCCCACTGCATACGGTGGGCTACTGCCCGCACGGTCAGCATGTCGAGTCGCTCATCCTGGGTAAGGCCGGGAACCTGGTGGATTGACCACACCGATTCGCTTGCGGGGTCGTTCCACCAGCCCAGACCCAGCAAGAAATGGCTCAGCACCAGCAAGCTGTATTCCTTGCCGCAGGTGTAGCCCGTGTTGCTGACCAGAGCCCCCGCATTGGCTACCAGCAGGGGAACGTCCTCGGGACGGGTATGAAAACGCGCAAGCGAACCGTCCAACGTCCTCAGCAGGAAGCGGGACAGTCGACGGTTGATGGACCGTAGCGAGGCAGCTTGCAGCGCACCCAGATTCAGGCTCGGCAGGCTCATGCAGGGACCTCGTGGCGCAATGGCAGCCAGGCCAGGCAGCCTTCCCGTTCGATGCTGCTTTCTGTTTGCTCGAACAGCGGCTGTGCGCCAAGTGCAAGCCCGGTTCGTGAATCGTGAAAGTAAAGTCTGCGTATGCGTCCGTGATCGAACAGCCGGGCCAGGGTATCTGGCTGGTGCGCCAGTGAGCCGACGTAGAAGCTTAACGAGCGAGGGTCACCAAGCCTCATGAAGTAACGACGTCGTCCTTCCTGGACTTTGCCAAAGCGACGCAGGTGCCGCGCGAGGGCTTCGAGGGAAAGAGTGGTCTCGGCGACAGTACAGGCGAAGGCCCCGTCCAGGCCGCCAAGCCAGGCATCCAGTTCGCTGCCTGCTGTCAGCTGGAACAGTAATGGCGCATGCTCCTCCAGCCCGGTGTGATGGTCCAGGTGCCATAGGCATTGGTGTCGGCTGGAATGGAACTCGAGCCTGCCCAGCAGGCCCGGATTGGCCGACGCTTCGGCAAGCACGAACAGGCTTGCACTGACGACACCCGTATACAGGCTGCCTTCGCTTAATTGCTGGTGCAGGCTCATGCGTCGTCCTTCCCGGCAAAGGGGCATTCTTCAATCAGCGGTGAGCCTTCCCGAATGGCGGCCTCGATGGCTTCGACCTGGGCCTGCACAGGTGTCTGGTAGGTAACATTGCCTTTGAAGCGGATGTTGGGAGCCTCGATTGTGATGCCGTCGGTATCGAGGATGATCTTGCCGCTCGGGCCACGGATGTGGATGCGTTCCGTGCCCTGAAGCATGTAATACCGGGTCAGCAGGCGTTGTGCAGTACGGGCTTCAATGGCGCGCGTACCTTCTATGACGAGCGACTGATTGCCGCCAATACTCAGGCAGTGATCGGCGGCAATGCTGATGCGGCTTGTGTTGCCAATGGAGTGGATATCGTTGCGGTCGATGCTGGTGAATCGGTCCTGGTGAACATGATCGCGGCGATCACGTCCCGTATCGATAGTCTCGTCACGCGCAATGCTGGTGTTTTGGTCCCGGCCTGTCGCGGTGGCGCGATCATTGCCGACGTTCAGGGTCTGGTCGTGTTTGACCTTGGTATTCATGTTCCTTTCGGCATGCACGTACACTTCCTGCTGACCCAGTTCATCTTCGAAACGCAGTTCGTTGAAGCCATTACCCTTGTGGGTCTGACTCTTGATGGTCATGCGGGTCTTGTGTTCGGGCAGGTCATACGGCGGCAGTTGGTCGCCGCAATAGGTACGCCCGGTGATCATCGGCTGGTCGGGGTCGGCGTTGACGTACTGGATGATCACGTCCTGGCCGATGCGCGGGATGGCCATCGAGCCCCAGCTGCCGCCTGCCCAACCTTGTGATACGCGCACCCAGCAGGAGCTGAACTCGTTGTTTCTGCTCTCCCGGTCCCAGGGGAAGCTGACCTTGACCCGTCCCCATTCGTCACAATAGATCTCCTCGCCGGGTGGACCGACGACGGTGGCCATGTGCGGGCCATCGATGCGCGGTTTGTCCAGCGGCGCAGGTCGCCATTCGATCCGGCCGGGCACCAGTACGGCCTCCTGCGAGTAGCGCGTTCCCTGTTCGGCTCCGGCAGCTTCTTCTTGCAGGCTGGTGAATTGGCTCCCCTCGTGATGCACGCGCATCACGCGCCAGTGTGTGTTGAGGTCTTTGCGGGGGTGTTCGATGAGGGTGAAGCTCAGGCCTGGTTGCAGCCGCACATCGTCGCCCTCTACCTCGGCAATACGGGCGTCATGGCGCAGGGCCGTGAGTCGCGTGGCGGTGAAGGGGACGCCGACCACATCGCGCTTGTAACGGCCGGGGTAGTCGAAGCGCTCATAATCCCGGGACTGATGGGCGATGCCACTGTCATCTGCGCGGTGTTCCTGCCGGTACTGCGGGTTGGTGAAGGTGTAGTCCCGCTGTACCTGTCGTGCGGTGCGTACCTGCTCGCTGTAGCGCAGGCGGCGCAGGCAAGGCCTGGCCTGATCACCACCGCTGTTGGCGCGGTACAGCACCTGGTCGGGGCCGACGTCGTCTTCTTCAGGAAGCCCTTCATCGTCGTCTTCGGTCTTGATCGCGCCTCGGCTGATCTGCCCCAGCGCCAGCAGTCGGTCGGTGATGACCAGCAGGTGTTGTTTCGGCGTGTGTTCGAAGCGATAGATGAAGCCCTCTTCACCCGCCAGGCGGGCGATGAAGTCGAGGTCTGTTTCACCGGCCTGTACGCAGAACTCGCGCACCTGATGGTCGCCAAAAGTGTGCAACTCGAAATGAATGATGCACTGGCGCTTGAGCATGATTTCGAGAATCTGCGGCACGGTCTTGTGCTGGAAGATTCGCCAGTTCGAGCGCAACCCGCCGCGGGCCAGGAGGGGCTCGACCAAGGCGCGGTAACGGGTGCGATAAAAGCCCGTTTCACCTTGGCTGAAGCTGCTTGTCACGCCGTGCACGTAGCGCAGTGGGCGTTCGTGCTGCCAGATCGTGAACAGCACCGGCTTGTCGAGCAACTGTCCGAAGTCGACTTCATCTTCGTGACTGATCAGCTCCAGCTTCAACTGGAATGGCGTGCTGATGGCTTCGTCGAGTTCAAATGAAATCACCTCGAATTGAAGGTCGCCAGCCAAGGGTTGGAAGCTGAAACGCAGTTCAGATTGTCGGTACATGGCGTGTTTTACCTTGTTAAGAATTGCTCCGGTATCAGCCGTAGTCTTGGTGCAGATTGGGCTTGGGGTAAGGTTGATGGCGAGGGCGAACTTGCAGGGTAGGCGGGCTGCGGCGGGATTTAAATAAACAGGGTGTTGTTGTTTTTGGTAATAAGTAGGAACTTTCTGAAACTTGTAACTTAGTGTTTTTTCTTGGTTGTTGGGTTGGCCATGTAGTTGAGAACAAGTTGTGCGCTGTTTCTGCAGGAGCGGCCTTATGCCCAGTTATTTCGTTTTATGGTGGCTAAGACAGCGCAGTACCTGTGGGAGCGGGCCCGCCCGCGAAGCAGACGACGCGGTGGATGGCACCGGCTTTGCCGGTGTTCGCGGGCATGCCCGCTCCCACAGGTACCGTGTGATCTCAAGTGCGACGCCGGCCCTGTGGGAGCGGGTTTACCCGCGAATGGGGCGGTGCCGGGTGTCTGGCGGGTACCTGGGCTTTGTTGAAATCAAGCGGCAGCTGTGATTGACCTCGTGGGCCTCTTCGCGGGCGCGCCCGCTCCCACAAATATTGCGCAAGCTTCCAGATCTTGAGCAAGGCGGCGCTCCTGCGTGTCCCTTTACGTAAACGTCACCATATGCCACCTTCTACCGCAGCCTGATGACGGCCAGGGATTTCTCCCGCAAACTGCGGAAAATTCCCAAGCCCGTTCCCCGCCACCTTGGCGGGGCACAGCCGGAGTAGAAAATGGCGCGACAACTAATAACAAACGCCCACGACCCGCTGCACGAATCCCGCCAGGCCCGCCTCAGGCTGGCCAGCGAAGGCGAGCTGCCACTGGGCATGCTGCGCGACGAGATCGATGCCTCCTGGCGCCGCAGCCTGGGCCATGGCCTGGACTGCCTGCAGGGCGAGCAGGTCGGCCTGGGCCTCGAGCAGGGCCACGACCTGCGCATGCTGCTGGAGCGCAATCGCCTGCTGGTCGACGCCGTTACCCCCGAACTGGACTACCTGGTCGCGCGCCAGGGCAAGGCCGGCATCGTCATCCTCGGCGACGCCCAGGCCAACGTGCTGGCCATAGAGGGGCAGAAGCACGTGCTGCAACGCGAGGGCCTGCGTGACCTGCACCCGGGCAGTTGCTGGAGCGAGTCATTGCGCGGCACCAACGCCATCGGCACGGCAGTGGTAGAAGGCCGGCCGACCTTGATCAACTGCGGCGAACATTACCTCGACCGCCTCAGCCCGTTCTCCTGCACTTCGGTACCCCTGCGCGACCCGCGCGGCGAGGTGATCGGCGTGCTCGACATCACCCGTGAAGGGGTGATGGCGCAACCACAGGACAGCCTGTCGACGCTGATGCTGGCGGCCGGCAACATCGAAAGCCGCATGTTCGGCCTGTGCCACCCAGAGCAATTGGTGCTGGCCTTCCATAGCCGCCCGCAATACCTCAACAGTGCCTGGCATGGCCTGCTGGCGCTGAGCCTGGACGGCGAGGTGCTGGCTGCCAACGACAGTGCCTGCCAGCTGTTGCAGGTGCCGCGCCATGAGCTGTTGGGCCGGCGCAGCAGCGACCTGCTGGGTGAACGGTCACCGGCCTTCATCGCCCGCCTGTGGCAGGGCGGGGTGAGCAGCGTGCAAACGGCCAAGGGCGAGTTCTACTTCCGCGCCCTGCAGCTGCCGCGCCATGGCCGGGTCAACGGCAGCACGCCGGTGAGCAAGCCGGCGCCGGGCAAGCAGTCGCCAGCCCTCGACGCCCTGGCCGGTGGCGACCCGCGCCTGGCGCGCAACCTGCGCATGGCCCGCCAGGGACTGGGCAATGGCCTGCCGGTGCTGCTGCTGGGCGAGACCGGTACCGGCAAGGAGGTCGTCGCCCGCGCGCTGCATCAAGCCAGCCCGCGTGCCGACAAACCGTTCGTGGCCGTCAACTGTGCGGCCATCCCCGAAGGGCTGATCGAGTCCGAACTGTTCGGCTACCGTGAAGGCGCGTTCACCGGTTCGCGCCGGGGCGGCATGGTCGGCCGGCTGATGCAGGCCCATGGCGGCACGCTGTTCCTCGACGAAATCGGCGACATGCCGCTAGCGCTGCAGGCGCGCTTGTTGCGGGTACTGCAGGAACGGCGAGTGGCCCCGCTGGGGGCGGGCGACGAGCAGGAAATCGACGTGGCATTGATCTGTGCCACCCACCGCGACCTCAAGCGCCTGGTGCAGGAGCAGCACTTCCGCGAAGACCTTTACTACCGGGTCAACGGCGTGTCGCTGCGCCTGCCGGCACTGCGCGAGCGTGATGACCTGGCGGCGATAATCCAGGGGCTGCTGGACAAGTCAGATGCCCGGGGCGTGACGCTGGACCCTGCCCTGACCGCGCTGCTCGAAGGCTTCGACTGGCCGGGCAACATCCGTCAGCTGGAAATGGTCGTGCGCACCGCGCTGGCCATGCGCGAGGACGGCGAGCAGGTGCTGACCCTCGACCACCTCACCGACTGCCTGCTGGACGAACTGGCCAGTGGCACGGCACCTTCCGGCAGCCTCAAGGACAACGAGCTGGAGTTGATCCGTGGTGCCTTGGCGCGTCATCAGGGCAACGTGTCCGCGGCGGCCGAGGCGCTGGGTATCAGCCGGGCGACGCTGTACCGCAAGCTCAAGCAGTTGCGCGGCTGACATGGGCGGCCTGTTCGCCCGGCTGGTGGAATCCAGCGACCCTGTGCTCATGCGCCAGGCGTTGGCCTGGCTGTATGGTTTCGTGCGCCCCCATCGACGCGCCATCGGCCTGTTGCTTGGCTTGTCGCTGGGCGCCTCGTTGCTGGCGCTGGCGCAACCCTGGCTGGTCAAGACGCTGATCGACGAGGGGCTGCTGGCCAAGGACTACCAGACCCTCTGGCACATGGCCGCGATCATGATCGGCGCGGGCCTGCTGGGTACCGTGCTGGCCGGGGTAAACCGCTACCTGCACACGCGCTTGTCGGGGCGCATCCTGTTTGCCCTGCGCGATGACCTTTACCGCCACCTGCAGCAGCTGTCGCCAACGTTCTATGGGCGGCGGCGCATCGGCGACATCCTTTCGCGGCTGGATGGCGATGTGGCGGAAATCCAGCGCTTTGCCGTGGATTCGCTGTTTTCGGCGGTGTCGGCGGTGATCGGCCTGGTGGGCGCGGTGGTGCTGATGCTGATGCTGTCGTGGCAACTGTCGCTGCTGCTTGCGCTGCTGGTGCCGATCGAAGTGCTGTGGCTGCGCTGGATGCGGCGCAAGGTGGAGCGCGAAGTACGCAACCTGCGCGAACGCTCGGCGGATGTGTCGTCGTTCCTGGTCGAAACCCTGCTGGCGATGAAGTTCATCCAGGCCGCCGGCCAGCAGGGCCGCGAGGCGGGGCGCCTGGACCAGTTGGGCCAGGGCTACATGCGCCAGTTGCTGAAGGTGCAGGTGACCGAGTTCTTCACCCAGGCCATTCCCGGCACGCTGACCTCATGGTGCCGTGCCTGCGCGTTTCTGGTTGGCGGCTGGTGGGTGATCCAGGGCACCTGGCAACTAGGGGCGCTGATCGCCTTTTCCACCTACATGGGCATGGCGGTAGGGCCAGTGCAGAGCCTGCTGGGCCTGTACGTGGCGGTGCAGCGCATGGCGGTAAGCCTGGGGCGGGTGATGGAACTGAAGCAGGAGGCCGTCGCCGTGCGCCCGGCAGCCAACCCGCAGCCCCTGCCCGATGGCCCGGGCGAATTGCGTCTGGAAGGGGTGAGCTTTGCCCATGAAGGGCGCCAGGGCGCGGTCCTGAACAACGTGCAGGTGTGCGTGTCGGGTGGCCTGAAGGTGGCCATCAGCGGTGCTTCGGGGGTGGGCAAGTCGACCCTGATCGACCTGCTGCAGCGCTTCTATGACCCGGACGCCGGGCGCATCCTGCTGGATGGCACCGACTTGCGCGAGCTGGACCTGGCCGCCCTGCGTCGGCGCATTGCGGTGGTCAGCCAGGATATCGTGCTGTTCCGCGGCACCCTGGCACAAAACCTGGCCTACGGCGTGCCCGAGGCAAGCCGTGAGGAACTGGAACGGGTAGTGCGCCTGGCGCGGCTGGACAGCCTGGTCGACAGCCTGCCGCTGGGCCTGGACGGCCTGCTGGGTGAGCGTGGCCAGCAGTTGTCGGGCGGGCAGAAACAACGCATTGCCATCGCCCGCGCGGTGTTGCAGGCGCCGGCGATCCTGGTGCTGGACGAGGCTACATCGGCGGTGGACGAAGCCACCGAGCGCGAGGTGATCGCGGCCATCGACCAGCTGTTCGCCGGCCGCACGCGCATCCTGATCAGCCATCGTGCTTCGACCCTGGCCGATGCCGACCTGCACCTGCAGCTGCACGATGGCCAGTTGCAGGTGTTGCCCGAGGAGGTGATCAAGCATGGGCACTGACTTGCGCGTTGGCGTCATCGACAGTGGTTGCTCGCCGGAGCAGGCCAGTGCCTTGCTGGGCGCGCGCCGCTTCTGGCTGGAGGACGGCCGGTTGCGCGAAGGTGACCTGCTGCCCGACCAGCTTGGTCACGGTAGCGCCGTGCTCGCCGGCTTGCAGCGGGAGGCCGGGCCGGTGCCCGTGCTGCTGGCCCAGGTTTTCGGCGCCCAGGCCAGCACCAGTGCCTTGCAGGTGGCGGCCGCGCTGCTGTGGCTGGTGGAGGCGGGGGCTACGCTGGTCAACCTCAGCCTTGGCCTGCAGCAGGACCGGCCTGTGCTGCACCAGGCCTGCGCCGAGGCTTTGGCCGCGGGTGTGCTGTTGTGCGCCTCCAGCCCGGCCCAGGGCGGGCCGGTGTATCCGGCCAGCTACCCCGGGGTAATCCGGGTTACCGGCGATGCCCGCTGTGCGCCGGGCCAGTGGTCCTGGCTGGGTACCCGGCAGGCGGACTTTGGCGGTTATGTGGGCGTGGGCGGCAGGGCGGGCGCGAGCCTGGGCTGTGCGGCCCTTAGTGGCAGGGTGGCTGCGTTGCTGCGTGATCAGCCGGGCATGGACCACCCGCAGGTTCATGACTGGTTGCGCCACCACGCGGCGTTTGCCGGCCCTGAGCGACGAGGTGCCGGCCATGGCTGAGCCACGCATTGTGGTGCTGGGGGCAGGCCCTGCGGGTGCGGCCACGGCCATTGGCCTGCGGCGGCTGGGCTATGCGGTGGCGGTGGTGTCCGAATGGCGCCGGTTTGCGGCGGTCGAAGGGGTTTCGCAGCGGGTGCTGGAGGGGCTGCGCCACGCCGGCCTTGGCGGGGCGTTGCGCCAGGCGGCGATGCCGGCGACTCGGCAAGTGCACTGGAATGGCCAGCAGCTGCACCTGAACCAGGAATTTCTGCTGGATCGGCAAAGGTTTGACCGGGCGCTGCGTGACGACCTTCAGCGTGCGGGTGTGAGCGTGGTCCAGGGGCGGGTGCGCGAGGTGGTTCGCGACGTCGGTCATGGTATCCGCCTGGACGACGGGCAGGTACTGCAGGCCGATTTCCTGGTCGAAGCCCGAGGCCGCCAGGCCCCGCTGGCTGCCGATCGCCTGCGTGGGCCGGAGACGGTCAGCTTGCTGAATGTCTGGCAGGCCGCCCCCGGGGCGCCCGCATCGGCGGTGGAGAGCCTGGCGGATGGCTGGGCGTGGATGGCGCGCCTGGAAGACGGCCGCTGCTACTGGCAAGTCACCCTGGACGCCGCGGGGCTGCCGGGCAAGGCCGGGTTGGCGGATTACTGCGCGGCGCGGCGAGCCGACAGCGCGCTGGTGGCCGAGCTGTTCGATGCCAGGGCATTGGCGTCGGCAGAGGTGCATGCTCGCAGCAGTACCGCGATTCTGGCTGGTGAGTGCGTCGGGCAGGACTGGATACGCGTGGGCGATGCCGCGATGGCCGTTGACCCACTGTCGGGCAACGGGATCTTCCAGTCGCTGTCTTCGGCACTGCAGGCGCCGGTGGTGATCAATACCTTGCTGCGCAGGCCCGAGCGGGCAGGGTTGGCGCGGCAGTTTCACCAGCAGCGGATCGAACAGCTGTTTTTGCGCTTTGCCCGGATCGGGCGGGATTTCTATGGCCAAGAGCAGGGGCGCGTGGGGCAGCCGTTCTGGGCACGGCGGCAGGGGTGGCCGGACATGCAGGCATTGCACGTGGCGGCGGACTGGAGTGCGGTGAGGGTCGAGCGGCGGCCGGTGTTGCGTGACGGGCTGGTGGATGAGGCGGAAGTGGTGGTGACGGCGGATCAGCCGTTGGGGGTGTGGCATTTGCAGGGGGTGGAGCTGGCGCCGGTGGTGCGGGAGTTGCAGGCTGGTCGGCCTCTTGAGGCAGTGGTGTCGGGCCTGTCGGGGGAGCAGCAGAGAATGGTGCGGCGGTGGTTGTTGGAGCAGGGTCTGGCTTGAGATTGCAGGGGCCGCTTTGCGGCCCTTTCGCGACACAAGGCCGCTCCCACAGGTTCACGCAAACCTTGAGGGCAGCGCTGTACCTGTGGGAGCGGCCTTGTGTCGCGATAGGCTGCGCAGCAGCCCCGGGATCTCGAATCAGAAGAAAGTCCCGACGATCAACTGCATGTAGGTCCCGGTATCCCGCCCGCCCAGCTGCGTGCCGCCATCGGCCGCGTTGCGCTCCGGCTTGTAGAACCCTACCAGCGGACTGATCAGCAGATGGTCATTGACCATCCATTCCACATACAGGTCCAGCTCCCGCCCGCCCAGGTTGCCCTGGTCGGTGTCCAGCGTATCGAAGTCGAAGTACAGCGCCCCGACGGTCAGGTTGGCCCGTGGTTTGCCCTTCAACGCCACGTGATGTACCTGGCTGTTGCTGTTGAACGGCCCGGCATAGTTGGCTGCCACCTCACCCTGGAACCAGGTGCCATAGCCACGGCTCAAGCCATAGAACAACGGGTCGAAGTCTTCGGAAAAGCGGCTGTAGCGGTAGGTGGCGGTGGGTGACCAGGGCAGTTCGGAGAAGGTCCAGTTGCCTTCCAGGTACCAGGCGTTCTCCCGCCCGCCGGTTTTGTCCTGGGTCACGTACTCGGCGGCCAGCTCCAGGTCTTTCACCCCCAGGTTGCCACGCCCGCGCAGGCTGGCGGTGTCCATGCCGTCACGGTGTTCCAGGCCCATGATCTGCGCGTAGCGCTGGTCCACGTCGAGGCCGCGGATCCAGCTCAGGCCCACGGTGCCGGCGTCGGCGACGTGTTCCAGGTTGGCCACCGCCAGCGATGTGTCGGCCTGGTAGTGGTTGTCGGACTTCAGCCACATCAGGTCGCTGCGCCAGCCTTGCTTGCCGCCCAGGCGCAGCGCGGCGGTGCGGTCGAAGGCCTTGCGTGCGGCCAGGTAGTAGGCACCGCCGCGGTCGAAGTTGGCGCCCAGGTCGACCTTGCCCAGGTTCACCGGATCGCCCTGGATCAGGAAACCGTCGCCCAGGGTCACCACTTGGCGGCCGCCGGAAATATCCACGCCGTCCTCCCCCAGGGCCGGGAACAGGTTGGCCGAGCGCCAGCCCAGGTACAGGTCTTCGATGGCGGTGCGGCGCTCGTCGCCCAGGGTAAGGCCGGCGGCATCGCCATCGCCCCAGGTGGCGGAGCTGAGCAGGTTGAAGGCGCCGTAGAGCGCGCCGCTGTCGGCCAGGGCCTGGCTGCCGCTGAGGCCATACTTGACGTAGCCTTCCTGCCAGGCGGTGCTGCCGGGCTTGCGGTTGCCGGCCAGGTTGAAGCTTTCGTCGCTGTGGAAGGCGCCGAACAGGGCTTCGAGGTCGGCGTTGAGGGTGGTGCCGTCGTGGTTGTACAGCTCGTAGGCCTGGGTGACTTGGGCGGCGAACAGCAGGGCCAATGTGCAGGCTAGTTTGTGCCTCATGGTGTGCTCCATGTTTTTGTTGTTTTTGGGGTTGCCTGTACCGGCCTCTTCGCGGGCTTGCCCGCTCCCACAGGATTTCCTCAGGTCGTGAAAGGAGTGCAATACCTGTGGGAGCGGGCGAGCCCGCGAATAGGCCGGTACAGGAAAATGATCAGAGCTTGATCAACACCGACTTCAGCTCGGTGTAGTGCTCGATGGCAGCGGCCCCCATTTCACGGCCGACGCCGGACATCTTGTAGCCGCCAAACGGCAAGGCAGGGTCGAGGGCGCTGTGGCAGTTGACCCACACCGAACCCGACTTGATGCGCGGGATCATCCGGTGCACGGCGGCCAGGTCGTTGGACCAGATGCTCGCACCCAGGCCATAGGGGTTGTCGTTGGCCATGCCGATCACTTCGTCGATGTCATCGAACGGCATCGCCACCAGCACCGGCCCGAAGATCTCTTCCTGCACCAGGCGGTGGCGCTGGTCGACATCGACGATCACCGTCGGCTTGACGAAGTAACCCGGCCCGAAGCCTTCGCCGCCGCAGGCAATGGTCGCACCCAGCTCGCGGCCAAGCTCGATGTAGCCGGTGACGCGGTCCTGCTGCTTGGCCGAAATCAGCGGGCCCATCTGCACCGCCGGGTCCAGGCCGCTGCCCAGCTTCATGCCGTTGGCGATGCCGGCGATGTCGGCCACCACGTTGTCGAAGTGCTTGCGGTGCACGTACAGGCGGGACCCGGCGCAGCATACCTGGCCCTGGTTGAAGAAGATCGCCGTTGCGGCGCCGGCAGCGGCTTCCTGAAGGTTGGCGTCGGGCATGACGATGGTCGGCGACTTGCCACCGAGTTCCAGGGTGACGCGGGTCATGTTGTCCATGGCCGCCTTGCCGATCAGCTTGCCGACCTCGGTGGAGCCGGTAAAGGTCAGCTTGTCCACGCCGGGGTGGCGGCTGAGTGCGGCGCCGGCGTTCAGGCCGGTGCCGGTGACCACGTTGAACACGCCAGCCGGGTAGCCGGCTTCGTCCACCAGCTCAGCCAGCTTGAGCACGCTCAGCGGGGTTTCGTCGGCTGGCTTGAGCACTACGGTGCAACCGGTAGCCAGGGCCGGGCCGAGCTTCCAGCAAGCCAGCAGCAACGGGAAGTTCCAGGCGACGATGGCGCCGACCACGCCCACTGCCTCGCGTCGCACGAAACCATGGAACTGGTCGTTGGGCATCAACGGCATCGAGGCTTCGACGGTGCTACCCTCGATTTTGGTAGCCCAGCCGGCCATGTAGCGCAGGAAGTCGATGGCCAGTTGCACGTCCATCACCTGGGCCACGGCGGCGCTCTTGCCATTGTTCAGGCATTCCAGTTCGGCCAGCTGGCGGGCGTCGCGTTCCATCAGGTCGGCCAGGCGCCACAGCAGGTTCTGCCGTTCGCGCGGGCGCAGGCGGCTCCACGGCGAATCATCGAAGGCCTGGCGCGCGGCGCGCACGGCGCGGTCGACATCTTCGGCCTCGGCGGCGGGCACCTCACCCAGCACCTCGCCAGTGGCCGGGTTGCGGAACGACAGGGTGCGACCGCTGGCGGCGTCCTGCCAGTCGGCGCCGATGCGCATCTTCAGCTTGCGTTCGAGAAAGGCGCGGGTGGCGGGCAGGATGGGCAGTTCAGAAAGCATGGGACGGTGCCTCTTGTCATTGGATGTGACGGGCACAGGCGCAATGGGCGTGCCAAGGTCCGCAGATGGCCGCAAGCCTTTGAGCAGGTTGGTTTTTGTCCTGGGGCAAGGTTGGGATTGCAGGGTTGCGCTGTTGCACATTGAGACGGTGTGAGACGGTGGTGAAACAGTGGCTGTTCCGGCCTCTTCGCGGGCACGCCCGCTCCCACAGGGAATGCGCAATGCCTAGGGCCGATGCGATACCTGTAGGAGCGGGCAAGCCCGCGAAGGCCTGCGCAGCAGGCCCCTGTCTCAGGATGAAACACCCTGTCGCGAAATGGCACGCTGCAATTGGCCATCTCTGCTGACAGCAAAGCCCGGAAAACTAGCTAAAAGCTTGAAAGGAAACATTTTTAGAGCACCTGGCACAGTTCCTGTATCGCAACTGTCACATGCACACCTGCTGTACCAAAGCGTGCGACAACGATAAGAACAACAACCGTGGAGGTCTGACCTTGAAGACGACTCGACTCCGGCGGCATGCGGGCAAACTGGCGCTGGTCGCCGCCGCGCTGCTGAGCACCCAGGCCATGGCGGCCGAGCAGGGCCCGAGCCTGTTGCAGAACAAGTGCATGGGGTGCCATATCCCCGAAGGCAACGACGCCTACAGCCGTATCAGCCACCAGCGCAAGACGCCGGAAGGCTGGCTGATGAGCATCGCCCGCATGCAGGTGATGCACGGCCTGCAGATCAGCGACGACGACCGCCGCACCCTGGTCAAGTACCTGGCCGACAAGCAGGGCCTGGCGCCCAGCGAAACCGATGGGGTGCGTTATGCCATGGAGCGCCGGCTGAACACCGTCGAGCAGTTCGACACCCAGCTCAGCGAAACCTGTGGCCGTTGCCACTCCGGTGCCCGTGTCGCCTTGCAGCGGCGCCCGGCCAAGGAATGGGAGCACCTGGTCAACTTCCATCTCGGCCAGTGGCCGTCCCTCGAATACCAGGCCCAGGCGCGTGACCGCGACTGGCTGCCGATCGCCCTGCAGCAAGTGGTGCCTGACCTGGCCAAGCGCTACCCGCTGGAAAGCGCGGCATGGGCCGAATGGCAGAAAGCCAGGCCCAAGGCCGATGCGCTGCCGGGGCAGTGGGCATTCAGCGGCCACATGCTGGCCAAGGGCGACGTGCGCGGGGTGATGAGCGTCACGCCTGACCAGGGTGACACCTTCAAGGTCGAGGTCAAGGGTGCGTATGCCGACGGCACACCGTTCAATGGCAGCGGTTCGGCGATCCTCTACAACGGCTATGAATGGCGTGGCAACGTCAAGGTGGGCGACGCCAACCTGCGCCAGGTGTTCGCCGCGCTGGATGGCGAAATGAAGGGCCGCATGTTCGAGGCCGAGCACGACGAGCGTGGCCTGGACTTCACCGCGGTGAAGGAGGGCAAGGCGCGCCTGCTGGCGGTGCAGCCGGCATTCATCAAGGCTGGTGGCGAAAGCGAGATCACCCTGGTCGGCAGCGGCCTGGCCGGCAAACCGGACCTGGGCGCTGGCGTGGAAGTGACCGAGGTGCTGGAGCAGACCCCGACCCTGGTACGGGTGAAGGCCCGCGCCGCGGCCGATGCCAAGCCTGGCCAGCGCGAAGTCGCCGTAGGGACGCTCAAGGGTGTCAACCTGGCGGTGTACCACAAGGTCGAGGAAGTGAAGGTGGTGCCGGCGTTTTCCATCGCCCGCATCGGCGAGAACGGCGCTTCGGTGCCCAAGGTGCAGGGCCGTTTCGAGGCCGAAGCCTGGGGCAAGGACGCCAATGGCCAGCCGCTGCGCATCGGCTACCTGCCGGCCAGCTGGAAGGTCGAGCCATTCAACGAGCGTGCGGTCGAGGACGAAGACGTCAAGTTTGCCGGGAAGATGCAGGCCGATGGCGTGTTCGTGCCAGGCGGTGCCGGCCCCAACCCGCAGCGCAAGATGATGACCAACAACGCCGGCAACCTGAAGGTCATCGCCACCCTGGCCGACGGTGGCCAGACTGGTGAAGGGCACATGATCGTCACCGTACAGCGCTGGAACAACCCGCCGCTGCCGTAACGGCAGGGGCTTACGGTTTTCCAACGGATCGTTTATCGGGAGGTCGCCATGGGCGCGCTACTGAACCTGGTCGAACGCAACCTGCATGAAGTGCAGGTCGACACCGACCGCATGCTGTTCCATATCCCCAGCAGTTCGCTGTTCACCGCCGACGCGGTGACCGGCGGCATCATCGACACCCTGCGCCAGCAAGGCTGTTCGGCCGAGGAGCTGATGCAGCGCCTTGGCCAGCAGTTTGCCGGCAGTGATATCCAGGACACCCTGCGCGAGCTGATCGCGCTGGAGCTGGTCAGCGACGGCTCGCCGCTGACCCCGGAAATCGCCCTCAGGCAGGTCGAGCGCACGGCGCTGAACACTGTGGTGCTCAACGTCAACACCGGCTGCAACCTCAGCTGCACCTACTGCTACAAGGAAGACCTGGACAAACCGTCCGCGGGCAAGAAGATGAGTACTGCCACCGCCGAGGCTACGGTGGAGATGCTGCTCAAGGAGTCGCCCGACGAGCAGCGCTACAGCGTGGTGTTCTTTGGTGGCGAGCCGCTGTCCAACCGGCCGTTGATCGAGCACATGGTCGCCTACTGCGAGCGGCGCTTCGCCGAGGCTGGCAAGCAGGTGGAGTTCATCATGACCACCAATGCCACCTTGCTCACCGAAGAGATCGTCGACTGGCTCAATGCCCACCGGTTCGGCCTGTCGGTCAGCATCGATGGCCCCAAGACCGTGCACGACCGCAACCGCATCACCGTGGGCGGGCAGGGCACCTATGACGTGGTAAGGCGCAAGGTCGACATGCTGCTGTCGCGCTACCACAGCCGCCCGGTGGGCGCGCGGGTCACGCTGACCCGTGGCATCACCGACGTCGAGACCATCTGGAACCACCTGTTCAACGAACTGGGGTTCGCTGAAGTCGGCTTTGCCCCGGTCACCTCCGGCGATATGGCCAACTTCAACCTCACCGGCGAAGAGCTGGTGCAGGTGTTCGCCAACATGAAGGCGCTGGGCCGGCGTTACCTGGAGGCTGCGCTGGAGCACCGCAACATCGGCTTTTCCAACCTGCACCAGCTGATCACCGACATCCATGAAGGGCACAAGAAGGCCCTGCCGTGCGGCGCCGGGCTGAAGATGCTGGCCGTTGACCATGAGGGCGAGTTGAACCTGTGCCACCGCTTCACCGGTTCCAGCCTGCCGACCTTCGGCAATGTGCACCAGGGCGTGAAGCAGGCGCAGCTCAACGACTTCCTGTCGCAGCGCCTGGACCGCAGCAACACCGGCTGCGACAGCTGCCGCATCCGCAACCTGTGCTCCGGCGGCTGCTACCACGAAAGCTATGCCCGCTATGGCGACCCGCAGCACCCGACCTACCACTATTGCGAACTGATGCGCGACTGGGTCGACTTCGGCATCGAGGTCTACAGCCGCATCATGGCCGCCAACCCGGCCTTCATCGATCGCTACATCACCCCGCGGAAGGCGCACTGACATGAAGCACTTGAAGCCCCTGAACAACAAGGCGCGCATCCTCGAGCAGGCCGCCGCCGAAGACCGTGTCGAAGAAGTCATGGCCATGAGCGCGGTGGCAGGCTGCACCGCCACCACCGACCCGGGCTGGGAAGTGGACGCCTTTGGTGGCGTGAGTTCACTGTGCCAGCCGATGGAGGCCGACCTGTATGGCTGTTCCGACCCTTGCTGGTGGCCGGCCCAGGTGCCGGACATGATGAGCACCTACCAGGACTGGAACGCCCAGGCGAGCAACTCGGCGGAAGACTGGCGCAACCTCGGCACCGTGTTCCCGAAAGACAAGTGACCGGCCCAACAAGAATGACAAGGGGAAACCGCATGAAAGCTGGACGCTGCGCGTCACTCGCGCTCACCATCGCCGCCGCGGCCTGTGCCGGGCTGGTACAGGCCGCCGACACCGGGCCGGCGCTGAAGGCTGGTCACGAATACATGATCGTGACCAACTACCCGAACAACCTGCACGTGGTCGATGTGGCCAGTGACACGGTGTACAAGAGCTGCGTGATGCCCGACAAGTTCGGCCCCGGCACCGCGATGATGGCGCCGGACAACCGCACCGCCTACGTGCTCAACAACCACTACGGCGACATCTACGGCATCGACCTGGACACCTGCAAGAACACCTTCCACGCCAACCTGTCCAGTGTGCCGGGTGAGGTGGGCCGGTCGATGTACTCGTTCGCCATCAGCCCGGACGGCAAGGAAGTGTACGCCACGGTCAACCCGACCCAGCGCCTGAACGACCACTACGTGGTCAAGCCACCGCGGCTGGAAGTGTTCAGCACCGCCGATGGCCTGGAGGCCAAGCCGGTGCGCACTTTCCCGATGCCGCGCCAGGTGTACCTGATGCGTGCGGCGGACGATGGCAGCCTGTACGTCGCCGGGCCGGACATCTACAAGATGGACGTGAAGACCGGCAAGTACACGGTGGCCTTGCCGCTGCGCAACTGGAACCGCAAAGGCTACAGCGCCCCGGACGTGCTGTACTTCTGGCCGCACCAGAGCCCGCGCCACGAGTTCTCGATGCTGTACACCATTGCCAGGTTCAAGGATGACAAGCAGGACCCGGCCACCGCCGATCTGCTGTATGGCTACCTGAGCGTCGACCTGAAGACCGGCAAGACCCACACCCAGGAATTTGCCGACCTGACCGAGCTGTACTTCACCGGGCTGCGTTCGCCAAAAGACCCGAACCAGATCTACGGCGTGCTCAACCGCCTGGCCAAGTACGACCTCAAACAGCGCAAGCTGATCAAGGCGGCGAATCTGGACCACACTTACTACTGCGTGGCCTTCGACAAGAAGGGCGACAAGTTGTACCTGGGCGGCACCTTCAACGACCTGGCGGTGTTCAACCCGGATACGCTGGAGAAAGTGAAGAACATCAAGTTGCCGGGTGGGGACATGTCCACCACCACGCCGCAGGTGTTCATCCGTTAAACCGGTGCTGGCTTCTTCGCGGGCAAGCCCGCGAAGAGGCCGGTACAGACAATACAAGAACAACAAGAGACCGCCATGCCCCAGCCAAGCTACTCCCAGGGCAACCAGGACAAACCCCTGCTTACCCAGTGCATCGGCGACGCCTTCGATACCACCGTCGCCCGCTTCCCCGACCGTGACGCCCTGGTCGTCCGCCACCAGGCCCTGCGCTACACCTGGCAGCAACTGGCCGAAGCCGTCGACCGGCACGCCCGTGCGCTGATGGCCTTGGGCGTGCAGCCCGGTGACCGCCTCGGCATCTGGGCACCCAACTGCGCAGAGTGGTGCATCACCCAGTTCGCCAGCGCCAAGGTCGGTGCGATCCTGGTCAACATCAACCCGGCCTACCGCTCCAGCGAACTGGACTACGCCCTCGGCCAGTCCGGCTGCCGCTGGGTGATCTGCGCCGACGCGTTCAAGACCTCCGACTACCACGCCATGCTGCTGGGCCTGGTCCCGGGCCTGGCCGGCGGCCAGCCGGGCGGCCTGATCTGCGAACGCTTCCCCGAGCTGCGCGGTGTGGTCAGCCTGGCCGTCGCGCCACCGCCGGGCTTTCTCGCCTGGCACGACCTGCAGGCCCGTGCCGCGGCCGTCAGCCGCGAAGCCCTTGCCGAGCGCCAGGCACAGCTGCGCTGCGACGACCCGATCAATATCCAGTACACCTCGGGCACCACCGGTTTCCCGAAAGGCGCCACCCTCAGCCACAGCAACATCCTCAACAACGGCTACATGGTCGGTGAAAGCCTGGGCCTGACCGAGCATGACCGGCTGGTGGTGCCGGTGCCGCTGTACCACTGCTTTGGCATGGTCATGGCCAACCTCGGCTGCATGACCCACGGCAGCAGCCTGATCTACCCCAGCGACGCCTTCGACCCGCTGGCCACCCTGCGTGCGGTGGCGGAAGAAAAGGCCACTGCGTTGTACGGAGTGCCGACCATGTTCATCGCCGAACTGGACCACCCCCAGCGTGGCGAGTTCGACCTGTCGAGCCTGCGTACCGGGATCATGGCCGGTGCCACCTGCCCGATCGAAGTGATGCGCCGGGTTATCGGCGAGATGCACATGGCCGAGGTGCAGATTGCCTACGGCATGACCGAAACCAGCCCGGTGTCGCTGCAGACCGGCGCCAGCGACGACCTGGAGCGCCGCGTGACCAGCGTCGGGCGCACCCAGCCGCGGTTGGAGAACAAGGTGATCGATGCCGATGGCAACACCCTGCCGCGTGGCGAGATCGGCGAGCTGTGCACCCGGGGTTACAGCGTGATGCTGGGCTACTGGAACAACCCCAAGGCCACGGCCGAAAGCATCGACGAGGAAGGCTGGATGCATACCGGCGACCTGGCGGTGATGGACGAGCAGGGCTATGTGCGTATTGTCGGGCGCAGCAAGGACATGATCATTCGCGGCGGCGAGAACATCTACCCGCGTGAACTGGAAGAGTTCTTCTTCACCCACCCGGCGGTGGCCGATGTGCAGGTGATTGGCGTGCCATGCAGCAAGTACGGTGAAGAGATCGTGGCCTGGGTGCGGCTGCACCCGGGGCATACGGCCAGTGCGGAGGAACTGCGCGATTGGGCGAAGGCGCGGATAGCGCACTTCAAGGTGCCGCGGTATTTCCGCTTTGTCGATGAGTTCCCGATGACGGTGACCGGCAAGGTGCAGAAGTTCCGCATGCGCGAGATCAGTGTCGAGGAGCTGTCTGCCGGATGATGTGTCGTTTGTACTGGCCTCTTCGCGGGCACGCCCGCTCCCACAGGAAATTCACTGCCCGTCAGACCTGTGACATACCTGTGGGAGCGGGCGTGCCCGCGAAGAGGCCAGTGCAGGCAGCGGATGACCTCAGCCTTGCAACAGCTCCGGGCTGTTGAAGTTGCTCAACCTGCGATCATCGTCGGCACATTCCAGCCCCTGCACCGCTTCACGCAGCAAGGCCTTCTGCAAACTCCGCTCGCCCGCCGCCCAGGCCTGCTCCAGTACCGGCAACACCCTGCGTGGCAGCACGCTGAACATCGGCTGCCAGTACCCACCCTGGCGCACCATCGCCGCACTGTCACTGGTCACCGCCAGCCGCAGCAAGTCTTCGATCAACTCCCGGTCAACCAGCGGCGCATCACAGGCCAGAAGCACTACCCATTCATGCCGCGCCACCTTTAGCCCGGCAATCACCCCCGCCAACGGCCCGGGGTAGTCCGCCTCGGCATCGCCCACCAACTGGTCGGCATACGCCCGGTAGGCCTGCTGGTTACGGTTGCAGGAAATCACCAGGTCATCGCTGAGCGGCCGTACCACGCGCTGCACATGCGCCACCAGCGGTTTGCCCTGCCAGTCGACCAGGCCCTTGTCACGGCCGCCCATGCGCTGGCCGCGGCCACCGGCGAGAATGAGGATGGAGCAGGGGGGAAGGGCATCAGGCATGAAAAAGGGTTCCGGGCAGTCAATGCCGGGAACCCTCCCATTTCACGCGGGGCTTGTCCAGTCAGCTGTCGCTGGTCACGGCCTGCGTGTCGGCACCCGCCTGGCGTCGCCCGGCAAGGCGCATCACCACCACGAAGAACACCGGCACGAACACCACCGCCAGGGTGGCGCTGAGCATGCCGCCAATCACGCCGGTGCCGATCGCCTGCTGGCTGGCCGAACTGGCGCCGCTGGCAATGGCCAGTGGTACCACGCCGAGGATGAACGCCAGCGAGGTCATCACGATCGGCCGCAGGCGCAGGCGCGCGGCCTGCACGGCGGCGTCGACGGCATCCACGCCCTGGTCGACCAGGCTCTTGGCGAACTCGATGATCAGGATGGCGTTCTTCGCCGACAGGCCGATCAGGGTGATAAGGCCGACTTTGAAGAACACGTCGTTGGGCATGCCGCGCAGGGTCACCGCCAGCACCGCACCGAGCACGCCCAGCGGTACTACCAGCAGAACTGCGGTGGGGATCGACCAGCTTTCGTACAACGCTGCCAGGCACAGGAACACCACCAGCAACGACAGCGCCATCAGCATCGGTGCCTGGCTGCCGGACAGCCGCTCCTGCAGCGACAGACCAGTCCATTCCAGGCCGGCACCGGCCGGCAACTGGGCTACCAGGCGCTCGATCTCGGCCATGGCTTCGCCCGAACTGTAGCCAGCCGCCGGTTCGCCGGAAATCGACACCGCCGGGTAGCCGTTGTAGCGGGTCAGCTGCACCGGGCCGCTGACCCACCTGGCCTGGACGAAGGCGCCCAGTGGCACCATCTTGCCGCTGTCGTTGCGCACGTGGATCTTCAGCAGGTCTTCGACCTGGCTGCGCTGGTCGCCTTCGGCCTGCACCACCACCCGCTGCATGCGCCCCTGGTTGGGGAAGTCGTTGACGTAGTTGGAACCCACGGCCACGTCCAGCACCGAGCCGATATCGGCAAACGATACGCCCAGGGCATTGGCCTGGCGGCGGTCGATTTCCAGCTGCACCTGCGGGCTTTCCGCCAGCGAGGCTTCGCGCACGTTGGTCAGCACCTTGCTCCTGGTGGCATTGGCCAGCAGCTCGTCGCGGGCGGCCATCAGCTCGGCGTGGCCCATGCCGCCGCGGTCCTGCAGGCGGAACTCGAAGCCGGTCGACTCGCCAAGGCCGTCGATCGGCGGCGGCAGCACGGCATAGGCCACGGCGTCCTTGAGCTGGGTGAAGGCCATGGTCGCGCGGTCGGCGATCGACTGGGCGCTGTCATCAGCGCCGCGTTCGGACCAGTCCTTGAGGGTGGTGAAGGCCAGTGCCGCGTTCTGGCCGCTACCCGAGAAACTGAAACCCAGGATCAAGGTGGTGTTACCCACGCCCGGCTCTTCGGCATTGTGCGACTCGATCTGCGCCGCCACCTGCTCGGTGCGCATGCGGCTGGCGCCTGGCGGCAGCTGGATATCGGTGATGGTGTAGCCCTGATCTTCGGTGGGCAGGAACGCCGTGGGCAGCTGGCTGAAGCCATAGCCCAGCACCGCCAGCAGCAGCACGTATACCAGCAGGTACCGGCCGCTGCGCTCGAGCGCCTTCATCACCCAGCGCTGGTAGCCGTTGCTCATGCCCTCGAAGCGGCGGTTGAACCAGCCGAAGAAGCCCTTGCGTTCGTGGTGTTCGCCCTTGGCCACCGGCTTGAGCAGAGTGGCACACAGCGCCGGGGTCAGGCTGAGGGCCAGGAACGCCGAGAACAGGATCGACACGGCCATCGACAGCGAGAACTGCTGGTAGATCACCCCCACGGAGCCTTGCATGAAGGCCATGGGCAGGAACACCGCCACCAGCACCAGGGTAATGCCGACGATCGCGCCGCTGATCTGGCCCATCGCCTTGCGCGTGGCCTCTTTGGGCGGCAGGCCTTCCTCGGCCATGATCCGCTCGACGTTTTCCACCACCACGATGGCATCGTCGACCAGGATGCCGATGGCCAGCACCATGCCGAACAGGGTCAGCACGTTGACCGAGAAGCCCATGGCCAGCATCACGGCGAAGGTACCCATCAGGGCCACCGGCACCACCAGTGTCGGGATCAGGGTGTAACGCAGGTTCTGCAGGAACAGGAACATCACCGCGAACACCAGCAGCATGGCTTCGAACAGCGTGTTGATGACCTGTTCGATCGACACTTTGACGAATGGCGAGGTGTCGTAGGGGATGTCGTACTTGACGCCTTCGGGGAAGTAGCGTGCCAGGTCCTGCATCTTCGCCCGCACCAGGGTGGCGGTTTCCATGGCGTTGGCGCCCGGCGACAGCTGCACGCTGAAGGCAGTGGCCGGCTTGCCGTTCAGGCGTGTGCCGTACTGGTATTCCTGGGCACCGATCTCGACCCGTGCGATATCGCCGATGGTCACCGTGGAACCGTCCGGGTTGGCACGCAGGACAATCCCGGCGAACTCCTCGGGGGTGCTCAGCTGGCCCTTGACCACCACGTTGGCGGTGATTTCCTGGGTGCCACGGGAGGGCAGGTCACCAATGCTGCCTGGGGCCACCTGGGCGTTCTGCGCGGCGATGGCCTCGGCCACGTCGTTGGGCGTGAGGTTGAAACCGATCAGCTTGCGCGGGTCGATCCAGATGCGCATGGCACGCTCCGAACCGTACAGCTGGGCCTTGCCGACGCCCTTGAGGCGTCGGATCTCGTCCATCACGTTGCGCGCCAGGATATCCGACAGGGCGGTTTCGTCGAGCTTGCCGTCTTCGGAGGTGAGGGTGGCCAGCAGCAGGAAGCCGGTGGAGACCTTTTCCACCTGCAGGCCTTGCTGGGTCACCGGGCGCGGCAGCCGCGACTCGACCACTTTCAGGCGGTTCTGCACGTCGACCTGGGCCAGATCCGGGTTGGTACCCGGGGCGAAGGTGGCGGTGATGGTCGCGCTGCCCAGGCTGCTCTGCGACTCGAAGTACAACAGGTTATCGGCGCCGTTGAGTTCCTGCTCGATCAGGCTGACCACGCTCTCGTCCATGGTCGCCGCCGATGCGCCCGGGTACACGGCGTAGATTTCCACCTGCGGCGGGGCCACGTTGGGGTACTGGGCCACCGGCAACTGCGGGATGGCCAGGGCACCGGCCAGCAGGATGAACAGGGCGACCACCCAGGCGAATACCGGGCGGTCGATGAAGAATTGCGGCATGAATCAGGCCCTCACTGGCCAGTGTGCTGTGCGATGGGCGATGCCCCTGGTGCGTTGTCGACCTGCACCTGGTCACCGGCCTTGACGTGTTGCAGGCCTTCGACCACCACCCGTTCGCCGGGGGCCAGGCCTTCGCTGACGATCCAGCGGTCGCCCTGGGCGCTGCCCAGTACTACCTGGCGGTCGCTGACCCGGGCCTGCGGGTCGACCACCAGCACCTTGGGCACGCCAGCGCTGTCGCGCAGGATGGCGCGCTGCGGCACGCTCAGGCCCTTGGGCTGCACGGCTTGCTCCAGGCGCACGCGCACGTAGCTGCCGGGCAGCAGGTCGAGGTCCGGGTTGGGGAACTCGCTGCGCAGGGTGATCTGGTTGGTGCTGGGGTCGACGCTGATGTCGGAGAACAGCAGTTTGCCCGGCAGCGGGTAGGTGCTGCCATCGTCCTGGATCAGCGTGGCCCGGGCCTGACCGTCGCCGACCTGCTGCAGCTCGCCGGCACGCAGGGCGCGGCGCAGGGCGTTGAGCTCGCGGGTCGACTGGGTGACATCGGCGTGGATCGGGTCCAGCTGCTGGATGGTCGCCAATGGCGTGGTCTCGTTTTGCCCGACCAGCGCACCTTCGGTGACCTGGGCGCGGCCGATACGGCCGGAAATCGGCGCGGTCACGGTGGCGTAGCCGAGGTTGAGGCGGGCGCGCTCCAGCGCAGCCCTGGCCTCGGCCACTTCAGCATCGGCCTGCAGGTAGCTGGCCTTGGCGTTGTCGTATTCCTGGCGGCTGACGGCCTTGTCGTCGACCAGCTCGCGATAGCGCTGCTCCTGCAGGCGCGCCTGGTACAGGGTGGCTTCGGCCTTGGCCAGGGTGGCGCGGGCGCTGTCGTGGTCGGCCTTGAACGGCGCCGGGTCGATCAGGAACAGCACATCGCCCTGCTTGACGTCGCTGCCTTCGCGGTACACCCGCTTGAGCACCACGCCCGCGACCCGCGCGCGCACTTCGGCGGTGCGTGGTGCGAGGATGCGGCCGCTGAGTTCACTGCTGATGGCCAGTGGTTGCAGTTGCAGGGTTTCCACCCGCACTTGCGGGGTCGGAGCTTGCTCATCCTGTTCGGCGCTGTCGTCGCAGCCGGCCAGGGACAGGCTCAGAAACGCCAGAAGCGCCAATGGGCGCAGGCGTGGGGGGAGGGTAGTAGACATACGGATCTTCCGATGATGACCGCCTGTATGCTACGGCAGGCGTTCCTTGGGTGGCTGTTAATACCTGTAGGACGAGTGTGAAAAAGTGTGAAGAAGAATCCTGTCTGCCTGTAGTGTTCTATATCCTGAGTATTCCTGTGCCGGCCTCTTCGCGGGTTTGCCCGCTCCCACAGGGACTGCACAGCTTTCAAGTGCTGTTGGGTCCCTGTGGGAGCGGGCAAGCCCGCGAAGAGGCCGGTGAGGTCTTACCCCAACCCAGATTCCCAAGCGCCTATGCCGAATATTTTCCTGGTCGAAGACGACAGCGCCCTGTCCGAGCTCATCGCCAGCTACCTGCAACGCAACGACTTCCATGTCCAGGTGATCGCCCGCGGCGATCATGTGCTGGACGAGTACCGCCGGCAAAAGCCCGACCTGGTCATCCTCGATCTGATGCTGCCGGGCATCGATGGCCTGCAGCTGTGCCGCCTGCTGCGCCAGGAGTCCCAGGGCCTGCCGATCCTGATGCTGACCGCCCGCGACGACAGCCACGACCAGGTCCTGGGCCTGGAAATGGGCGCCGACGACTACGTGACCAAACCCTGCGAGCCGCGTGTGCTGCTGGCCCGGGTGCGTACCTTGCTGCGCCGCAGCAGCGTCAACGAGCCGCGGCTGGACAACGACCTGATCCTGATCGGTGGCCTGCGCATCGACCTGGCCGAGCGCACCGTGAGCTGGCGCGGCGAAGAGGTGGAGCTGTCAAGCGGCGAGTACAACCTGCTGGTGGTACTGGCGCGCAATGCCGGCGAAGTGCTGAACCGCGACCGCATCCTGCAGCAACTGCGGGGTATCGAGTTCAACGGCACCGACCGCTCGGTGGACGTGGCCATTTCCAAGCTGCGACGCAAATTCGACGATAACGCCGGCGAAGCGCGCAAGATCAAGACCGTATGGGGCAAGGGCTACCTGTTCAGCCGTGTCGAGTGGGAGTGCTGACTGCCCATGCTGAAGATTCTGGTGCGGTTGTACCTGGTGATCATCGTTGCCTACGCCGGTGCGCTGTTGTTCATCCCCGACACCATCGTCGGCCTGTTCCAGGACCGCTTCATGGCCTACAACCTGGACCAGGCCAAGGGCGTTCAATCGCTGATCGTGCGCCAGTTCCGCCAGGCCCCGCGCGAGCAGTGGCCAGCGGTGGAGCAGGAGCTGGCCAGTGATTTCGCACCGCTGGAGCTGCAGTTGCTGCGCATGGACCAGGCTGACCTGAGCGTGGACGAGCAGGCGCGCCTGGAGCATGGCCTGTACGCCGTGCGTATCGCCGAATGGGGCTATTACGAGACCGTGCTGGTGCCGCTGGACAAGGAATGGCTGGTGCGCCTGCACTCACCGCCAGACCCGCTGGACATCAACGTGCTGTCGTGGGGCGTGACTGTACTGATCGGTGCAGCCATGCTCGGTTGCCTGCTGCTGTGGGTATGGCCGCACTGGCGCGACCTGGAACGCCTCAAGGAAACCGCCCGACGCCTGGGCCAGGGGCAGATGGCCGAGCGTACGCATATCTCGCCGCACTCCAACATCGGTGAGCTGGCCGGTGTGTTCGACACCATGGCCAGTGACCTGGAGCGCCACGTCAACCAGCAGCGCGAGCTGCTCAATGCGGTGTCGCACGAGTTGCGCACGCCGCTTACCCGGCTGGATTTCGGCCTGGTGCTGCTGTTCGACGAAGTGCCGCCGGCCAGCCGCAAGCGCTTGCTGGAACTGGTGGGGCATGTGCGTGAACTGGATGAGCTGGTGCTGGAGCTGTTGTCCTACAGCCGGCTGTACAACGCCGACCAGGCCCGCGAGCGGGTCGAGGTGTCGTTGCTGGAGCTGGTCGACAGCGTGCTGGGTGGCTTTGCCGAGGAGCTCGACGGCCGGGGTATCCAGTGGGAGGTGCGGGCCGAGGGGGATCTGCCGCGTTTTGTGCTGGACCCACGGCTGACGGCACGGGCGGTGCAGAACCTGGTGCGCAATGCCATGCGATACTGCGACGAGAGCCTGTTGCTGCGCTTGCGCCTGGAAGACGATGGCGCCTGCCTGGTGACGGTGGAGGATGACGGGATCGGTATTCCGGTGGAGGAACGCGAGCGGATTTTCCAGCCGTTCTACCGCTTGGACCGTAGCCGTGACCGCAATACCGGCGGGTTTGGCCTGGGCTTGGCGATCAGCCGGCGGGCGATCGAGGGGCAAGGTGGCACCTTGACCGTGGCGCAGTCGGCGCTGGGTGGCGCGCAGTTCCGGATTCGCTTGCCTGCCGGTTGATGGGCTGCCTGTACCGGCCCTTTCGCGGGTAAACCCGCTCCCACAAGGACCGCACAGATTTCAAACACTGTAGAGAACCTGTGGGAGCGGGTTAACCCGCGAAAGGGCCGGGCCTGCTAACCCTGGTCCTCCACAGGGGCCGCACAGATTTCAAACACTGTGGAGCACTTGTGGGAGCGGGCGAGCCCGCGAAGAGGCCGGGCCTGCTAATCACTTTCTGCCAGCCGGGCGGACCACAGCACAAAGCGGTCCTTGCCACTGTGCTTGGCCTCGTAAAGCGCCTGGTCGGCGCGCACCAGCGCCGTGGTCAGGCTGTCGCCCTGGTCCACCCGGGCCAGGCCGATGCTGACAGTCACCGGGTGCTCGCCCACATCCTCGCGCACCCGTTGGCACAGCGCCGCCACCCGTTGCTCGGCGCCTTGCTGGTCCAGCCCCTGGAAAAAGATCGCGAATTCCTCACCGCCCAGCCGGGCAAACTCGTAACCGGTCATGCTCGCCTTGATATGCGTGGCCACGCGTTTGAGCACTTCATCGCCTACATCATGGCCGAAGCGGTCATTCACCCGTTTGAAGTTGTCGATGTCGATCATCGCCAGGTACTGCCCGGGCGTTGCCAGATGCAGCTGGCGTTCAGCCTGGGTCATGAACGAACGGCGGTTGGGGATTTCAGTCAGGGCATCGACATAGGCCTGGTCCAGCAGCACCTTGGACAGGTAGAAGTTGTGCAGCTTGGCCTTGCGCATCTGCAGGTAGCTGTAGATGACCAGGCCGCTGAGGAATACCGCATAGCTGATCAGCATGGCGCCTTCGAGTTCGTCCGGCCCGATGCGGGTGTGGTAGAACGGGTTGAGCACCACCCAGGTGATGGCCATGGCGCAGAAGAACGACCAGCGCCGCACCGGTAGCACCGACACGGCATACAGCACGGTGGACACCCCGAGCACCAGCCACACCGGGCGCAGGGCCACCGGGATGCCTTCGATCACCAGGCGCATGCCCAGGGTGATGGAGGCGATGAACAGCAGGTTGAGCACATCGAAATGATGGCTGCGACGGGTGAACCGCAGTACCACGGTGAGGCTGCCGAGCAGGGTGATGAACAGGCAGGAAAGCCAGGTGAAACCCTGGCCACCGAGGAAGCTGACGATAAGGTCGAAGACCAGCCAGATCAGGATGCTGACGCAGAACACCAGCAGGCAGAACGGGCGCATGGCCTCGAATTCGTGCTGGCGGAATTCGGCGCGCAGGGCGGCGGGGGCGACTTGCTTGCGCACGTGGGCTTCGATGGTCTTGAACATTCGGGCTCCTGTGACTACAGCGATGCCAGGCCCGGCCCTTTCGCGGGCACGCCCGCTCCCACAGGGACCGCACAGGTTTCCGGTGCGGTGGGGACCTGTGGGAGCGGGCGTGCCCGCGAAGAGGCCGGTACTGGAGACTCAATTGGTGGGCAGAACACCCCGGGCCCATGGCCGGTAACGCAGGTCGAACACCGCCTCGGCATGGCACCCGCCGCCCATCTTCGGCTGGGCAGGCTCAGCCCGAAACGCCTGCCCTGGCGCGCTCACCTGGCGGAACGCCTCGCGCACCACGCCCACCCGGCACGGCAAGGCCTGCTCGTAACCCTGGCGTACCAACGCGGGCAAGCGCCCGGTCCCGGCGCCATCCTGCCACCACACGGTCAAGCCCAACCCGGCCAGTTGATCCAGCCATTCGGCATTGACCCGCGGTGAGAGTTTGCCGGCGCTGAAAGCGCTGATATGCAAGGGCTTGTCCAGCTGCCGGTTGAAGGCCTGCAACTGGCTGTACAGGGCTCCGCGGCGCTCGGCCTCGCGAAAATGATGGTCGTCCAGCTCCATGGGCAGGTACCAGCCATCCACCGGCAACTGCCACGTCTGGCGCAGTTGCTGGTACTGGCTGAGCGAGCGCCCCAGTTGCGCCTTCCAGTAACTGTTCAGGCCTTCACCGTCCAGTTCGTCGAGGCGTTGGTAATAGGCCGGGTCCATGTACAGCCCCAGCACCAGTTGCAGGCCTTGGGCGCGCGCGCTGCGCAGGCTGTCGGCCAGCCAGCCCTGGGCACCACCGAAATCGCTGTCGCCATAGGCGCTCCATTGCACGATCAGGGTCTTGCCGCCCTGGGCCACGGTGGCGTGCCACAGTTGCTGCCACTGGGCGGGTGTGACCTTGGCGTCGCGGTTGAGGGGTTGGTAGAACAGGCGCTGGTCGGCGCTGGCCGGCAGGCACAGGGCAAGCAGGCAAAGGGCCAGGAACGTACGCATCAGAAGGTCATCTCCGCACCGACCAGCACGCCGTTGGCGCGCTCGTATAGATTGCCGCCCAGCGATTGCTGGTACTCGGCACGCACTTTCAGCGAACCGCGGTAGGCGTTGTAGCGGTCGTCATCGAACCACCATTGCCAACGCACGCCAACCCCGGCCCGGGCGTCCTGGCGCCAGTCGTTGCTCGGGTCCTGGCTGGAAAACTCGACAAAGCCATAGGGCATGATGGTTTGCGGCGAGCTGCCCGGCAGTTTCCAGGCATGGCCCTGCTGGTAGCGCGACAGCCAGGCGTGGTCGCCGGCACGGGTCCACCAGGCGGCGTCGAGGTAGAGGAAGCGCTCGTTCCAGTCGTCTTCATCGACCCGCCAGTCGTTGCGCCAGTCACCCTGGTCGAGGAACGATGCGGTGGCACGCAACAGCAGGTCGTTGCTCGATTCGGCGTGGTGACGCAGATCGCCCCAGTTGCCACCGACCTTGGCCGGGCTCAGCAGTTGGCCCAGGCTCAGCCCACGGTAGTGCTCTTCGTCTATCTGACGCTGGTGGTACAGCTCGGCATACAGGTTGAGGTTGGCCTGGCCGAATGGCTTGTAGCGCAGGCCGACGCCGGTACCCATGCTTTGTGCGTAGTCGGTGCGGCTTTGCCCACCGAACAGTACCCGGCCATACACCGACAGGGTGCTGCCGTTGCGGCTGGGCTCTTCGCCCAGAGCGTGGTCCCACATGGCCAGTTGTACGTTCTGCGATTGCGCGCGGCGCGAAGTACCGCTGCGCTGGCCATTGTCGAGGAACTTGTCGTTGGTCGAGGTGCCGGCCGGCGACCAGGTGCTGGCCAGGGTGATGGTGTCGCGCCGCGACAGGCTTTCGTGGGCGCGGCGCTGGCGGTACTTGCGGGCTTCCAGGCTACCGTATTCGTCGTCGCCGTCGACCAGGTCCTGCTCCACATCGAGGATGCGGCGCAGTTCACGGCGTGCCGAAGCGCTGTCTTCGGCTTCGTCGTAGCGCAAGGCCAGCGTCTCGCCAAGGCGATAGTCCTCGGGGAAGTCCTGGGTAGCGCGCTCCAGGTAGGGGATCGACTGGCGGCGCTGGGCCTTGTCCATCGAGCCGGCCAGGCGCATGCCGTAGTCGGCGCGGTAGCGTGGCTGGTCGGGGGCCAGGCGCACCGCTTCGGCCAGCCAGGCGCTGCTCTGGGCACTGTCGCCAGCCAGTTGTGCAGTGCTGGAGGCGGCGTAGTAATGGTCGGCCCGCGGGTTGTGCGCCAGGGCCTGGCGCTGGAAGCCCAGCGCTGCCTGGTAATCGCCTTGGCGCTGGGCGATGGCGGCACCCAGGGCCCAGTCGTCGGCGCTATCGTGCGCGGCGGCGTCCCAATAGCGCCGGGCCGCTTGTGCGTCGCCAGCGTTCAGCGCGCCACGGGCGGCGGTGAGGCGAGCGTTGTCGGTCCAGGCGCTGTCCGGCTGGGTGCGCCAGATGGGCAGGGCCGCTTCGGAGTCGCCAGCGGCTTCCAGGGCATAGGCCAGGGGCAAGCGACTCCCGCTGTCGCCCAGGCGCTCGGCGGCCTGGTAGTAGACCACCGCTTCGCCGGGCTGGTCGGGCATGGCGCAGCGGCCCAGGGCGCGGTACTGGCCTGGCTCGCTCGGGGTGGCCGGTACGGCCCGGCGCACGGCATCGCACTGGCCAGCCTCGGCCAGGCGGCCGAGCAGCTGGGCCCGGGTACTGGCGTCGACTCGAGGGATCAGGCCGAGCATTCGGCGGCTGTCCAGCGGCCCATCATTGCGCGCATACAGGTTGCCCAGGCGCTGCAGCAGCGACGGTGCAAGGCGGCCTTGGTGGCGGTCGTAGGCTTGCTCCAGCAGTTGCCGGGCGTGTTCACCGTGGCCCTGTTGCATCAGCAGGAAGGTGGCTTGCTCCAGTGCGGCCATATCGCCGCTCTGTCGATAGCGCTGCTCCCATTCGGCGGCGGTGCGTGGTTGTGGGGGCTGAGGCGGATCGCCGTACAGGCGTTGCTTGAGCACGGCGTAGGCCCTGGGGTCGGTGCTGGCGGTACAGCTCTTGAGCTGCTCGCGCGCCAGCTCCGGGTCGCGGCGCGACAGCCAGTCGACGGTTTCCAGGCAGGGCCGTTGCAGTTCGTTGCTCAGGCGCTGTACCAGTGGCGCGTCGTCACCTTCGCGGGCCAGCTCCCACAGCTGCTGGCGCTGCTCGGGCTGATTCAGCTGCGCGGCGGGCAGTGCCTGCAGCCAACGCTGGGCCTGCTGGTTCTGGCCGACAGCGATGGCACGGTTGGCCATGGCCAGGCGGGCCTGGTTGGCTGCTTCGGGGGAGGGGGCGCTGGACAGCAGTGCGTTCAGCCCTTTTTCATCCACCTGCTGGATATAGGCATTGGCCAGGCGCTGCCAGTCCTGTGCGGGCAATTGGCCTTGTTCGGCCAGCGGCTGCAGCTGTTCGATGGTTTCTTTCCAGTCGCGCAGCTGTTCGGCGAAGTTGGCCCGGGCCAGGCGCAGCACTTGGCCGTCCCTCTGTGGCGGCAACTGATTGAGCCAGTCCAGCGCCCTGGCGGCGCCACCGAATTTGGCCAGGCTCAGGCTGTAGGCCTGCCACAGGCGCACCCGGGTGGTGCCATCGCTGGTGGCCAGCCATTGTTCCACCTGGCTGGCTGGCGGCGGGTCTTGTTCGATCCAGGTCAGGCGCAGTTCAAGCAGGGCGTTGGCGTATTCGGGGCTGCCGTCCAGCTGTTCGGCCAGGGCTTCGGCCTCCTTGTAGCGGCGCTGGTGCGCCAGGGCCTCCACCAGCAGCGCACGGGCTTCGTCGTTGTTCGGCACCCGGCCCAGCACGTGGCGGGTCAGGCGTTCCACCTCGGCCCAGTTGTCCTTTTTCGCTTCGCGGTAGCTGCGCTCCATGAACGGGTAGCTGGTAAACCGCTGGAAGTCGGTCATCGGCGTGGAAGCGGCGCAGGGCAGGGCGGTGGAGCACAGCAACAAGCCAGTGAAGGTGAGGGAAAAACGCGGCTTCATGCCACCTCCCGGGTCAGGTCAAAGGCGGCCTGCTGTTCGCTGGCCTGTTCGATCAGGGCCTGCTGCAGCACCTGCTCGGTGATGATGCCGCGGGCGATCAGGTGCTCGCCGAGGCTCTGGTGTTCCGGGTCGAAGTCGATCAGCGCCTGGTTGAACAGGGTGACCGGGACCATGCCGCGCACCTGCAGCAGGGCGCCCAACATCACCTGGTGGTGGCTGACTTGTTCCAGCAGCACTTCGTCGTCCTGGTGGCGCTCGAGGATGGCGAGCATCTCGCGGGTTTCCGGCTTCTGCCAGGGGCTTGGATAGTGGTAGCGCAGGCCCAGGGTCACCCGGCCCTGGGGCGCCAGGCGGGCGCTGACCGGCCGCTTCAGGTGGCGGCTGATCACCCCCAGCGACACCTGGCTCACCGGGCTTTCGCTGGCCAGCACCAGCGTATCGCCGTCTTCGGCCACCGGCAGCACGCCATAGTGCGTCGCCAGTTTGCGCGGCAGTTTGGCGATCAGCTGCGGGTCGAGCTTGAACGGGTTGAGCGGTGCCCAGGGCAGGTCCATCTGCTCGGCCAGGGTGGCGACCAGCTGTTCGCTGTTCAGCCAGCCGCGCAGCAGCAGCTCGCGCCCCAGGCGCCGGCGTACCGGGCTGGTGATCGCCTGTTGCAGCTGTTCGTCGCTGATCAGGCCCTTGGCCACCAGGCGCTGGCCCAGCGGCGTGCGGGCGGGGGCGGCGATAGCGGGGAACTCGTGGGTGGTCTTGTCCCAGGCCACGCGCCGCGAGTCACCCATTTCCATCACCTGGCGCAGGGCACGCAGGTTGGCGAAGAAGTTGACGAAGTTGCTCCACATCATCCGCGGTGCCGACAGAAGCCCTTCGCCGATGCCGTAGAAGCGGGTGACGAACCAGGCACGCTGGAACAGGCGGTTGAACAGCATCAGCCCGTTCAGCCACAGCAAGGTGGTCAGCAGCCAGCTGTCGCTGAGGATCGACATGAAGCGCCACGACTCCGGCGCAATCACCGTGACCAGCCACATGGCCAGCAACACCAGCAGCAACAGGTTGACCAGGAAACTCAGCAGGTAGGCGAACAGGCCGCGGCGGTCACGCCAGAGGAAGTAGTTGAGCGCGCCCTTGCGGCTCCAACCAAGGTTGCTGGTGCCCTGGAACACGATGCCGACGATCCACCGCGACTTTTGCCGGATGGCATGCTGCCAGTCGCGCGGGAAATGTTCGCGCACGCAGATCACCTGGGAGAATTCGCGGCTCATGCCCGGGCGCCATTCCTGCTTCAGGGTCAGTGCCGGGTCGCTGATGGAATAGCGGGCGAAAATGCACTTCATGCCCTTTTGCTTCAGGCGGAAACCGATATCGTAGTCTTCGGTGAGGCTCTGTACGTCGAAGGCGATGCCGTCGCCGTCCTCGAGCAGCGCACTGATGGCGCGGCGGCTGAAGCAGGTGCCGACCCCGGCGCTGGGCACCTGGCCGGTCAGGGCCTCGCGCACGATCACGTCCTTGCCGTGGTTTTCGGCGAACTCGTCTACATAGTGGCCGGCGGTGAAGCCTTTCCATTCCGGTGCGTAGGGGTACACCGGGATCTGGATCATGTCCTTGTTCGGCAACAGGTAGTTGAACAGGCGCAGCTCCATGGGCGAGATCACGTCTTCGGCGTCGTGCAGGATGAAGCCGGCGAACTGGATACCGGCGTCCTGCTGGAAGCGCAGCAGCGCGTCGATGATGTTGTTCAGGCAGTCGGCCTTGCTGGTGGGGCCGGGGCGGGCGCAGACCACCTTGTGCACGTTGGGGTAGTGCAGGCACACCGCGTCGACGTCGGCCTGGGTCTGCGGGTCGTTGGGGTAGGTACCGACGAAGATCTGATAGTTCTCGTAGTCGATGGTCGAGGCAGCCAGGCGCGCCATCTCACCGACCACGCCCACTTCGTTCCAGGCGGGGACCATGATGGCCAGGGGCTTCTCCGGTACCTCGTACAGGCGTTTTTCGTCGGCTTTTTCGTATTTGTCGTAGATGCGAAAGCGCCGGATCAGCTTGCGGCCCCAGTAGCAAAGGTCGATGAACAGGTCATCCAGGCCCAGCAGGAACATCAGCGTGGCCAGGACGATCGCGAGTATCTTCAGGCCGAACAGCACATAGGTGAGAAAATCGATGAATGCCAGGCTCATGTGCCGGTCACCGGCAGGAAGGGGTGGGCCATCGTCTATATCCTCGTTCGATTCCCTGGACGAAGTTGTACGACTTGTCGCCGTTTGCACTGGATAGATACAAGCAGCCGAACGCGGGGTTGTCCAAATTTCAGGCTTTTTCTTGTGGGCCACTTCTTGTAGCTTTGCAGGTCGTTTACCCAGGGAGCTGAACATGCAAGGCAAGGCACGCAAGATCGTCCAGGCCATACTTTACGAAGCCATCGCCGTCGCCTGTGTGGCGCCCGCGCTGGAACTGGCGTTCGGTGCCGGCATGGCGCAGTCGACCGTGCTGTCGGTGCTGATGTCGGGTATCGCGATGAGCTGGAACATGGCCTACAACTGGGTGTTCGAGCGCTGGGAGGCGCGCCAGCACCGCCGGGAGCGCACTTTCCTGCGGCGCCTGCTGCATGCTCTGGGCTTCGAGGGCGGGCTGGTGCTGATCCTGCTGCCGCTGGTGGCGTACTGGCTGGATGTCAGCCTGTGGGCGGCGTTGCTGACCAACCTTGCGTTGTTCGTGTTCTTCTTCTTCTACGCGTTTGTCTTCCAGTGGGGCTTCGACAAGGTGTTCGATGTGCCGCTTTCGGCGCAGCAGGCGAAGTGTTGACTTTGTGCCGCACTACCGGCTAAGTTCCTACCCCATGAATACTTTCCTGCACATCAACGCCATTATTATTGCCGCCATTATCAGCTTGGCGGGCTAGCGCGTACGTGCACCGAACCCGCCCTGGAGGCGGGTTTCTTCTCTCTGACTCCTGGGCAACGTGAACACAGCCAAGGAGTCACCGATGACCAGCTTCGTCAGCCCTCGATCTACCGTCACCCCCCAGCAACTGCTGTCGGAGCAGGTGCGACGCATTCTTGCCGCCCCGGTGTACGACCTGGCCATTGAAACACCCTTGCAAGCTGCGCCTGCGTTGTCTGCCAGCCTGGGCAACCAGGTGTTGCTCAAGCGGGAAGACCTGCAGCCTACCTTCTCGTTCAAGATCCGCGGTGCGTACACCCGCCTGTCACGGCTGAGTACGGTGCAGCGCGAGCGCGGGGTGATCACCGCCTCCGCGGGCAACCATGCCCAGGGTGTGGCCCTGGCGGCATCGCACCTGGGCATGAAGGCTACCATCGTCATGCCTACCACCACGCCATCACTGAAGGTGGAAGGGGTGCGTTCGCGCGGTGGCCATGTAGTGCTGCAAGGCGAGAGCTTCCCCCATGCCTTGGCCCACGCTCTGAAACTGGCCGACAGCGAGGGTGCCACCTTCGTGCCACCGTTCGACGACCCGGATGTGATCGCCGGGCAGGGTACCGTGGCCATGGAGATCCTGCGCCAGCGCCCGGGTGCGCTGGACGCCATCTTCGTGCCGGTGGGTGGCGGTGGGCTGATCGCAGGCATTGCCGCCTATGTGAAGTACCTGCGCCCCGAGGTCAAGGTAATCGGCGTCGAGCCGGAGGATTCCAACTGCCTGCAGGCTGCCATGGCGGCCGGTGAGCGGGTGATCCTGCCGCAGGTCGGCACCTTCGCCGATGGTGTGGCAGTGGCGCAGATCGGCGCCCATTGCTTCGAGCTGTGCCGGCACTTCGTTGACGAAGTGGTGACCGTGAGCAGTGACGAGCTCTGCGCGGCGATCAAGGACATCTATGACGATACCCGCTCGATCACCGAGCCGTCTGGCGCGCTGGCCGTGGCCGGGATCAAGAAGTACGTGGCGCGCAATGGCGTACAGGGGCAGGCCCTGGTGGCGATCGACTCCGGTGCCAACGTCAATTTCGACCGCCTGCGCCATGTGGCCGAGCGTGCCGAACTGGGCGAGCAGCGCGAGGCGATCATCGCTGTCACCATTCCGGAACAACCGGGCAGCTTCCGCGCCTTCTGCCAGGCCCTGGGCAAGCGGCAGATCACCGAGTTCAACTACCGCTACTACCCCGGCAAGGAGGCGCGGCTGTTCGTGGGTGTGCAGACACACCCGCTGCACGACCCGCGCGATCAGTTGCTGGCCAGCCTGCGCGAGCAGGGCTACAGCGTACTGGACCTGACCGACAACGAACTGGCCAAGCTGCATGTGCGCCATACCGTTGGCGGCCATGCCGCGCCCGGGGCTGACGAGCGGGTGCTGCGCTTCGAATTCCCCGAGCGCCCAGGGGCCTTGCTGGGCTTTCTGGAGCGGCTTGGCAAGCGTTGGAACATCAGCCTGTTCCATTACCGCAACCATGGTGCGGCAGAGGCCCGGGTATTTGCGGCGCTGGAAGTACCGGGGGATGAGTTGGCGGGGTTGCCGTTGGCGCTGGATGAGATGGGGTACCGGTACTGGGATGAGACCGACAACCCGGCGTACAAGCTGTTCCTGGGTTGATACGCAAACTCATGATTAGGCCGCTCTCGTAGAACTGCACAAACTCATTGAATTGGCAGGGACCCTGTGGGAGCGGCTTTAGCCGCGAACACCGGCGCAGCCGGTGCCATCACAGCGTTGGCTTCTTCGCGGCTAAAGCCGCTCCCACAAGATTTTGTGTGTGCCGGCAAAGAGTGCTCAGCGCTCGCGCATGAAGAAGCCCGCTACGAACTTGCGGAAGGTTTCCAGGCTCTTGAAGTCGGCGTAGCGCTTGAAGTTCTCGGTATCTGGCTCGGGCCCGATGGGCTGCTCCAGCAACGATACCGACAATACTCGGTCCTGGTCCGAGGTCATTACCAGTTCATCCATCACCTGGCCGCCGATCACCGGGCGGCGCATCTGTACTTTCACACCCTTGCCAGCCATCCAGTCGACCAGCGATACCAGGGCCTTGAGCGGCTCGCGTTCTTCGTCGCGATACACCGGGAACAGGTGGGCGCGGGACAGCACCGGTACGCTGGCCACATGGATCAGCTCGTAGAAATGGCTGCCGGCACTGGTCGGCGAGTACAGCGCCAAGGCCAGCAACGGCCCGGCGGTGCGGTTGCCGCCCCAGTACAGGTGGTGCCCCTGGAAGTCGAAGCCGTCTTCACTGCGGTTGTTGAACAGCTTGCGGCCTTTGATCTGGTCCACGCAGTCCAGCAGCAGGCCGTGCCGGCGGTGGTTTCCGAACACCGTGGCTTCGCGCAGACGGGACTTGAGCATCATCATGTGCTTCATGTCCAGGCGGGTTTCCAGGTAGTTGCTGGCGGGCACCCGTTCCAGCAGCGGGTAGCGGCTGGCAACGCTGCGCAATTCGGCAAACTGCCCGGTCAGGTCCTTTTTCAGGTGCGTGGCATACAGGTTCAGGCCGCTGGTCTCGATCCAGGTCAGCAGCAGTGACAGCAGGCGCTGTTGATCGCGCCGCTCGCTGCCGTCGCCGCCGGCACCGGCGGTGCCGCTGCGGAAGTCGCCGATCAGGCGCAACGGTGTGTCGGGCGGCAGCCAGGCAGCGGGTGGCGCGGGGTCGTTTTCGCGCTCGGCCGCCTCTCGCTCGTCCTTGGTGAACGGGCAGCCGGGCGCGTGTTCGGCGGTACCCGGGTTGTTCTTGAGAAACAGCGTACCGGTGCTGCCGTTGAGGGTGACGTTGAGTACCGGCAGGGCATCGTTGCGGCAGTCGCAGGCCAGCCACTGGTTGGCGTTGCGCACCTTCATCAGCAACTGGTTGGCCTGCAGCAGGCGCGGGCCGGTGAGGCTGCCGGTGGCAAAGCCGACCAGCAGTTCCTCTTCTGCGGGGGTCAGGCTACGGACCTGTGCGGCGGTTTTGTCGATGATTCGCATGAAGCAGCTCCCAGCTACGAGCTCCAAGCTTCAAGCAAAGTCGCGCCGCTTTCAACTTGCCGCTCAGTTGCCACCGAACATCTTCGCCGCGCGGGCGCGAATTTCGTCGGGGGTCAGGTCCTCCTTGTGGGTCGAAACGAACCAGATGTTGCCGAACGGGTCTTTCAGGGAGCCGCTGCGGTCGCCATAGAATTGGTCCGTCACCGCATGCAACTGGGTAGCGCCGGCCGCAAGGGCCTGGGCGTAGACCTTGTCGCAGTCTTCGACATACAGGTGCAGGCCCACGCCTGCGCCGCTGAGTTTCTGGCTGGCTGTGAGGCCGCCTTCCATGTCGCACGGGTCGCCCAGCATCAGCGACGAATCGCCGATTTTCAGTTCGGCATGGCCAACGCGGCCGCCAGGGGCATCGAGGCGGAACATTTCCACCGCGCCAAAGGCCTTCTTGTAGAACTCGATGGCCGTGGCGGCGTCATTGATGGCCAGGTAGGGCGTGATGCTGTGCTGGCCTTCGGGAATGGGTTTGGCTGCCATGTTCGACTCTCCTTGAAAGTGGGCGCCGGTGGCGCCCTGTTGCTTAGAGTCGTTTGCGCGGATGGAAAATCGACAGGTGTGATAGAACGATTCTCTATAAGCGCGGTGATCAGAAGATGTAGTCGGTGGTCAGGAAACTCGACTGCCGGTTGCGAATGATCTCGCTGATCAGTTGCTTGTTGGCCTCCTGGAAGCGCGTTGCGACCAGCGTGCGGATCGAGAACACTCGCAGGGCGTCGTGTACCGACAGGGTGCCTTCGGCGCTGTTCTTGCGGCCATTGAACGGGTAGGTGTCAGGGCCGCGCTGGCATTGCGCGTTGATGTTGATGCGCCCGACCTGGTTGGCGAAGATGTCGACCAGGCTGCCGATGGTCGCCGGGTCATTGCCGAACAGGCTCAGTTGCTGGCCGTAGTCGGAGTCCAGCACATAGTCGATCACCGTCTGCAGGTCGCGATAGGGCACCACCGGCACCAGCGGGCCGAACTGCTCCTCGTGGTACACGCGCATGTCGCTCTTCACCGGGTACAGCACGGCAGGGTAGAAGAACGAGCCACGGCTGTGCCCGCCGCCTTCGTTGAGCACGCGTGCGCCCTTGGCGGTGGCATCGGCGACCAGGCCGTCAAGGTAGTCGACCTTGCCGGGCTCGGGCAGCGGTGTCAGCGCCACGCCAGGCTCCCAAGGCATGCCGGGCTTGAGCGCGGCCAACTTGCGCTGGAACTTGTCGAGGAAGGCGTCGACCACGTCCTCATGGACGAACAGGATCTTCAGTGCCGTGCACCGTTGGCCATTGAACGACAGCGCACCGGTGACTGCTTCTTCGACGGCGTTGTCGAGGTCCACCTGGGGCAGCACGATGCCCGGGTTCTTGGCATCCAGCCCCAGCGCGGCGCGCAGCCGGTGCGGGCGCGGGTGCAGTTTCTTCAGGTCGCTGGCGGCCTTGTGCGTGCCGATGAAGGCGAATACATCGACCTTGCCGCTGGCCATCAGCGCGCTCACCGTTTCCCGGCCACGGCCGTAGATGACGTTGATCACCCCCGGCGGGAAGCTGTCACGGAAGGCTTCGAGCAATGGCCTGATCAGCAGCACGCCGAATTTGGCCGGTTTGAACACCACGGTGTTGCCCATGATCAGCGCCGGGATCAAGGTGGTGAAGGTTTCGTTCAACGGGTAGTTGTATGGCCCCATGCACAGGGCCACGCCCAGTGGTGCACGGCGGATCTGCCCCAGCGTGCCCTGTTCCAGTTCGAAGCGGCTGGAACGACGGTCGAGGTCCTTGAGGGCGTTGATGGTGTCGACGATGTAGTCGCAGGTGCGGTCGAATTCCTTTTCCGAATCCTTGAGGTTCTTGCCGATCTCCCACATCAGCAGCTTGACCACGGCCTGGCGCTGTTCACGCATGCGCGCCAGGAAGGTCTCGACGTGCTGGATGCGCTCGGCCACGCGCATGTTCGGCCAGGCGCCACGGCCTTTGTCATAGGCCTGTACGGCGGCATCCAGGGCGGTGAGCGCGGTGTCGGCATCGAGCAGCGGAGCGCTGCCCAGCACCACCTGATGCTCATCGTTGCCTTCCTTGAGCCAGACCGGGCTGCGCACCGTGGCAAGGGGGCCGTCCCAACGCCTGAGCTCGCCGTTCACCAGGTAGTCGCGTTGTTCCAGGGGAGCTTCCAGGCGCCAGGTTTCCGGGATGTTCTCGGCGCTGGGGAAGAGTGAATCGAGCACACGGTCCATGGGTAATGCACCTCACATTGCTGGGCGGGTTTCGAGCCGGGGTGAAACGCTTCAGCCAGGAGCATGCACCGGCCACCGGAAAAACACCAGTCTGGCTTAACATGGCCACGAATGCCTGCCTGTTGTGCAGGCAGGCTCCCAGGTGCTGTCAAAGCGGAAGGTTGAACAGGTCATACGGTGGGTGCGTCAACCATTGCTGACGCAGGACGGGGTCTGCATCGATCAGCGCCAGGCGCCGCCAGAATTCTGTACGGGCATATCGAGGGCGGGACAGGAACGGTTCCAGGTCCAGCAAAGCCCTGAGGTCGCGCCGATACTGCAGCGGTAAACGCTGCCACAGGGCCATTTCGGCCGGGCCGGCCTGTTCGAAAAATTCCTGATAGTCACTTGCGCATACCATCAGGTCCACCTGATGCGCAGCGTTGTAAGCTTCGATCTGTGCAACCACGGGGGCGCCCAGCCATTCGCTTTCCAGGCGCAGTGCCTCTGCGACTGGCCTTGGCAAGTTGAAACCGTCTGGTAGCCGCAGCAGCTGGTTGTCGGCAACATCCACGATGATGGGCTCGACCATCTGGTCCAGGCCTTGCGGCAATTCGCTGAGCGCACAGTCGTTCAGGAACAACGTCCTCAGGTTGGCCAGCCCACGCAGATCTGGGGCCTGCAGCAGCGGGTTGCCCGAGAGGTCCAGCACTACAAGTCCGGAGCAGCGGTTCAGTGCCTGTTGGGCCTGAGTACTCCAGGTAATGCGGTTGCCTTCCAGATCCAGCCAGGCGAGGTGCTCAGGGCTACCCAGACGGGGTACGGTATCGAACCGGCAGTCGGTCAGCAGCAGGCGGTTGAGATTGGGAAAGCGCTCTTGAAACCCGGCTGGCAACTGGCTGAGCGAACGGTTGTAGCTGAGTGACAGGTGCTGCACATGGGTGAAGTCGTCGGGCAAGGCCAGGCTGGCCAGGTCCTGGTTGTCCAGCTCCAGGCCGGACAGGTCCAGGCTGTGCAGGCGGCCACCCCCTTCAAGCGCTACGGTCGACAGCCGCCGCCAGGCGTTGATGATGGGGCGGATGGCCAGGTGCCGCTGGTGAGGGCGTTGCGGATCGGGCCGAGCCCATTCATGCAGGTCGTGGCGCAAAGTATCCAGACGCTGTTGCAGGTCGTGCAGCCGTTGTGTGGGCGAGCGAATGTCATCGATGTACGGGCTGTCCTCATCATTGCCGAGCCAGTTTTCGAACTCCCAGTCGGTGGCGTTGGGGAACAAGCGCCGATAGGCCCCGGCCAGCGAGCCTGCCAGGCGTGGCTGAGGCGGTTCGGGGTCAAGCGGGCGACCGCCGCGCAAGCTGACCATTGGCTTGCGCAGCAACGCGCGATGCCCCCAGAGGCGTTGGGCCAGTGTCTGTCTGTGCATTTCGACCCAACCCAATACGCGCTGGCGTAGCGAGCTGCCATCGGCCGTCGGGATACCCAGCGTATCGCGATGCGAGCCTGGCAGTGCCTGCTCGATGGCACTGCAGAGGTCCGGATCACGCAGCCCAGGCGCAGGGCGCTCGCCCCGGTCGACTTCATAGCCTTCGGCCAATTTGATCACGCGGCGCAGGGTGCTGGCCTGCCCGCTGCCGACCTGCTCCAGCAAGGGGCCTTCAGGGCTTGCGCCGCGCAGCTCCAGGCGCAGGTCCGCGGGCCAGTCGGGCATGGCATCCAGGGCGCTGAACAGCAGGCGTTCGCTGTCGCTGCTGGCCCGGGCAGGCTGAAGCACACCCTCCAGGGCGCGTACCAGGGGCAGCTCGCTGTGCACCTGTTCCAGTGCCTGGCGAAGCTGAATGGGTAGCAGGCCCTGCTGTTCCCAGGCGAGCGATTCAGCCTCGCCCAGCGGCGCCAGCAAACGCGTGGCCAGGGCAGGTGAAAGCCGCGGATAGGCAGCGAGCAGTTTCTGCGTTGAAGGGGTAGTGGGCACGCTGCCGTTGTAGAGGTGCTCGAACAGGCCGGGCGGGGCCCTGTCAGCCAACGCCTCGACCTCGGCTTGTGCCGCAATGCGTTGCAGGGCATCGAGCAACAGTGGGGGCGTTGCTCGGCCTTCCAGGTGCACCCGGCGCAAGTAGTCGGCGTCGATGCCGCAGAGGCGGCCGGCCTGCGTAAGCTGTTCTGGCGTGAACGCGGTATATGCCTGGCCAAGACGGCGTGCCAGCTGCGCGAATGGCCACTGGCCGGGCTGTTCATGCTGGCCGCGCCAGGCACCTTGGGCATTGTGCGTCAGCGGGGGCTGCCAGGCATCGGGCGCGTTGGGGTGAATGACCCGCCATTGCTGCAGGTCGTGATCGAAGCGTTGTTCGAAGAGTTGACCGTCCATGCGGATGAAATGCCGGCCCTCGTACAGGTACTGGCCAAGCGCATTGGGTTGCAGGGTTTCGGGTAGTGTCACGGCACTGCGGTAGGGGGTGAGGTCTTCATTCCAGAGCCGGTAGCGCCCGTCATTGCCACGTACTTGTTGCAGGCTTTCCATCAACGGGCTGTTGAACAGCTTGGGCACGACCTTGCCCGCTGCCACAAACCCTCCGATCAGGGCCAGGTTCAGGCCGACCGCCTCCAGGTGGCGCAGCGCCAGGTGGCGGTCGCCTTCATGCCAGGCCTGGTAGCCCTCGAAGGCCTCGCCGAGCAGTTGGCAGGCAGTGACGGCCAGCATCAGGGTGCCTGCACCCGGAACGAAGAACGCGGCAATACCGAGTGCATCCAGGCCAAGGCTTTCCCATTCCTCCAGGCGCCTGGTTCGCGCGTTGGCATCGGCCATGGCTGTCGGAACCGCCAGCAGGCTGGCTTCGTGCTTGAGGCGGGCCAGGTGCAGGTCCTGGTAGTGGCCGAAAGGCTCGGCTGTGATGGCCATGCGTGTGGGGCGCAGGTCCGCTTGCCCAGCGCGCTGCCAAGGGCGGTCAAAGGCCGTGTTGCCCGCGGCGTCGAGGTTCTGCTGCAACAGGTCGAAAAAGTGCGTGCGTTGGTCCTGCCTGATGTAGGCCGTGAAAGCCTGGCGGGCATCGGGCTCCAGCAGCAAGGTCGCCAGCGTGTCGTGTACCGCGTTCAGGTTGCTGCATTGACGCAGGGCCGGGTCATGGCCGGGCAGGTAAAGCGCCAGCCCCGCGCTGCCGGCATCGATCAGCATGACCTCGTGCAGAGGCGTGCCGAACAGCGCCAGTTGCCAGCACCTGACGGCGCCACCCTGCAACAGCTGTTCGATCTGATCGCGCGTGCTGCCGTCGAGCAGGTGGCGCAGATAGGCAAGGTCGGCTGCCAGGCGCAGGCGGCCTTTCTGTACCCTGATGGCCAAGGCTCGGGTGGCGGGCTGGGCAAGGTGTTGTTCCAGGTGTGCCTGGTAAGCCTTACCCAGGTCCAGGTCACGGCACAGTATGGCGAAAGCGGCCGGCTCCAGTGGCAGCCGCTCTACCTGGTAGTGTTCCGACTTCAATGGAAAGTGCGCCAGGGGGGCTTGCATGCCCAAGGGAGTGGAGCCTTGTACCAGGATCGGTGTCACCTGAATGTCTTCGTTCAGGGCAATGGCGCTTTCAGCAGTGAACACCTCGTCGCTGGCGAAGTTTTGCAGGGCGGCCTGTAGCAGGTTGTCGCGACGATGGCGGTAAAGATAGCGCAGGGTGGCCCATTGCCAGCTGCGCTCGACCCGCAGCAGTTGGCTATTGCGCAGCGGCGCGTGAAAGCCGTGTTCGGCAAGACGCCGTTGCAGCAATGGCTCGGCGAATTCAGTGATCTGTTTCAGGCCTTTGAGCGAGCCGGCCAATGCCGCTTGCGCCTGCGTCAGGCGCGCCTGGCTGGCATGCACTGTTTCACGCAGGTCGGGGGCGGCATTGGCGAACCAGGCCTGTGCCTGCCAAGGGGCGGTCTGGGTTCGCTTCAACGCGGCCCATTGATTGGGCGTTACCTGGCCTGCCCAGTGCGGCAGCTGCGCCTCGAGCAAGGCTTGATGAGGGTTGATGGCTGGCATGTCGATGCTCCTTTCATGCAAAGAGGGGCATCAAACGTTATTTCTCGAAGGCCAAGTGGTAATGGGATAACGCGGGTTGGATAGATGACCTGGGGTTGCCTGCTGACACCGTGATAAATGTGTAGTATCCAGGCGCATGGCAACGGCGAGCGGGTGAGGGATGATCGAAGTATCACGGTTCTGGCGCGACCCGGCGTTGCCCTTCGTCGAAGCCCGGCGGGTAGGGGATGGGCGCCAGGTGTGCTACGCCGCGCATTCTCACGAAAGCTTTTCCATCGGGGTGATAACGGGTGGGCGCAGTTCCTACCTGTACGGTGACCGGTGTATCGAGGTGGCGGCGGGTACCACTGTGCTGATGAACCCAGGTGTGGTGCATGCCTGCAACCCCATCGACGATGAACCCTGGTCCTACCTGATGTTGTTCGTCGATATACCCTGGTTGCAGGCGCAGGGGTTCGCCTTGCCGGCCCAGGCCTGGAGTGGCTCGCCGGCGTTGTACCAGCGCCTGTTGCAGGCCTTTGCCGACCTGTTCGATGCCAGGGTGCCAGACCGGGAAGGCCGCCTGGCGGCGCTGTTCGGTGCACTGCCGGGCTTGCTTGGTGGTAATGCCAGCAAGAATGAAGAGGGCAACCCGCGGTTGGACATGGCAGCAGCGTTCATACGCGCCCATCGTGGCGACCCGCTGCGCCTGGACGACATCTGCGCGGCCTGTGGGCTGTCGCGTTCCTACCTGATTCGCGCGTTCCGCCAACGCTTCGGCCTGACGCCGCATGGCTACCTGCTCGACCAGCGTGTGCAACTGGCCCGGGCGCAACTGCGACAGGGGCGGGCAATTGCCGAAGTTGCGCAGGAGGCCGGGTTTGCCGACCAGGCGCACCTGCAGCGTGCCTTCAAGCGGCACCTGGCGACGACACCGGGGCACTACCGAAATGCATTCGGCTGAATTGCCATGTTGGCTGTGGCCCTGTCACCGGCAAGCCAGCTTTCACAGGTACAGCGTTGCTCTCGAGATTGTCGCTGTACCTGTGGGAACTGCTTTGTGTCGCGAAAGGGCCAGTGCAGCTAGCCTGTAATGACCAGATAAACCGCACTGCCCACGAGCAGCAACGCCAGGCTCCGATTCAGCAGACGCATGTGCCGTGGGTTGCCCAGGTACTGGCGAATCACGCTTCCGGCCCACGCCCAGCTGGCCACCGAAATGAAACAGATCGGCCCGTAGATCCAGGCAAACAGCCACAGCAACTGCTGCTCACCGCCGGTGTAGGCACCAACCCCGGCCACCGCTGCCAGCCATGCCTTGGGGTTGAGCCATTGCATCGCCGCGCCGTGCCAGGCCGAGGGGGCCTGGGCTGGATGGGCACTACCCAGCTGCCCATCGTCGCTGGCCAGCTTCCATGCCATGTACAGCAGGAACGCCACGCCGCCCCAGTGCAGCAGCAGGCCCAGCAAAGGCCAGCGCAGCAACAACTGATGCAGACCCAGCCCGACCAGCACCAGCAGCAGGCAGAAGCCCAGCGTGGCGCCAGCCACATGCGCCAGGCTGGCACTTAGGCCATGGCGGGCACCGCTGCCCAGCGCGACGATGTTGACCGGGCCGGGGGAGATCGAGGCCGCCAGTGCGAAAGCGGCCATGGACAGGGACAGGCTCATGAAAGTGATCCGTTTGGTTGAGGGTGGCCCCCATGCTCTGGCATCGACAGCCTGCGGTATTGAAGAAAAGTACCTCATGCCCGGCCAGCGTATTGTTGTGCAGGGTTGTTACAGGTTTTGTAATAGTTTTGCACTATTACGGAAAGCTGCTGTGCTTGTAGGATCATTTTCCCAATTTGCTATCAAGGTCTATATGAGCACCTTCGCGGAGCCCCCCAGTCCCCGGCCTTCAAGGCCTTCAAGGCCTTCCTTCTTCCGTCTTCGTGACGCTGCCCTCGTGAGTACCCGCTAATGGAATGGCTAGCCGACCCCACGGCCTGGCTGGGCCTGTTGACGCTTATCGTCCTCGAGCTGGTGCTGGGTATCGACAACCTGGTGTTCATCGCCATCCTCGCCGACAAGCTGCCGCCGCATCAGCGCGACCGCGCGCGGGTCATTGGCCTGAGCCTGGCCTTGATCATGCGTCTGGGCCTGTTGGCCAGCATCTCGTGGATGGTCACCCTGACCGCGCCGCTGTTCGAGGTGTTCGACAAGAGCTTCTCGGGCCGCGACCTGATCATGCTGTTCGGTGGCGTGTTCCTGCTGTTCAAGGCCACCATGGAACTGCACGAACGCCTGGAAGGCCACGTGACCCAGGCCAGCGGCGCGGTGCGCCATGCTGCCTTCTGGCCGATCGTCGCGCAGATCGTGGTGCTTGATGCGGTGTTCTCGCTGGACGCGGTGATTACCGCGGTGGGCATGGTCGAGCATTTGTCGGTGATGATGATCGCGGTGGTCTTCTCGATCGGCATCATGATCGTTGCCAGCAAGCCGCTGACCCGCTTCGTCAACGCCCACCCCACGGTGATCATGCTGTGCCTGGGCTTCCTGATGATGATCGGCTTCAGCCTCACCGCCGAAGGCCTGGGCTTCCATATCCCCAAAGGCTACCTGTATGCGGCCATTGGCTTCTCGATCCTGATCGAGCTGTTCAATCAGTTGGCCCGTGCCCGCCGCAAGCGCAGCCTGCAGCAGCACCGGCCGCTGCGTGAGCGTACCGCGCATGCCGTGCTGCGCCTGCTGGGTGGTCGCCGGGTCGAGGCTGACGAGGTGGGCGAGGAAATCGCCGACCTGGTCGAAGGCGGTGAAGAACAGGTGCTGTTCGACCGCCGTGAACGGGTGATGATCAGTGGCGTGCTGAACCTGGCCGAGCGACCGATCCGCACGGTGATGACCGCCCGCGCCGAGGTCGATGTGATCGACCTGGCGCAACCGGCCGACGCCATTGCCCAGGCCCTGGCCAATTCGCCGTACTCGCGCCTGCCGCTGATTCGCGGTGGCCGCGTGGACGAGCCGCTGGGCTTCGTACACAAGAAGGAGCTGCTAAAGGAGCTGCTGTCGGGTAACCAGCCCGATCTGGAAGGCATGGCCCGGGTACCGCTGAACCTGCTGGAAAGTTTCAGCATCCTCAACGCCCTGGAGCAGATGCGAGGCCAATCGACGCACATCGCCTTCGTTGTCAATGAGTTCGGTGATTTCACCGGCCTGCTGACCATGACCGATATCCTCGAGTCGATTGCCGGCGAGCTGCCCGATGCCAGCGAGGTCGAGGGCCCGGGCATCGTCCAGGAAGGTGAAGGCTTTGTGGTCAGTGGCGCGTTGAACCTGAGCCAGGTGCAGGCGCGTACCGGCTTCAGCGCCCGCGCCACCGAAGACTACCAGACCCTCGCGGGCTTGGTTATGAGCCTGCTCGACCGCCTGCCGATGGTTGGCGACCGCCTGGCCTGGAATGGCTGGACGCTGACAGTGGAGGCAGTCGAGGAGCGGCGGGTGCGCCAGGTTCGGCTTACACCGAGCGGCGACGTTGACGCAGCAGGTGCTTGAAGCCCTCGATCACCAGCACCAGCACAGCGGCCCAGATCGGCAGGTAGGTCAACCACTGATCCGGGCCGATGGTTTCGCCCAGCAGCAGCGCCACGCCCACCAGCAGCACCGGTTCGACGTAGCTGAGCAGGCCGAACAGGCTGAACGGCAGCAGGCGGCTGGCCAGCACGTAGGCGATCAGGGCCGAGGCGCTGATCGCCCCGAGGATCGGGATCAACGCATACAGCCCGGGGTGTGCCTGCAGGTCGGCAGGGGAAAGCGGGCCCTGGATCACGAAGTACAACGCCCAGGGCAACAGCAGGCACATGTCGCACCACAGGCCACCCAGATGGTCGGTGCGGCAGCGCTTGCGCAACACGAAGTAGATCGGGTAACCGATCGTCACCACCAGGGTTTCCCAGGCGAAACTGCCATGCTGGTACAGCTCGTGGCCCACACCCAGCGCGGCGCAGGCCACGGCCACCTTCTGCAGGCGTGACAAGCGCTCGCCATACACCAGCCGCCCGGTCAGGACCATGGCCAGCGGCAGCAGGAAGTAGCCCATCGACACTTCCAGGCTGCGCCCGTGCAGGGGGGCCCAGAGGAACAGCCACAGCTGCACGCCCATCAGCCACGATGTGCCGACCATGCCCAGCAACAGCAGCGGCGTGCGTTTTACCCGGGCGAGCAGTTCGCCCACCCGTTTCCAGTCTTTCGAGACAAGCATGAACAGGGTCAGGCAGGGCAGCGTCAACAGGGTGCGCCAGCCAAAGATCTCTTCGCCATCGAGCGGCGTGAGCAAAGAGGTGTAGAAGTACATCACGGCGAACAGACAGGACGCCATGACCGACGAAAGAATGCCTTTTGACACGAATGCCTCGGATAGGGAATTGAGCAGGTGAATCAGCCGCGCATGATCTCAGGGGGCGAGGCTTGCGGCAACCGCGACGCAGCCGGGCGTGCCGCCAGTGCCTCGAGGAACTGCGCAGCCGGCATCGGCCTGGCGAACAGGTAACCCTGCTGGAAGTCCACCTCGTGACGGGCCAGGTAATCGCGCTGTGCTTCGGTTTCCACGCCTTCGGCAACGATGCCAAGGCCCAGCTTGGCCGACAGCTCTATGATGGTCTCGAGGATGTGTACCGACAGCGCGTCGGCACCGATCATGGCAACGAAGCTCTGGTCGATCTTCAGGTAGTCGACCTTGAACTGGCGCAGGTAGTTGAGGCTTGACTGACCGGTGCCGAAATCGTCCAGGGCGATTTTCACACCCATGGCGTTGAGCTTCTCGAACAGTTCCAGGGCTACCGGTGTGGCCTCGATCAGCTTGCGCTCGGTCAGCTCCAGGGTGAGCACCACCCGGCCTGGCGGGAAGTGCTGGAGGAAGGTGCGGCAGTCGTCCAGCAGGCTGAAGTCGCGGCAGTGGTCGGCAGTGATGTTGATGCCGATATGGAAACCGTCCTCCAGCAGCCCGGCATAGGGTGCCAGGTTCTGCGCGGTGTGCATCATCAGCGCACGGGTCATGGCGACGATCTGCCCACTGTGTTCGGCATAGGGGATGAACAGGTCAGGGCGTACCAGGCCTTCGCGCGGGTGGTTCCAGCGCATCAGCACTTCGGCGCCGGCCCAGCGGTAATCGCCCTTGCGCACCACCGGCTGGAAATACGGCAGGAACTCGTCGGCTTCCAGTGCCCTTTGCAGCTCGGCGCGCGGCGAGGTGGCGCGACGAACCTGCCAGCGGCACACCAGGGCGGCCACCACGCCCAGTACCAGCAGCAAGCCAAACAGGGCGGGGTAATGGCTGCGCCAAAGTAGCCCCTGCTGGTCGGCGCCATAGCCGCCCTGCACGCTGAACGGGTAGCGGGTCGAGCCCAGCAGTACATTTGCGCTGGCCGCCGCAGGTGGCACGCCCTTTTGCACGATGCCATCCTTGCCCATCCAGGCATCACCCACGCGGATCTGCAGGACTTCATCGGGGCCGATCAGGCGCAGCGCGGTCAGCAGGTGTTCGCCATCCACCGTACTGATCGCGCCGCGGTCGCCGTCGCTGGCCCGATACACCAGCAGCGGGTGGCCTGGGGTGACCGAGTTGCCGTCCATCAGCCACAGCTTGCCGTCGATGTAGTCGCCAGGGTTGACCGGCTCCTCGAATGCACCAAACAGCGAGGTGCAATAAAGGGCGTTGTGCCGGAACAGGTTGGTCGAGCGCACGAAGGCGTTGCGCGTGACCTGGGCACGCAGCATGAGCTGGGCCTCGTCGCACGGGCTGTCGACAAGTGGCAGCAGGGCATTGGCAGCGCTGGACAGGTTGTCGAGAATGCGCTCGACGTGCTCCACCACCTGGCGGACGGTGGCCTGGCTGCTGGCCTGCATTTCGCGCTCGATCTGCCAGTTCATCACGGGCAGGCCGCACGCCACCGGCAGCACGCCGACGACCCAGGGCAACAGGGTGCGCCAGCCGAGGCCGGCGCGGCGTTTGACGGTAAGGGGCATGCTGACCTGATCTGTAGAAAGGATTACGAGAGGATAGCCGCTTGTCGGAACCCGTGAGCAACTAAAGCGCGACAAACCATTTTACGCAATGTAGAATCGATTTACGAATACAACAATAAGGTCCTTCGATACCGAAGGATCAAGCCCGCCGAGAATGGGTCCATATGACATACCATGGGTTCAAGCTGATAATAGGGGACTTCCTCGCCCGCAGCGTGCGGGGTATCCCGTGCTCACCGCCGTTTCCGTGCCACATCCTACGCAATCAATAATTTTTCGCTGCAGATGAGGACACGAACATGGCTGATATCTTCGACAATCCAATGGGCCTGATGGGCTTCGAATTCATCGAACTGGCTTCGCCGACCCCTGGCGTACTCGAACCGGTATTCCAGATGCTGGGCTTCACCAAGGTGGCTACCCACCGGTCCAAGGATGTGCACCTGTATCGCCAGGGTGACATCAACCTGATCCTGAACAACGAACCCAAGAGCATCGCCTCGTACTTCGCCGCCGAACACGGCCCGTCGGTATGCGGCATGGCGTTCCGCGTGCGTAACGCCCACGAGGCCTATGCCCGCGCCCTGGAACTGGGCGCCCAGCCGGTGGAAATCGAAACCGGCCCGATGGAGCTGCGCCTGCCAGCGATCAAGGGCATCGGCGGTGCGCCGCTTTACTTGATCGACCGTTTCGAGGAAGGCAGCTCGATCTACGACATCGACTTCAAGTTCATCGAGGGTGTGGACCGCAACCCGGTCGGTGCCGGCCTGAAGATCATCGACCACCTCACCCACAACGTTTATCGCGGGCGCATGTCGTACTGGGCCGGCTTCTACGAGAAGCTGTTCAACTTCCGTGAAATCCGCTACTTCGACATCAAGGGTGAGTACACCGGCCTGACTTCGCGTGCCATGACCGCACCGGATGGCATGATCCGTATTCCTTTGAACGAAGAATCGTCCAAGGGCTCCGGGCAGATCGAAGAGTTCCTGATGCAGTTCAACGGCGAAGGCATCCAGCACGTCGCCTTCCTGACCGATGACCTGCTCAAGACCTGGGACGCCCTCAAGGGCTTTGGCATGCGCTTCATGACCGCACCACCGCAAACCTACTACGAGATGCTCGAAGAGCGCTTGCCAGGTCACGGCGAGCCGGTAGACCAGCTGAAAGCGCGCGGCATTCTCCTTGATGGCGCCTCCCAGCCTGATGACAAGCGCCTGCTGCTGCAGATTTTCTCCGAGACCTTGCTCGGCCCGGTGTTCTTCGAGTTCATCCAGCGCAAGGGGGATGATGGCTTTGGCGAGGGCAACTTCAAGGCCCTGTTCGAATCCATCGAGCGTGACCAGGTACGCCGTGGTGTGCTGAGCACCGACTGATCCCCGAATTACCGCCGTCACGATTCGATGGCGGCGGTATCAATCTTTCTTCTTGGCTGAAATGGTCAGGCCCAGGTACATGATGAACATGCTGGCGACCCCGACCAGTACCAGCGAAGGCAGTACCTGATGCAGGGATAGGCGAAACTCCTGGGCGGCGTACCCTTTGGGGTAACCGCCGATCACCACGTAGCCATATTTCTGGGATATCGTTTGCTCGGTGAATTCGACCTGGGAGGGGCGTTGTGCGTCGCGGCTGTCTCCCTCGCTCCAGATATACAGGTCGTTGAATTCAAGAAGTAATGTCAGGCCGTCCTGGAAAGCACGCAGTTCGTCACGCAACTGCCGACCGTACGCTGTTGCGATTATTCCGGGATCGTTGTGCGGCCTTTGGATCTTGATGATCGCCGCGTTAGGCGACGATGGCGCGTCGAATGCCAGCTCCGTCTGCCGTCCGGATTGGGAAAAAGCCGAGATGTATGGCAAAGGGTCCATGTCCGTCGCGCAATACGCCTGTTGGTCGCGGGTGAGTATCAACGAGCGAAGATGCGGGCTGTTGGCGACCCTCTGTTCCAGCGTATCGAGCACTTGGTCACAGGGCTTGCCTGCCAATGGCAGGATCATGTCCAGATCGGCCTCCATGCGGCCCAGTGCCTGGTCGATGCTGAAAACCGCTTCCTGAACGGAGACCTTGGCATTCTCCTCGAGTTTTCTTTCAAGTTGATAGTCCATCATCAATAACCCGGATAGGACCGGTATTGAGCCGATGGACACTATCAACAGTAGTTTCCGCCAGTTGATGCCGAGACTTGGTATTGCTGCCATAGGACCGCCGCTCCGTTGAACCTTGCTGTTCGGGTTGAACAGGTCAGCGCTGATCCTATGTGCTTGATGACACTCCGGCTGTAGGCCAAAAGGGTTGCGGTTTTACAGAAAAGCAGAACCTCGCTGTCAGCCTCCCTTCAGTCTGGCGAGCACCTTTTCGGCCAGCAGGGCCGTGGAGGCAGGGTTCTGCCCGGTGATGAGTTGATCATCGGCCACCACGAACGGCTGCCACGGGTCATCATGCTTGCTGTAGATACCGCCGCGGGCGCCCAGTTCGTTTTCGGTCAGGAAGGGGACCACCTTGTCCAGTTCGACGAGCTTCTCCTCGGTATTGGAGAAGCCGGTCACCTTACGGTCCTTGAGCAACAGGCTGTTGTCGCTGAGCTTGATGTTCAGCAGCCCGACAACGCCATGGCAGACCGCTGCGACTATGCCGTTGTTCTCGTAGACCCGGCGCGCCAGGTCTTGCAGCGGCTGGTTGTCGGGGAAGTCATACATTACTCCATGCCCGCCGGTGTAGTAGATGACGCGGTACTCTTCGACCTTCACCTGGCCAGGGCTCAAGGTGTTGCCCAGGCGGGTCATGAAGCGCTTGTCGTCATACCACTGCCAGTCCAGGTCGGGGGCCATTTGCAGGCTATGCGGGTCGACGGGTACGTAGCCGCCCAGCGGGCTGACATAATCGACCGTATAACCGGCTTTCTCGACTTTTTCGACAAAGTGCACCGCTTCCCCGAGCCACAACCCGGTTGCCCGCTTGAGGGCCGGATACTTGGCTGTATTGGTCAGCACCACCAGCATTTTCTTGCTCATGACCACGCTCCCGTCGGCAACCTGAATGGGCCGTTGCTCCCTGGCCCGAGGGAAAACCTAATGAGCATAGCTCTCAGACGCCAGGACGCCATATTGCGTGGCGTGTGTTGTGCTAACGTGAACCACATCTACGGGGGTCCCCGTACTTGAACCATGCTGGAGTCACGATAGTGGTCGAAAATGGTACGCCGCGCGAGCCTGCGTCGATGGTCATCCTGCAGGCGCCCGTGCTGGCACCGGTCGACACCATGGGCGAACGTATTGCACGGTTCGACTGGGGGTGTACATCGCTAGGGCCGCTGCCGCGCTGGTCGGCCTCGTTGCGCATTGCGGTCGACATGATGCACCTGTCACCGTTCCCGTGTGCCGTGGTCTGGGGGCCAGACCTCAGTGTGGTCCACAATGAAGGCTACCTGGCGTTGCGGCCGGTTGCCCCGGATGCATTGGGCATGGCCTTCGATGTGCTGTGGAGCGATGTATGGCCGACGATGGGGCCCTGCGTGTTCAAGGCGCTCGAAGGGCGCTCGAGCTTTGTCGAGGACCTACCACTGCGTATTGTTTGTGGCGAAGGCGGGGAGCCGTTGCGGTGTGCGTTCGGCTACACACCGTTGCGCGACGAACTGGGCAGCGTGGCAGGGTTTCTGCACGCGGTGATCGAGACCACGGCCAGCGTCGAGGCGCACCGCCATTGGCGCGAGCAGGTGCAAGGCTTCGAGCGGCAGGTCGAGCGACACCTGGTAGAGCGCGAGCAGTTCTGGCAATTGTCGCGTGATGCAATGATGATGGTTTCGCCCGAGTTGAAGGTGCAGGCCGCCAACCCTGCCTGGTACCGCATTCTGGGCTGGGCCGAGGAGGAGGTACGGGATATTCCGGTACTGGATCTGGTGCATCCGGCGGATCGTGCCGAGGTTGAGGTGGCCGTTACCGGGTGCCTGCAATACCACAATGCCGAGCAGATAGAAACGCGCCTGCGCCACCGCGATGGCCATTACCACTGTTTTCGCTGGAGCGCACGGTTCGATGGCAGCCAACTGACTGCCGTTGGCCGCGACATCACCGAGGAACGTGAAGAGGCCGCGCGTCAATCCGAAGCCCTGATGCGCAACAACGAACGCTTGGAGGTGGTTGGCCAGTTGGCCGGGGGCATGGGCCACGAGCTGAACAACTTGTTGTCCGGCATCGGCGGCAGCCTGGAGTTGCTGCAACGGCGCCTACAGGAAGGACGGCTGGAGCGGGTAGAGACCTATGTCGAGGTGGCGCGTGATTCGGTGCAGCGTGCCATGGAGCTGACCCATCGCCTGCTGGCGTTTTCCCGCCATCAACCTTTGGCGCCCAGGCCGTTGGACTTCAACCGGCAACTGCGATTGAGCGAACCACTGCTGCGCAGCACGCTGGGCTCGGAGATGCGGTTGCATTGGCAGCTGGATGTCACGCCGTGGGCGGTGAACCTTGATGTTTCCCAGCTTGAAAATGCCTTGATCAATCTTTGCACGAACGCCCGTGAAGCGTGTCTTGATCGCGGCAATGTCACGCTGCGCAGCGTCAACCAGCGGCTGACGACATGTTTCCCGGATGAGGGCGGCCTGCCGCCAGGCGACTACGTGGCCTTGCAAGTGGAGGATGATGGCCACGGCATGGCGGCGGTGGACATTGCCAGGGCCTTTGAACCGTTCTTCACAACCAAGCCGGTCGGGCGCGGCTCAGGGCTTGGCTTGTCGATGGTATATGGGTTTGTCGGCCAGTCGGGGGGCTACGCCTGGATCGAGTCGGAGCCGAGCCAGGGCACCAAGGTCTGCATGCTTTTCCCAAGGTGTCATGACCCGGTACCCGAGGCGCCCGCGCTGGTACCGCGCTCCCAGCGCATGGCCGTGGGACAGCGCCTGTTGCTGGTCGATGACGAACTCGGTTTGCGTGCGGTGATGCGCGAGTACCTGACCGAGCGTGGTTTCGAGGTCATTGATGTGGGCGACGCCAATAGTGCGCTGGAGCGCTTCCGCCATGACGGTCCGTTCGACCTGGTAATCACCGACATCGGCTTGCCAGGCGGTTTCAGCGGCCGCCAGGTGGCCAAGGCCATGCGCATGCAGCTGCCGTTGCAGAAGATCCTGTTCATCACCGGCTATGCCGGTCAGCCGATCGAAGCGCAGTTGCTCGAGCAGCCGGGCACCGCATTGATGAACAAGCCGTTCCCGCTGGCGGACCTGGTGGATGAGGCGCTACGCATGCTCAAGGAGTGATGTGGTTCAGGGCTTGCCCAGTATCTGGGTCACCTGGGCCTGCAGTTGCTTCAGCTCGAAGGGCTTGCAGATCAGGTTCATTCCCGCCTCCAGGAACCCCTCGCGGGCCATGGCCGTTTCCGCGTAGCCGGTGATGAACAGCACTGGCAAACGTGGGCGCAGGTTGCGTGCAATCTCGGCAAGCTGGCGGCCATTCATGCCGGGCAAGCCGACATCGCTGACCAGTAGGTCCACCGGCTGTGTCGAACGCAGTACCTTCAGGCCCTCATTGGCGTCGGCAGCACTGTGGCAGGCAAAGCCATCCTCGCGCAGCGCCTGGCACAGCAATTGGCGCACATGCGGGTCGTCCTCGACCACCAGCACGTGATGGCCCTGGTAGCCTCGCACGGGCTGCACGGGTTTGTCCGGCGCCAGGCCCTGGTCGACATGGCGTGGCAGGTACAGGTCTACCCGGGTCCCTTGGCCAATCTGGCTGTGCAGGGTGACATGGCCGTGGGATTGCTTGCTGAAACCGTACACCATGGAAAGGCCCAGGCCGATGCCCTGGCCGATCGCCTTGGTGCTGAAGAACGGCTCGAAGGCATGCTCCAGCGTGCTTTGCGCCATGCCCTGGCCGTCATCGACGATTCGCAGGCGTACATAGTCGCCGGCGCACAGGGCACCGCCGGCGAACTGCCCGGCGCCGATGTGCTGGTTACTTGCCTCGATGCGCAGCTGGCCGCCATTGGGCATGGCTTCGCAGGCGTTGAGCAGCAGGTTGTCGAGGGCTTCCTGCAATTGCTGGTCATCGGCTTCGACCGACCACAGGCCCTTGGCGATTTGCACGTGCAGGGTAACGGCCGGGGTCATGCAAGCCCTCAGGCGCTTTGCCTGAAGCAGGTTGTGCAGGTCGACCTGCTGGCTGTGCAGCGATTGCCGGGAAGAAAAGGCCAGCAGGCGGTGAGTCAGGCGGGCGGCGCGTGACACCGCCTCGCGGCCCATGCGCAGCACGTTGTCCAGGCCATCGCTGCGGCCCTGGCGCAAGCGCCGGTCGATCAGCTCGAAGCTGCCGCCGATGCTGGTGAGCAGGTTGTTGAAGTCATGGGCGACGCCCCCGGCCAGTTGGCCGATGGCCTCCATCTTGCGCGTCTGGTTGCGTGCGAACTCGCTGCGCTGCTGGTCTTCGCCGGGAGGTGCGGCCTGGGCGTCAAGACGTTGCTGCAGGTCCAGAAGCTGGTTGCGTGCCAGGTACTGGCGGCGCCGGTTGCGCAGGGCGGATTGGGTCGTCTGCAGCAGCTGGGCGTTTTCGAACGGTGCGGCCAGCATTACCAGGTTACCCACCGGGTAGTTGGTCGAACCCATGGTCGTTTGGCTCCCTTGACCGAGCAGCACGATGGGCAGATCCGACCAGCACGGTTGCTGGTCTATGAATGCCTGCAGCAACGCACTTGGGCCCTGCTTGAACACTTGTTCGGCAATGATCGCCAGGCCCGCGCCTTGGGCCAGGCAGCTCCGCAGGTTGGCCAGATCGACCGCGCAGAGGCTGTCGATGCCCGCTGAAGCGAGCAGGCGAGCGGTATCTGCGGCTATTGGCGGGGGCGCCAGGATCAATGCACGTTCGTCCAGCGCCAACGACCTGGCCAAAACGACTCTCCTGCAGGGTGGTCTGATATCCACTGGACCCGGGCACAGCCCCAGGGTTCAACAAATTTTCGGACGTTGCCTACAGCCCCTGTTGCAGCACCGGGTCGTCCGGGTTCTGCCGTTCCAGCTCGGCCAGCAGCACTTGCACATTCTGCAACTGGCCGGATTCCTTCCAGTACTGGATCAGCAAAACCCGTGCCCGGCGATTGGCCGGCTGGCGGCTGAGCACGGTTTCCAGTTGCTTTTGCGCGGCGTCGAGTTGTTCCAGCTCATGCAGGGTGACCGCCAGTGTATAGCGGTAGTCGGCGTTGTCCGGGTCCAGTTCGACGGCGCGGGACAAGGCCAGCAAGGCGTATTCGCGCTGCTCGTGGCGGTTCAGCCAGAGCCCCAGCTCGTACTGCAGAAAGGCCGAGTCGGGGCTCAGCGCCAGGGCTTTGCCCAGTACCTGGCGCGAGGCGTCGTGATGGCCCTGGCGTTCCAGCAGGCGTACCTGGGTGGCCAGTGCGTCGAGGTTGCCTGGCACTACCGTCAGGGCTCGTTGCAGGGCGGTGGCGGCCAGAGTGTAGTCGTTTTCGTGCAGGTACAGGCGTGCCAGGTGGACCTGGGCGTCGGCATCTTCGGGTTGTTGCTCCAGGGCCTGCTGGTATTGCTCCAGGGCGACCTGCAGCGGGCCGAAATACAGGCCGATGTCATCCGGGGCAAGGCCGAGCAGGGCATCTACCGCAGCAAAGCGTACGCTTTGCTCGTCGTCATCCAGCAGCGGGCCGAGTACCAGGCTGCGCTGCGCCGCCGGTAGCAGGCGGCGGATGCCGGCAATGGCTGCACGGCGCACCAGCGGGTCGGCATGTTCCAGGTCCTGGCGAGCGAGTTTCAATGCCTGGGGCGAAGGGTAGTTGGGCAGTTCGGCATACAGGGCCGCCCGGCGGATGGGTGGCAGGTCGGTGCGCTGCAATTGTTGGTACAGCACCCGTGCGGCGCCGGGTTGGCCGTCATGGGCCTGGCGCAGGGCCTTGGCGTAGCTGTGCGCAGGCAAGGTTGGCGGGGCTGGCGGAGTGTCGCGCCACAGGTAGCCGAACAGGGCCGATACCAGGATCAACAGCAGCAGGGCGATCAGGTAGCGGTTGCGTCTGGGCATCGGACGATCCGTGGCGGCGGGAAGGGCAGAGCTTGGGCTAGCCGGGGGGTAATTGCAACCGAGTGAGGGCTGACAGGTGCTTGTCTCGGGTTATGCGGCGGCGCTCGATCTCAACGACAACGATGATGTCGTGGCGAACACCCCCACAAAAACATAAAAAAGCCCCGCAAACCAAGGCCTGCGGGGCAAACGGTTGGGGGAGGAACCAACCAAAGGAGCCGTTGAAACGGGTGTATCAGCGCGCGCTGGCTACAGTCTCCGGTTGCCAGCCGCCGCCCAGGGCCTTGTAGATGGAGACGATGCCGCGGTACAGCTCGACCTCGCCCTGGGCCTGCGCATCTTCTGCGCTCAGCCGCTCACGCTCGGCATCGAGCAGCACCAGGTAGTCCACCGTACCCTCGCGATAACGAATCGAGGCCAGTTCCGCCGCCTTGCGGCTGGCATCGCTCTGGCGCATCAGCGACAACAGCCGCTGCTGGGTCTTGTCGTAGTCGCTGAAGGCGTTGGCCGATTCTTCCAGGGCCAGCAACACCTGCTGTTCATAGTTGGCCAGTGCCCCTTCGGCATCGGCCTTGGCACCGCGCAGGCGGGCGCGCACGCTGCCCAGGTCGAAGGCGGCCCAGGTGATGCTCGGGCCCAGCGCCCAGGCATTGGCTGCCGAGGAGCCGATCTGCGAGCCTCGGGCTGCAGTAAAGCCGAGGAAGCCGCTGAGGCTGACACGCGGAAACAGGTCGGCCGTGGCCACGCCGACGTTGGCGGTGGCAGCCGCCAGTTGGCGTTCGGCGCTGCGGATATCCGGGCGGCGGCGCAGCAGTTCTCCCGGGTCACCCACCGGTAGCGCCTTGGCGATGGCCGGCAGGGCCTTGGGCGACAGGTCGACGCTGAGCGCCTCGGGGCGCTGGCCGAGCAGGGTGGCGATGCGATGCCGGGCCCGCGCCTGTTCCGCCTGCAACTGCGGCACGGTGGCTTCGACCCCGGCCAGGCGCGCGTCGGCGCGCACCACGTCAAGGTCGTTGCCCACGCCGGCATCGCGCAGGGTTTCAGTGATGGCCCGCGATTCCTGCTGGGTCTTGAGGTTGGCCAGGGCGATCTTCTCGCGCAATTGCGCGCCGCGCAGTTGGCCGTAGGCATCGACCAGCTCGGCGATCAGGCTGACCTGCAGCTGCTGAAGGTCGGCCGCGGCTACCGCTTCCTGGGCTTCGCTGGCTTCGATCTGGCGTTGGATGCGGCCGAACAGGTCAAGCTCCCAGGCCATGTCCAGGCCCAGGTCGTAGCGCTCGCTGTTCACCCGTTGCGTGGTCTGGCCGGGGACCTGGCCCTTGCCAATGTCGCTGCTGGCGCGGCTGGTGACCACCGGGAACTGATCGTTCTCGGCGTCTTCACGGATCGAACGGGCTGACTTCAGGCGGGCGAAGGCCACGCGCAGGTCACGGTTGCCGTCCAGCGAAGCCTGTACCAGCTGGTTCAGTACCGGGTCGTCGAACTGCCTCCACCACAGGCTTTCGAAGCGGCTGCGGTCGTAGGCCTTGGTCTGTACATCGCTGGCCAGCTGCGCGGGCTCGGTGGCCGGCGCCTGGTAGTCCGGGCCTACCGCGCAGGCCGCCAGGGCCAGCGCAAGCAGGCTCGGGGTCAAGGGTTTGAGCAGGTTCATGCATGGCTCTCCAGCGAGTGGGCGCGTTCGGCCTTGCGGGCCTGGCGACGCTCGACGAAACGGCGAATCAGGAAGAAGAACACCGGGGTCAGGAACAAACCGAACACGGTCACGCCGATCATTCCCGAGAACACCGCCACACCCATGGCATGGCGCATTTCAGAACCTGCACCGGAGCTGAACACCAGCGGAACCACACCCATGATGAAGGCGATCGAGGTCATCAGGATCGGCCGCAGGCGCAGGCGGCAGGCTTCCAGTACCGCAGCCAGCGGGTCGAGCCCCTTGGCCTGTTCGTCCTTGGCGAACTCGACGATCAGGATCGCGTTCTTGCACGCCAGGCCAACCAGTACGATCAGGCCGATCTGGGTGAAGATGTTGTTGTCACCCCCCGACACGATCACCCCGGTGATGGCCGACAGCAGGGTCATCGGCACGATCAGGATCACCGCCAGCGGCAGGCTCCAGCTTTCGTACTGGGCGGCAAGCACCAGGAAGGCCAGCAGCACGCACAGCGGGAACACGAACAGCGCAGTGTTGCCCGAGAGGATCTGCTGGTAGGTCAGGTCGGTCCACTCGAAGGTCATGCCGTTGGGCAGTTCCTCTTTCAGCAGCTTCTCGATTGCAGCTTCGGCCTGGCCGGAGCTGTAGCCCGGTGCCGCGGCGCCGTTGATCTCGGCGGTGATGAAACCGTTGTAGTGCATCACCCGGTCAGGCCCGGAGGTGTCGCTGACCTTGAGGAAGGTCGCCAGAGGGATCATTTCGCCGATGTTGTTGCGCACCTTCAGCTGGCCGATCTGCTCGGCATCGAGGCGGAACTGCTGCTCGGCCTGGACATTCACCTGATAGGTGCGGCCAAAGCGGTTGAAGTCGTTGGTGTACAGCGAGCCCAGGTAGACCTGCAGGGTGTCGAAGATGTCGGTGATCGCCACGCCGTGGGTCTTGGCCTTTTCCCGATCGATGGCGGCATCGACCTGCGGCACGTTGACCTGGTAGCTGGTGAACAGGCCCGCCAGTTCCGGCACGTTGTGGCTCTTGGCGATGATGTTCTGGGTTTCCTTGTACAGCGCCTCGTAGCCCAGGTTGCCACGGTCTTCGATCTGCAGGCGGAAGCCGCCGATGGTGCCCAGGCCTTGTACCGGCGGTGGCGGGAAGATCGCGATGTAGGCGTCCTGGATGTCGGCGAACTGGGCATTCAGTGCAGCAGCGATGGCCGCCGCCGACTGGCTCGGGTCCTTGCGCTCGTCGAACGGCTTGAGCGGGGTGAACACGATGCCGCTGTTCGGGCTGTTGGTGAAGCCGTTGATCGACAGGCCTGGGAAGGCTACCGAGTCGGCCACGCCAGGCTGCTTCAGGGCGATTTCGCTCATGCGCTTGATCACTGCTTCGGTGCGGTCGAGGCTGGCCGCGTCAGGCAGTTGGGCGAACGCCACCAGGTACTGCTTGTCCTGGGCCGGCACGAAACCGGTCGGGGTGGACGAGAAGCCCAGGTAGGTCAGGCCCATCAGGCCGGCATACACGAACAGGGCGATGCCGCTGGAGCGGATGACCCGACGCACGCCGCCGACGTAGCGGTTGGAAGCGCGGTCGAAGAAGCGGTTGAACGGGGTGAACAGCCAGCTGCCCAGCAGTTTTTCCAGGAACCGCGAGAAACGGTCCTTGGGCGCATGGTGGTCCTTCAGCAGCACGGCAGCCAAGGCCGGCGACAGGGTCAGCGAGTTGAATGCCGAGATGACCGTGGAAATGGCGATGGTCAGGGCGAACTGCTTGTAGAACTGCCCGGTCAGGCCGGAAATGAACGCAGCAGGCACGAACACCGCGCACAGCACCAGGGCGGTGGCGATGATCGGCCCGGTCACTTCACCCATGGCCTTTTGCGTGGCTTCCAGGGGTTTCAGGCCCAGGCCGATGTTGCGCTCGACGTTTTCCACCACGACGATGGCGTCGTCCACCACGATACCGATGGCCAGGACCAGGCCGAACAATGACAGTGCGTTGAGCGAGAAGCCGAACAGGTGCATCACGGCGAAGGTACCGATCAGCGATACCGGCACGGCCATCAGCGGGATGATCGAGGCACGCCAGGTCTGCAGGAACAGGATGACGACCAGCACGACCAGCACCAGTGCTTCGAACAGGGTGTGCACCACGGCTTCGATGGAACCACGGACGAACACGGTCGGGTCATAGACGATGCTGTAGTCCATGCCCTCGGGGAAGTCCTTCTTCAGCTCGGCCATTTTCGCCCGAACTTCGTCGGAGATCTCGATGGCGTTGGAGCCTGGGCGCTGGAAGATCGGGATGGCCACCGCCGGCTGGTTGTTCAGCAGCGAACGCAGGGCGTATTGGCTGGAGCCGAGTTCGACCCGGGCGATGTCCTTCAGGCGAGTGATTTCGCCATCGGCACCGGCGCGGATGATGATGTTCTCGAACTCTTCCTCATTGACCAGGCGACCCTGGGTGTTGATCGACAGCTGGAAGCTGGTCGAACCCGGGGCGGGCGGTGCGCCCAGCTGGCCGGCGGCCACCTGGCGGTTCTGCTCGCGGATCGCGGCCACCACATCACTGGCGGTCAGATTGCGCGAAGCGGTCTTGTTCGGGTCCAGCCACACGCGCAGCGAGTAGTCGCCCATGCCGAACAGCTGCACGTCGCCCACGCCACCCAGACGCGCAAGCTCGTCCTTGATGTTGAGGATGGCGTAGTTGGAGAGGTAGAGCATGTCGTAGCGGTTGTCCGGCGAGGTCAGGTGCACGACCATGGTCAGGTCGGGCGAGGCCTTGTCGACGGTGATACCGATGCGGGTCACTTCCTCTGGGAGCTTGGGCTGGGTACGGGTGACGCGGTTCTGCACCTGCACCTGGGCGTTGTCCAGGTCGGTGCCCAGGGCGAAGGTGATGGTCAGCGTCAGCTTGCCGTCAGCGGTGGACTGGGAGGACATGTACAGCATGTTCTCCACGCCGGTAATCGCCTGCTCAAGTGGCGCGGCGACGGTTTCGCCGATGACCTTGGGGTTGGCGCCGGGGAAGTTGGCGCGCACCACCACGGTGGGCGGCACCACTTCGGGGTATTCGCTGATCGGCAGCTGGAACAGCGAGATGGAACCCGCGATCAGCAGCACCAGCGACAGCACCGCGGCGAAGATTGGCCGGGTAATGAAGAATTTCGAGAAGTTCATCGGTGTGGTCCCTTAACCGCGTGGCGCCTGGGCGCTGGCGACTTTCACGTTGTTGCCCGCCACCTTCGGCGCCGGGTTGCTGGCCTCCAGGGCCTGGCGCTGCTGGGCGAGGGCGGCGAGGGTCTGTTCGCTGGCCATCGGTGTCTCTTCCGGGGTGACCGGTGAGCCAGGGCGTACGCGTTGCAGGCCCTTGACCACGATGCGGTCGTCCTTGCCCAGGCCGCTGCGCACGATGCGCAGGCCCTCCAGCTTCGGCCCCAGCTCCACGGCGCGGTAGGCGGCCTTGTTGTCCTTGTCCATGACCAGCACGAACTTCTTGCCAAGGTCGGTGCCGACGGCTTCGTCGTTGATCAGCACGGCCTGGTACTGGGCGCTGCCTACCAGCTTCAGGCGTGCATACAGGCCAGGGGTGAACTGGCCGTCGCTGTTGTCGAACACCGCACGGCCACGGATGGTGCCGGTGCGCGGGTTGACCTGGTTGTCGACGAAGTTCATCTGGCCCAGGTGCGGGTTGCCGGTTTCGTTGGTCAGGCCCAGGTACACCGGGGTGCTCTGGCCGCGCTGGCCTTCGCGGGCCAGCTGGGTGTACTTGAGGTACACGCGCTCGTCGGCGTCGAAGTAGGCGTAGACCTTGTCGGTGGAGACCACGCTGGTCAGTGGGGTGACATCGGCGGTAACGATGTTGCCGGCGGTGAACTGGGCGCGGCTGACGCGGCCGCTGATGGGCGCGGTGACACGGGTGAAGCTGAGGTTCAGGCGTGCCAGGTCGAGCTGCGCCTGGATCGCGTCAACCCCGGCGCGGGCTTCGGCGGCGGCGCTGCTACGCGATTCGGCCAGCTCTGCGGAAATGGCGTTGCTGTCACGCAGGCGTTCACCACGGCGGGCTTCGTTGGCGCTGCGGATGGCAGTGGCCTTGGCTTGCTGAAGCTGGGCTTCGAGGCGGCGGACCTCTGCCTGGAACGGGCGTGGGTCGATCTGGAACAGCAGGTCACCTTTCTTGACCTGGGCGCCTTCAGTGAAGGCCACCAGGTCGATCTGGCCGGAGACCCGTGGGCGTACCTCGACGGTTTCCGGAGCTTCGAGGCGGCCGGTGAACTCGTCCCATTCATTGATCGGTTGCTCGATCACCTTGGCCACGCTGACCTTCGGCGCCGCGGGAGCCTGCACGGCGTCAGGGGTTCGACCGCAAGCGCTGATCACCACCACTGCCAAGGCAGCGAGGGGGAAGCGCAAGGGTTTGAGTGATTGTTCCATGGAGAACTCCGCCAATGTATTAGTAGTGGGCGGAGTGTGAGTGTCTTGCGCGTGATGCACGAATCGAACGGGGCGAAGGTTATTATCACGATGAATGATATCTGTGGAGCGCTCATCGATTTGCGGCATGGTTGGGATTTTGGGGCTGCAAAGCAGCCCCGGCAATTTTTCAGCTCAACACGCGGAAGCCATGAGTGCCATCGCGCTTCAGCTGGGCGATCAAGCCGAACTCCCAATCCAGATACCCCTGCATCGCCTCGTGCGGGTTGTCGGTCCCTTCATAAGGCCGGCGATAACGGTCGGTACGCGCCACGGCCAAGCGCGTTTCGCCGCTCTCCAGCGTCTTGCCCGCCGCGATCCAGCGCGCCGTGCCGCCGTCCAGCACGTACACCGGGGTTTGCGTCAGTGCCTGCAAGTCCAGCGCCGCAAAGCGCGCCAGCAGGCTGCTGCCGCAGGTCAGCACATAGCGCTCGGCTACCGGCAATTGCTCCAGCGCTTGCGGCAACTGCGCGCGGATCGCCCAGTACGCGCCTGGAATGTGCCGTTTCACATAGTTGGCACTGGTGGTGAAGTCCAGCAGCACGGTACCTGGCGCTTGCAGCCAGCCCTCCAGTTGCTCGATACCGATTTCGCTAACCGCTGGCAACGCCGGCTGCGGCGCTTGCCACTCGCCGGTCGCACTGAAGTCCGCCGCTGACAAACCGTCCAGCACTGCCACCTGCCAACCCATCTGCGCCAGCCACGAGGCGCTCATGTTGGCCCGCACGCCGTCATCGTCCACCAGCACGATGCGCGCCCCGCGTACGCTGGCGACATGGTCGGTTTCCTGCACCAGTTGCCCGCCCGGCACGCTGCGGCTGGCCGGCAGGTGGCCCTGGGCGTATTCCTCGGGCGTGCGCACGTCGAACAGGTAGGTGGTGCGGCTGGTATCAGCCTGCCAGGCGGCCAGTCCTTCGGGCTCCAGGCGGGCCACGCCGGCGCGGTCGGCCACGCTGCGCGCGCGCTGTGCGGCATTGGCACGGGTGCTCTCGGTAACCTCGGTGAAGCGGCGTTGCTGGCCGTGGGCCAGGGTTTGCCCGGCCAGGGTCCAGCCAATGGTGCCGTTGCGCAGGGCGGCCACCGGGTTGGGGATTCCGGCGTTCACCAGCGACTGGGTGCCGATGATGCTGCGGGTGCGCCCGGCGCAATTGACGATCACCTGGGTGGCAGGGTCTGGCGCCAGCTCGGCAACCCGCAACACCAGCTCGGCACCCGGTACGCTGATGCCGCCCGGGATGCTCATGGTCTGGTATTCGTCGAAGCGGCGGGCGTCGAGCACCACCACATCGGCCTTGGCATCCAGCAGCGCCTGCACCTGTTCGGCCGCCAGCGATGGGGTGTGGCGCACGCTTTCCACCAGTTCGCCGAAGGCCTTGCTCGGCACGTTGACGTCGCGGAACAGTTCGCCACCTGCCGCGCGCCAGCCGGCCAGGCCACCTTCGAGCAGCGCCACATCGCTGTAGCCCAGTGCCGTCAGACGTTGGCCGGCCTGGGCCGCCAGGCCTTCGCCGTCGTCATACAGGGTGATGGCGGTGTCGCGCCGGGGGACCCGGGCGAACACCTCCAGTTCCAGCTTCGACAACGGAATGTTGGCGGCGAACAATGGGTGTGCCTGGGCGAATGGGTCTTCCTCGCGCACATCGATCAACGCCAGTTCTTCTTGGGCCAGCAATGCCCGACGAATGTCGTGGAAGGAGCGGGTGGCTACGGTACTCATGGGGCAGGGTTCTCTTTGGACAGGTCCCAGATGTTGGGCAGAAGGGTGTTGGAATAGCCTGAAATGAACGGTTTTTCGCTGCCGTCGGGCAGGTACACGGCGCGGCTGACAGCGCCGATGTTGGCGCCATACACGTGAATGCTGATCGACACCTGGTCGTCGAAGGCGTTGCTGACCTGGTGGATATCACCGATGCGTGGCGATACGGCTTCCACGTTGCCGGGGTCGATGCGCACCGGCTCGCCTGCCGGCAGCAACGCACCGTGCTCACCACGGACAAAGCCTTGCGAGTATTCGGCGCCGCGCAACATGCCGATCAGGCCCCACACCCGGTGGTCGTGGATCGGCGTCTGCTGGCCTGGCCCCCAGACAAAACTGACGATGGAAAAACGCTGGCGCGAATCGCAATGCAGCAGGTATTGCTGGTAACGGGCCGGGTCCGGCTGCGCCAGTGCTTCGGGCAGCCAGTCGTCATGGGCGACCAGGCTGCGCAGCAGGCCCTGGCCTTGGTCGAGGAGGGTGGCTTCGTCGGTTTCCCGGTCCAGCAGTTGCGAAAGTGCGTCGATGAAGTGGCGCAGGCGCTCGAGGCGCAAGGGTTGGCTCATGGTTCAGGCTCGGCTGACGGTTTGGTTAAACCCTAGCAAATGCGCTGAGTATTCTTAAAAGTAAAAATATTCATAAGCTAATATGCAAAAAATGCATTTACAGCTTGGCCGAACTGATTTGAAATGGGTGCAACGAACAGCAAGCCCCGCGATTACCCCACGAGACCGCACGCGCGGATCGGCCTTACGTACCTCGAAGGTACCTGGAGACGAACGTGCGATACCTCAAGCAATTGGCCGCCGGTGTGCTGGCCAGCTCTCTCAGCCTGGCGGCCGCCGCACAAACCCTGGTGGTCGGCGACCAGAGCTTCAATGCCCGCGCCGTGATGGAAGCGGCCGGCGTGCTCGACGACCTGTCGTATACCCTGGAATGGAAGCAGTTCACCGCTGGCTCGCCGGTGGCCGAGGCACTGAACGTGGGCAGCCTGGACATCGGCCTGCTGGGCGATGCACCGCCGTTGTTCCTCGGTGCGCTGGGCGCGCCGATCAAAGTGATTGCGGTCAGCCGGCAGAACCTGGAGGGCGTGGCCATCCTCGCGCGCAAGGACTCGAACATTCACCGCCTTGAAGACCTGCGTGGCAAGCGAGCGGCGATCTGGAAGGGCTCCTGGAGCCAGCAACTGCTGTTCAGCGCGCTGGACAAGGCTGCAGTGCCGCGTGACGCCCTGGAATTGCGCTACCTCAGCGCCCTGGATGCTTCGCATGCCCTGGATGGTGGATCGGTGGACGTGATCGCCACCTGGGAACCCTATGTCACCCAGCAGGAGCGCCAGGGGGCGCGGGTGCTGGCCACGGCCGAAGGGCTGATCCCGGCGCAGAGTTTCGTGGTGGCCAATGCCAAGGCAGTGGAGACCAAGCGGGCGCAGATCAGTGATTTTCTCCAGCGCCTGAAAAAGGCCCGTGACTGGACCCTGAGCGACCCTGCCCATACCGAGGCGTATGCCGATGCCTGGGCCAGACGCACCCGTGCCGACCGCGATATTGCCCGGGCCTGGTTTGCCCGGGCGCGTACCGATGTGGCGGCCTTGAACCCGCAGGTGATCGTGGAGGCGCAGAAGACCGTGGACTTCTTTGCCGGGCTGGGGCTGATCAAGGCCTACCCGGCGGCCAGCCTGTTCGATACCTCGTTCGCGGCGGCGTTCGAGCACTGATTACTCTTGTACCGGCCCTTTCGCGGGTGAACCCGCGCCCACAGGGGCAGTGCAGCACCCGAACACTGCGCAGTTCCTGTGGCAGCGGGTTTGCCCGCGAAGAGGCCGGCACAGCCACCACCGTTTCCGAGGAATACCCATGACCACCCGCAAGATCAAGCTCGGTGCCCTGACCATGGGCTGCGGCGGCCCCGGCCGGCACAACCTGTGGCTCGACCCGGAGCTGCCTGCCGACGCCAGCGTCAACATCGACTGGTACATCGACATCGCCCGCCAGGCAGAGGCTGCGTTGTTCGACCTGATGTTCATTGTCGACAGCCAGTACATCACCCCCGGCTCGCCGCCCCATTACCTCAACCGACTGGAGCCGCTGACCCTGCTGTCGGCGCTGGCGGTAAGCACACGGCACATCGGCCTGGTCGGCACCCTGACCACTTCCTACAACGAACCCTTCAACGTCGCCCGCCGCCTTGCCTCGCTGGACCTGATCAGCAAGGGGCGCGCCGGCTGGAACGTGGTGACCAGTGGCGACGCTGGCACCGCCGGCAACTATGGCCGTGACGAGCACTACGACTACGACACCCGCTATGCCCGCGCCCAGGAGCACGTGGCGGTGGTGCAAGGCCTGTGGCGCTCGTATGAAGACGGCGCCTTCCCGCGCAACCGGGCCACCGGGCAGTTTCTCGACCCCAGCCGGATGCATGCCCTGAACCACAAGGGCGAGCACTTCTCGGTGGTGGGGCCGTTGAACATCCAGCGCTCGCCACAGGGCCAACCGGTCATCTTCCAGGCCGGCGATTCGCAGCAGGGGCGTGACCTTGGTGCCGCCACCGCGGATGTGATCTTCACCCACGCCGCCAGCATCGAGCAGGGCCAGGCGTTTTACCGTGATGTGAAGGGCCGCGCCGCGCAGCTGGGGCGTGACCCCGAGCAACTGCTGGTATTGCCCGGGGCCGAGATCTATATCGGCGACACCGACGAACACGCCCGCGAGATAGAGCGCCATTACCACCAGCAGGACCACAGCTTCGAGCTGGCGCTCAAGGAGTTCGGGCGCAACTTCGGCTGGCACGACTTCAGCCAGTACGACCTTGATGCACCATTCCCGCAAGAAAGCCTGGAGCATGCGCGCAGCAGCTTCTTCACCAACGCCAGGCGCATTGCTGACCAGGCTCGGGAGCAGGGCTTGAGCTTGCGCCAGGCGGTGGAGTTCGGCCGCCAGTTGCGGCCGGGGGCCTTCGTCGGTTCGCCGGCAACGGTAGCGGCCAGAATGGCCGAGTGGTTCGAGGCGCGTGCCTTGGATGGCTTCAACATCTATATCGGCCACCCCGGGCAGTTCCGCCGTTTTACCGAGCAAGTGGTGCCGCTGCTGCAGGAGCGCGGGGTATATCGCACTGCCTACGAGGGCACCACCCTGCGTGAAAGCCTGGGCCTGGCCATTCAGTGAATGCTGGAGGCCAGTTCGAAGATCGGCATGTACATCAGGATCACGATCAGGCCGATCAGAAGGCCGATGAAGGTCATCAGCAGTGGTTCGAACAGTTTGACGAACCACTCCACCCAGCGGCCGATTTCCTGGTCATGAAAGTCGGCGCAGCGCTCCAGCATCTCGCCCAGGTTGCCGGACTGCTCGCCGGCCCGCAGCAGGCGCAGCGATACCGGCGTGACCAGTTGCCCGGCCTCCAGCGCGTCGGAAAGCGGCAACCCTTCGCCGACCCGCTGGCTGGCGTGCTCCAGGCCCTGGGCCGCCGCGCTGCCGAGCAGGCCGCGGGCCATGCCCATGGCGGTGAGGATGGGGATACCGCCTTGCAGCAGGATGCCCAACGAGCGGTAGAAGCGTGCCAGTTCGTACATCATCAGGCGTTGGTGCAGTGCTGGCAGGCGCCGCAGCTGGCAGGCCGCCCAGCGCCGTACCCGTGGTTGACGGCGCAGCAGCCAAAGCGCCGTGACCGCACCTAGGGAGCCCAACGCCAGCGGCAGTTGCTGGGCGTGCAGGAACAGGCCGATCTGCATCAGCAGCCGAGACAGCCAGGGCAACTCGGCGCCCATGCCCTCGAATACCTGGCTGAAGCGCGGCACCACGTAGCCAAGCAGGAAAAGCACCACGCCACCGCCCACCAGCAACAGCAGCAACGGGTACACCGAGGCGCCCACCAGCTTCTGCCGTACCAGGTCCAGGCGCTGGCGGTAGCTGATATAGCGGGCGAGGGCGTCACCCAGCGCGCCGGTACGCTCGCTGGACTGCACCAGCGCCACGTACAGCGGCGGGAACACCCGTGGCTGCTGGCCAAGGGCCTGGGACAGCGAGCGGCCTTCGTACAGTTGGCGGACCAGTTCGGCGAGCACTTTGCGCGTTGCCGCTGCGGGGGCCTTTTCCGCCAGGCTTTCCAGCGCGTCGATCAGCGGCAGGCCGGCGTTGAGCAGGGTGGAAAGTTCCTGGCTGAACAGCACCAGGTCAAAGCTTGCTTCGCGGCGCCAGGCCATGCCGCGCAAGGCGCCGCCATGGCCACGCAGGCTGAGCACGCGCAGGCCCTGGTCCTCGGCCTGGCGGCGGGCCTGGTCGGCGTCCTCGGCGTCGATCTGCAACTGCACCACACCCTGCCTGCCCAGGGCCTTGAGGCTGTAGCGCATGGCCGTTCTCCCTACTGCCAACTGGTGATTTCGGCGTTTTCCCCGTCGCCGCCGGGCTGGCCATCCTTGCCCATCGACAGCAGGTCGTATTCACCGCCATTCTCGCCGGGTTGCCGGTAGATGTACGCGCGGCCCCACGGGTCTTGCGGCACGGCCTTCTGCAGGTACGGGCCGGTCCAGCGCGCTTCGCCACTGGGGGCGATCACCAGGGCCTGCAGGCCTTGCTCGCTGCTGGGGTAGTGGCCGACTTCGAGGCGGTAAAGGTCCAGGGCCTTGCTCAGCCCCTCTATCTGCGCCCGCGCTACCTTGGCCTCGGAGCGGCCGAGTTGGCTGAAGTACTTGGGGGCGACGATACCGGCCAACAGGCCGAGCACCACCAAAACCACCAGGAGTTCGAGCAGGGTGAAGCCAAGTTGAGGGTTGGTTCTGCGCTGCATGGTGAAGCCCTCCGCTGCATGGGGACAAGCTTTTGCAGGCTCCATGCAACAGCCGTGCACGCCGGCGCTGGCGCCTTGCACCACGCGGCATGCAAAGCGGCACAGTGCTTGCGTCGTGGTCCTCGCCCCCGGGTTTTCCGGGGTATATCCCCCAACATCGGGGGTACCACGAAGAGGCGACCGACATGCGTGGACTCATTCTCGGTTTGATCTGGCTGGTGGCAGGTGCTGCCCAGGCCGATGTGTACATTTCCATCGACGCCAAAGGCAGCTACATACTGACCAACGTCCATCGACCCGGGCGCCTCTACGAAACGGTGATCAGCGAGACGAAGGCCCAGGCCGGCCCGGCCAACGCGCAACTGATCACCGGCCGCCCCTACGCCAAGCTGGTCGCCGCCGCGGCGCGCACCCACGATATACCCCCGGCGTTGCTGCATGCGGTGATCAAGGCCGAGTCCGGCTACAACCCCAAGGCCCGTTCGCCGGCGGGCGCGGTGGGGCTGATGCAACTGATGCCGGATACCGCTCGGGAGATGGGCGTGGAAAACCGCCTGGACCCGGAGGACAACGTGCAGGGCGGGGCCCGCTACCTCAAGCGCATGCTCAACCTGTTCGACAATGACATCACCCTGGCCGTGGCGGCCTACAACGCCGGCCCCGAAGCTGTGCTGCGCCGTGGCGCGGTACCGCCGTTCGCCGAGACCCGGCGCTATGTGCCCAATGTGCTGCGGGAGTACCGCAAGTTGCAGGGGTTGACGGGTGATTAGCCTTTGCGACTTCCCTGTGTGAGCGCCGGCAGCTGCAGGCCCCCACTAAGGGTAGAAACAATACCCTTCGGCGGATGCCACCAAGCCGACCCGATGGTTTCCCCAACTCTGGGCTATAACCTTCTGAAGGTGCCCAGTTGTGGAGTCCGCCATGGACATCGCCCCTCGTTCCGACGCCATTGAATTACCCGCCGGTATCGAACTGGCCACCCCACGCAAGCCGTTCAACCTCCTGCGCTGGTACGCCTGGGTCAGCCTGGCCATCATCCTCTCGGTAGCTGTCGGGCTGGGGTTGATTTCCAGCCGTTTCATCATCGACGAGAGCATCGAGCGCGACGCCTTGCTCACCGCTCAGTTCATCACCTCCATCGCCGACGCCGAAGTGCGCCATGTGTCGATCCCCAATGTGCGCACCATGGGTGAACTGCTCGACCCGCGCATCGATCGCGCCAACCTGCTCGATGTCGACCCGGACGCTCGGCGCAGGGCGCGTGGCGAGTTCCTTGACCACATCGCTCACCTGCCCGACATGCTGCTGGCCAATATCTATGCCCCGGACCGTACGGTGATCTGGTCCAGCAACCCGGCCCTGGTCGGCAAGCTGATCGAAGGCGACGAAGACCTGGAGCAAGCCTTCGAGTACAAGATGCGAGTCTCGGCCAGCTACCACAACTTCGAGCAGGCCCGTGCCGAGCAGAAGTTCGTCACTCCACCCGAGCAGTTGTTCATCGAGAACTACATTCCGCTGTTCGATGCCGATGGCGAGCAGGTCACGGCGATGGTCGAGATCTACAAGGAGCCCCATGACCTGATCGTGCGCATCGAGCATGGCCTGATCCTGATCTGGCTGGCGATCACCGTCGGTGCCGGCCTGGTCTACGTCGGCCTGTACGGCATCATGCACCGCGCCGCGCGCCTGCTGTCGGTGCAGCAGAAGCGGCTGATCAGCAACGAAACCTATGTGGCACTGGGCGAGGTCTCCTCGGCGGTAGCCCACAGCCTGCGCAACCCGCTGGCCAGCATCCGTTCCAGTGCCGAACTGGCCCAGGCGTTCGACGATGGCCCGGCGCAGCGCAATGTCAATGACATCATCAGCCAGGTCGATCGCATGTCGCAGTGGATCCGTCAGATGTTGCAGTCATTGCGCCCGTTCAACGATGAGGCAGTGGCAGTGGATCTGCCGCTGGCATTGCAGGAAAGCCTGCAGACCTACGCGGTGCCGCTTGCGCGCGGCGGAGTGAGCCTGGACCTGCACCCGTTACCGGCGGTACAGGTGCTGGGGCACCCGGTGTTACTGCGGCAGATTTTCAGCAGCCTGATCGCCAATGCCCTGGAGTCGATGGAGCAGGGTGGGCGGTTGCGTGTCGAGGTGGTGCGTCATGACCGGCGCAGCCTGACTCTGCGCCTGTCCGACAACGGCAAAGGCATGAACGAAGAGCAGCAGCGCATGGCCTTCCGGCCTTTCTTCACCACCAAGCAGGGTGGGTTGGGCGTGGGGTTGGTATTGGTGAAACGCATCATGGAACGCTTCGGGGGCAGTGTCCGGCTCAGCAGCAGTGAAGGCCATGGCACCCGGGTTTCGTTGAGTTTCCGGCTGGTCAGGGAATGATGATTGACTTTAATAAACGACCATATCTACTTGTTTATAAAGGGTTTTATCATTTTTGGGTGAAAATCCCCAAAAATGGGGAATTATCCTCCAGGCTGGTTTAGAAAGATTCAGTAACCTGTTGATTAGTAATGATTAATGCAATAGGTAAGGTTACTGGCTGGGTTTTTGCTTCATGACAGGCAGAGCGCAATACACGACAAATGGCAGCTGCGGCTGCATGAGTGGAGTGCTATCAATTGGCTACTGTTCGTCGCCTTGATGCATTTCTGAACGGACGCCCTGCGCGGGAAGCACGCGATGCAGATGCTGGATAATGAAGTGCCAGACAAGGCCCGTACTACCGCCAGCGGTGTGGCCGTGCCATTGCGCGAATTCAACCTGCTGCGCTGGTTCTCGGTGATCAGCCTGCTGATTATCGCCTCGGTGGCAGGCGGGCTGGGTTATGTGTCGACGCGTTTCGTGGTGCGCGACAGCGTCGAGCGCGATGCCATGCTCACCGCCCAGTTCATCCAGGCCATGGCCCAGGCCGAAGTCCGCCATTCGCAGTTGCCGCCGGGCACCACAATGGGCGAGTTGCTTGACCCGCGCCTGGACCAGCAGCACCTGCAGTTCACGCCAGACCTGGCTGAATCGACCCGGGTCGAGTTCCTCGACCATGTCGAGCACCTGCCGGACATCTTGCTGGCTAATGTCTATGCACGCGACCGTACCATCGTCTGGTCGACCAACCGGGAGCTGATCGGCAAGCGCATCGCGGCGGATGGCGACCTCGACCGCGCCTTCCGCTCGCGCAAGGCGGTGTCGGCCAGCTACCACCAGGCCGACGATGACCGCGAAGAGCAGAAGTTCCAGCGTGAACCGCGCTACCTGTTCATCGAGAACTACATCCCGCTTTTCGACAGCCAGGGCGAGCAGGTGCTGGCCATGGTGGAGATCTACAAGGAGCCGCAAGACCTGGTCCGGCGTATCCAGCGCGGCTATGTGCTGATCTGGGCCTCGACCCTGGTGGGCGGGGCGCTGGTCTACTTCGGCCTGTTCTGGATCGTGCGCCGCGCGGCGCAGCTGCTGCACTTGCAGCAGGACCGGCTGGTGGCCAGTGAAACCTATGTGGCATTGGGCGAGATGTCCTCGGCAGTGGCGCATAGCTTGCGCAACCCGCTGGCCAACATCCGCTCCAGCGCCGAACTGGCCCAGGAAATCGCCAACCCCGCGGCGCAGAAGAACATCACCGACATCATCAGCCAGGTCGATCGCATGTCGCGCTGGGTGCGTGACCTGCTGGTGTCGCTGCGCCCGACCAGTGACGACGCCGAGGCCGTGGACCTGGTGACGGCCATCGAGGACACCCATCTGGCCTTCGCCCAGCAGATCGAACGCAACGGTGTGCGCTTCTGCTACGAAGGCCCTGGGTCACAATGGGTGGCCAGCCAGCCGCTACAGCTCACGCAGATTCTCAACACCCTGTTCTCCAATGCCCTGGAGGCCATGCCCGAAGGCGGCATGCTGCGCGCCCAGGTCAATGTGCAGGATGGGCAGCGTGCCGAATTTGTCCTCACCGATACCGGCAAGGGCATGAGCCAACAGCAGGAGCGGATGGTGTTCAAGCCGTTCTACACCACCAAGCAGGGTGGCCTCGGCGTAGGCCTGGCCCTGGTCAAACGCATCATGGAGCGTTTTGGAGGCTCGGTCAGCCTGAGCAGCCGCGAAGAGGAAGGAACCCGCGTCAGCCTTACATTCAATATCGCAGCGGGAGGGGACCATGGAGCACAGCATCCTGGTAGTCGAGGATGATGAAATTCTCGCCGACAACATTCGCACCTACCTCGGCCTCAAGGGCTTCGAGGTCACCGTTTGCCACAGCGCGGAGTTGGCGCTGGAGCAGATCAAGCGGGGCCAGCCCGATGCGGTGCTGACCGACAACTCGCTGCCGGGCATGAGTGGGCACGACCTGCTGCGTACCTTGGTGGCGCAAGTGCCGGACCTGAAAGTGATCATGATGACCGGCTACGGCAATGTCGAAGATGCCGTGCAGGCAATGAAGGAGGGCGCCTTCCATTACCTGAGCAAACCGGTGGTGCTGGCCGAGCTCAAGCTGACCCTGGACAAGGCGCTGGCTGCCGAGCGCATGGAGCGCACCTTGTCGTTCTACCAGGAGCGCGAGGCTCAGAAGTCCGGGTTGCAGGCGTTGATCGGCGAATCACCGACGATGCTCACCCTCAAGCACACCCTGCGCCAGGTGCTGGATGCCGAGCGGCGCATGGCCAGCGATGATTTGCCACCGGTGCTGATCGAAGGCGAGACCGGTACCGGCAAGGAACTGGTGGCCCGCGCCCTGCATTTCGATGGTTCGCGCAGCAAGGGGCCATTCATCGAGTTCAACTGTGCCTCGATTCCGGCCAATCTGCTGGAAGCGGAGCTGTTCGGCCACGAGAAGGGCGCCTTTACCGATGCCAAGGAACGCCGGGTGGGCCTGGTGGAGGCTGCCGATGGCGGTACCTTGTTCCTCGACGAGATTGGCGAGATGGACCTGGTGCTGCAGGCCAAGCTGCTCAAGTTGCTGGAAGACCGCACTATCCGCAGGATCGGCTCGGTGAAGGAGCGCAAGGTCGACCTGCGGGTGATCAGCGCCACCAACTGCAACCTGGAGCAGATGGTGCAGCAGGGCAAGTTCCGCCGCGACCTGTTCTTCCGCCTGCGCATCATTGCCCTGAAGGTACCGCGCCTGTATGCCCGCGGGCAGGACGTATTGCTGTTGGCGCGGCATTTCCTGGCCCATCATGGCCGGCGTTATGGCAAGCCGAACCTGCGCTTTTCCGCCGAGGCGGAAAACCTGATGCTCGGTTACAGCTGGCCAGGCAATGTGCGCGAACTGCGCAACATGCTGGAGCAGACCGTGCTGCTGGCACCGAACGAGGTGGTGCAGGCGCATCAGCTCAACCTGTGCATGACCCTGATCGACGAGCCGCTGGTGCAACAGGCGGCGCCTGCGGTGTTCGAAATGCCTCGCCACGAACCCGAGCCCGGCACCAGCCTGCCGGACATGGAGCGTGACCTGGTATGCAAGACCCTGGACCGCACGGACTGGAACGTGACCAAGTCGGCGCGCATGCTGGGGCTATCGCGGGACATGCTGCGTTACCGGATCGAGAAACTGGGGCTGACCAGGCCGGACAAGCGCCAGTGGTGAGGCCCCCACCTGTGGGAGTGGCATTTGTGGGAGCGGCCTTGTGTCGCGAAAGGGCCGCAAAGCGGCCCCGGGATTGATGCGCAACAGTTGAAATTGCTGGGGCTGCTTTGCAGCCCTTTCGCGACACAAGGCCGTTCCTACAGGGATTGCGGCAACTTTTGGAATTTGAGGGCATTGATCAACGCTGATTATCGGCTGCTCCCTGCCGCCCGGTACCTTCCGAGCCACTGCCATCCATACCGGGCAAATCCCGGTTGTCATTCTGTTCAGCGGGCGGGCTGTCCGGGTCGTTGCCTTTTATGCGTGGGTCGGTGTCCCGCGGCATGGGCTTTTCGATCGGGTTGAGGGTGCTGTCCGCGCCCGGCTTGGGCGCCGGGTTGTGCGGGTCGTCGGGGTAGGTGGGGCCAGTGCCGGCAGCCATGGCCAATGGCGCGGCGAGCAGGGCAATCAGAAGGATGCTTGAGCGGGGCATGGCAGGCTCCTTTGCTTCGGGTAGGGTTGATACTTCTGTTCGGCCCTACCCGAAGCTTCAAGGTGCCATTACCCCGATCAACGGTTACACCACCAGCGACAACAACATGATGAAGATGATGCCGACGATCGACAGGATGGTCTCCATCATGCTCCAGGTCTTGAAGGTTTCCGCCACGGTCATGTTGAAGTACTGCTTCACCAGCCAGAAGCCGGCGTCGTTGACATGGGACAGGATCAGCGAGCCGGCGCCGGTGGCCAGCACCAGCAGCTCGCGGTTGACCCCTGGCACCAGGTCGATCACCGGTGCGACGATGCCCGCGCCGGTGATGGTGGCGACCGTGGCGGAACCGGTGGCAATGCGGATTACCGCCGCTACCAGCCAGGCCAGCATGATCGGCGAAATCTCCGCCTGCACGGCCATCTGCCCGATCACGTTGCCCACGCCGGTGTCTACCAGCATTTGCTTGAAGCCGCCGCCGGCACCAACGATCAGCACGATCGCCGCAGTCGGTGCCAGGCTCTGGTCGAGCATCTTCATGATCTGCTGGCGGTTGAAGCCGCGGGCCGAGCCGAAGGTATAGAAGGCCAGCAGCAGGGCAGCGAGCAGGGCGGTAATGGGGTGGCCGATCAGGTCCATCCACTGACGCACGATGTGCTCGGCTGGCAGCACCACGTCGGCAAAGGTCTTCAGCAGCATCAGCACCACTGGCAGCAGCACGGTGACCAGGGTGATGGTGAAGCTCGGCAGGTTGCCCTGGTCGGACTCCTTGGCGATCTGGTCCATCAGCTCCTGGGACGGGGTGCCCGGGATGTAGCGGGAAATGAAGTTACCGAACAGCGGGCCGGCGATGATGGCGGTAGGCAGCGCCACGATCAGGCCATAGAAGATGGTCTTGCCGATGTCGGCATGGAAGATGCCGATTGCCAGCAGCGGGCCCGGGTGTGGGGGCACCAGGCCGTGCACCACTGACAGGCCGGCCAGCAGCGGAATGCCGATCTTGATCAGTGACACGCCAGAGCGCCGGGCGACGATGAACACGAGCGGAATCAGCAGCACGAAGCCGATCTCGAAGAACAGCGGAATGCCCACCAGGAAGGCGGCGAACATCATTGCCCAGTGCACGTTCTTCTTGCCGAAGGCGCGGATGAGGGTTTGCGCGATCTGGTCAGCCCCCCCGGAGTCGGCCATCAGCTTGCCAAGCATGGTGCCCAGGGCAAGCACGATGCCGACGAAGCCCAGCACGCCGCCAAAACCGTCCTGGAACGATTTCATGACCTTGGCCACCGGCATGCCGGAGGTCAGGCCAAGGAAGCCGGCCGCGATGGTCAGGGCGACGAAGGGGTGGACTTTGAAGTGGGTGATCAGCAGGATCAGCCCGACGATGGTAACCAGCGCGTCGAGCAGCAGGAAGGTATCAGTAGCCAGTCCGAACATGGTTTGAAGGCCTCGGTCTTATCGTTGTTTTGGCGTAGCTTTTTGGAACTTTGCTTGCGCTCGTGGGGCAGGGTAGCGCTGTCTTGGGTAGCCCGGGTAAGCCGCCAGGTTCAGGCGGTTTGTGCCAGGCCCGGCTCACCGCGGCCCTTCAGCCAGCTGTCCACCGCTTCGGCAAGCGCTTCGATGGGCTGGGTGGCGTCAAGCGCGATGGTCAGTGGTTCGCCGTGTGGCGGCTCAAGGGCTGCGAACTGGCTGTCGATGAGGCTCGCCGGCATGAAATGCCCGGGGCGGGCCAGCACGCGTTTTTCCGCTTCGGCCGGTGACAGTTCGAGGAATACGAATACCAGCCCGGGCATGGCATCGCGCAGGGAATCGCGATAGCGGCGCTTGAGCGCGGAACAGGTCAGGATCGGACGTTCCCCGGCCTTGGTCGTGGCTTGCAGTTCCTGGCCAAGACGCACCAGCCAGCCGGCACGGTCGCTGTCGTCCAGGGGTATGCCAGCGCTCATCTTGCGGATGTTTTCGGCAGAGTGGAAAGCGTCGCCTTCGATCAGGCGGCCGCCGCTTCGGGCGGCGATGGCAGCACCGATGCAGCTTTTGCCGCAACCGGCCACGCCCATCACCACGATGGCGGACAGGGGAGAATTCATCAGTACCTCCTGCGGGTGAGATAGCGCTGTCTCGTCGTCGACGAACAGTCACCTCCCCGGTGTTATTGATCTTGTCCTTACGCAGTATGGACGCTTGGCGGCCAGCGCGCGGCGGCGGCTACAAAGATTACATTGCCTGCGTCCTGAGACAGCGCTACCTTAGTGGCCGTTCCCTTTCCTTGCAAGTAGTAAAATTACAACATCCATGTCCCGCACCGGCTCCCGCACCACAGGTCGTCCCACTCTGGCAGAAGTGGCCAGGCTTTCCGGGGTTTCCCCGATTACCGCCTCGCGCGCCCTGCGCGGGGTCAGCACGGTTGCGCCAGAGCTGGTGGAAAAGGTCGTTGCTGCCGCGGCGAGCCTCGGCTATGTGGCCAACCCGGCGGCCCGTGCCCTGGCTTCGGCGCGCAGCCAGTCGGTGGTGGTGTTGATCCCGTCGCTGTCCAACCAGCTCTTCATCGACACCCTGGAAGCCATTCATGAGGTCATGCGCCCGCGCGGGCTCGAAGTACTGATCGGCAACTATCACTATGATCTTGCCGAAGAAGAGAACCTCATCCGCAACTACCTGGCCTACCAGCCCTGCGGCATGCTGCTGACCGGTTTCGAGCGCAGCGAGGCATCGCGGCAGATGCTGGCGGCCAGTGGGGTGCCCTGTGTGCACATGATGGAACTGAATGGCGAGGCCGGGGCGTTGTCGGTCGGCTTCTCGCAGCAGCAGGCGGGGCGCGCCGCGGCCCGCCACCTGATCGAGCGCGGGCGCAAGCGCCTCGCGTTCATCGCCGCGCAGCTCGACCCGCGGGTGATGCAGCGTGCCGAAGGGTTCCGCCAGGCGTTGGCCGAGGCCGGCTTGCAGGCTGCCGAGCTGGAAGTGCTGGCGCCGGAGCCTTCTTCCATTGCCTTGGGCAGCACGTTGTTCAGCCAGCTGCTGCAGCAGGCGCCGGATGTCGACGGTATCTTCTTCTGCAACGACGACCTGGCCCAGGGCGCGGTGCTGCAGGCATTGCGCCAAGGGGTGGAGGTGCCGAGGCAGGTGGCGATGGTCGGTTTCAACGACCTGCCGGCTTCGGCGCACATGGTGCCGCGGCTGACCTCGATTCGCACGCCTCGGGCCGCCGTGGGGCGCGGTGCTGCACAGGCGCTGCTGGCGTTGCTCGATGGCAAGCGGGTGCCGAACGCGCAGCAGGACCTGGGCTTCGAGTTGATGGTGCGGGAGAGCTCGTGAGTTTGTCCTGAGGGGGGCGAGCGCCGCGCGGGCGGCGCTCGATCTCACAAGCGCCACAAGAACCACGACTTACGCCAGGCGATCTATGCTCAGGACACCGTGCATAAAGGAGCCCGGCGTCATGTTCGATTTCCATCGCAAGTCCGATCTGGTCGAGATTCAGCGCAGTCATCAGGCCTTGGCCAGCTTGCAGGCCAAGCTGGCGGCTATCAGCCGCTCCATGGCAATGATCGAGTTCACCCCCGACGGCACAATTCTCGATGCCAATGAGCGCTTCTGCCAGGCCATGGGCTACAGCGCCGAGGAGTTGCGCGGCAAGCACCACCGGCTGTTCTGCGACCCTGGCTACGCGAAGAGCGCCGAGTACCAGCAACTGTGGCGTGAACTGGGGCAGGGCAAGGCCATCAGCGGTACCTTCGAGCGCATCGACAAGGCCGGCCGCGAAGTCTGGCTGGAAGCCAGCTACATGCCGGTACTGGACGAGCAGCGCCAGGTCACCAGCGTTATAAAGGTGGCATCCGACATCAGCCAGCGGGTGATGGAGGAGCACGAGAGCGAAAGCCTGCTCAAAGCCATCAGCCGCTCCATGGCGGTGATCGAATTCACCCCGCAAGGCCGGGTGATCAAGGCCAACCAGAACTTCCTCGACACCATGGGCTATCGCCTGGACGAAGTGGTCGGCCGCCATCACGGGCTGTTCTGCCTGGCGCATGAGCGCGAATCGGCCGAATACCGCGAGTTCTGGGCTTCGCTCAACCGCGGCGAATACCACTCGCACCGTTTCGAGCGCGTCGACAAACATGGCCAGACGGTCTATCTGGAGGCTTCCTACAACCCGATCTTCGACAGCAAGGGCCGCCTGTACAAGGTGGTGAAGTTCGCCAGCGACATCACCCGCCAGGTCAGCACCCAGCAAAGCGCCGCCGATGCTGCCCATGCCAGTTCGGTACAGACCGATGCCTGCGCGCGCAAGGGCACCGAGGTGGTACAGCAGGCGGTGCAGGTGATCGAACAGATTTCCAATGAACTCAACGACGCGGCACGCAGCATCGATGCGGTGAGCAAGCAGTCGGATGTGATCGGGCAGATCGTGCTGACCATCCGCGGCATCGCCGACCAGACCAATCTGCTGGCCTTGAACGCAGCCATCGAGGCTGCCCGAGCCGGTGAACATGGGCGCGGTTTTGCCGTGGTGGCCGACGAGGTGCGCAACCTGGCGGCGCGAACCAGCAAGGCCACACTGGAAATCGTTGATGTGGTGCGGCAGAACCACGATCTGTCGCTGTTGGCTGTGGCCAGCATGCAGTCGAGCCTGAAGCGTACCGGCCATGGTGTTGCGCTGGCCAACGAGGCTGGCACCGTGATCATGGAAATCCAACAGGGTTCACGGCACGTGGTAAACGCCATCAGCCAGATCAGTTCGACGCTGCAATTGCATTGAGCGCATCGCCCAGCTCGTCCAGCAGGGTCTCCAGGCTGGCTTGTAATTGCAGGCGCAGGTCAACCGTCGGCAGGCCCTGATCCTGGGCCTGCTCGATGGCTTCGCAATCCTTGACCACCGTGCGTACCTTGAGCATTTTCGCCCCGCCCTTGATCCGGTGAGCCAGGGTGCGCACAGCCTCGCCGGGGGCGTCTGCTGCCAGTGTGCGCAGGGTGGCCAGGTCTTCGCTGACGCTTTGTGTCAGCTGTTCCAGCAAATTCCGCGTCAGTTGTTCGTCGTCCTGGGTCAGGTGACGCAGTTCGCCAAGGTTGAACCCGCTGGCGCGCCGCGCTGGCGGTTGTTGCCGGGATTGAGTGAGGGGCAGGTGGGTCTTGAGCGTACGCAGGCCAATGGGTTTGAACAGGCATTCGTCCATGCCGCTGGCTAGGCAGCGGGCACGCTCCTCAGCCTGGGCGTTGGCGGTGACACCGAGAATGCGGCAAGGCGCCAGGCCGCGTTCGCCCTCGAAGCTGCGGATGCGGCGGGTCAGCTCGTGGCCATCCATGACCGGCATGCTGCAGTCGGTGATCACCAGGTCGAAGCGCGCGGCCTGCCAGCGTGCCAGCGCGATTTCCCCGTTCTCCGCCAGCGTGACCCGATGCCCCAAGGTATGCAGTTGCCGCTCCAGCAGCAACAGGTTGGCGGGGTAGTCGTCGACTACCAATATGTTCAGCGGGCTGCTGTTTTCCAGCACCGGCTCATGCTGTTCGACCTGTACCGGTGCTGCGCAGGCGGGCAACTGCAGGCTGACCTGCACCTTGGTGCCAACGCCTTCGACGCTCTGCAGGTTCAAGGTACCGCCCATCAACTCGGCCAGGGTGCGGCTGATGACCAGCCCCAGGCCGGCGCCCTGGCGTGCCCGTGGGCCGTCGGCCTGGACGAAGGCGTTGAACAGCCGGGCCTGGTCGGCTGGGCTGATGCCGATGCCGGTGTCTCGCACGTTCAGTTCCACTGCCAGGCTGTCAGTGTCGGTGGGCGAGGGCAGCAGCAGGCTTGCCTGGACTTCACCGCGGTCTGTGAACTTGATGGCATTGCTGATCAGGTTGGACAATACCTGCTTGAGGCGCAGTGGATCCGCCAAAACCCAGATCGCTGCAGCGGGCAGTTCGCTGTGCAAGTGCAGGCCTTTGGCCCGTGCATTGCCTTCGAATACCCGCACGGTGGCGCGTACCAGTTCGACCAGGTTGGTGGGCACCGGCTGCAGGGTGATGTGCCCGGATTCGATGCGGGAAATGTCGAGAATATCGCCGATCAGCTCAAGCAGGCCGATGGCCGAATCGTGGGCAGTCTGCAAGGTCTGGGTGTCGCACCGGCCGCCGCGGCTGTCTTCAAGGGCCAATTCCAGCAGGCCGATCACGGCATTCATCGGTGTACGGATTTCATGGCTCATGGTGGCCAGGAAGGTGCTTTTGGTCTGGCTGGCCTGTTCGGCGTCGTCCTTGGCCTGGCGCAATTGCTCCAGCAGGCCGCGGCTGAGCGCAAGCTGTGCCTGCAGGGCATGCTGGGCCTCGGTGCGCTGGTTGATCAGCTTGCGCAGGTAGCTGTTCCAGAACACCACACCGGCCAGCAGCAAGGCCGACAGCACCAGTACCTGCAAGGCCAGGGTCCGATAGTCGCGCCAAGGGCTGTCACTGACCATGGTGGTGATGCGCCAGCGGTTGATCAACTGGTCCAGTTCTTCGGGTGGAATGCTCAGCAGCGCCTTGTCGAGGATTGCCTGCAGCTGCGGCTGGTCTGCGGCCACGGCGAAGGCGGCGATGGCCGGGTCGTCGTCGAGCACGCTGGCAATGCGCAGGCGGTCCTTGAAAACATGGCTGATGTAGTAGGCAGCATTGATATGGCTGCTCAAGGCGACGTCCGCGGCACCGTTGGCCACGGCTTCCATCAGGCCGAGTGGGTTGTCCACTTCGACCATCCTGGCCTTTGGGTAGCGTTGTTGCAGCACGGCCCGTTGCGGCGAGCCACGCACCAGGGCAATGCGCTGGCCATCCAGCACCATGGCCTGCGCCGGTAATGCATTGTCGCCACGGGTGACCAGCACCCGCGGGCTGACCAGGTAGGGGCGGGTAAAGCGCAGTTTTTTCGAACGGTCCGTGCTATAGCCCAGTGCGCCGATCATCTGCGCATCGCCGCGCGCCAGGCGCTCGACCATTGCCTGCGCCGACGGGCTTTCGACCGGCTTGAAATGCAGCCCTGTGCGCAGCGAGATCTGCTTGAGCAGGTCGAGGGTGATGCCGCTGGGGCGGTGCTGGGTATCGTTGAAGGTGAGCGGTGCCAGCGAGGTGTTGACCAGCACGCTGACGCTTGGGTTGGCGGCGATCCAGGCTTCTTCTTCGGCGGTGAGGGCGGTGAGGTGGCGCTGCAGCAGCAGGCTGGTGTTGCCACTGCTCCAGCGGCGCAGGATGTTCAGGCGTTCGCTTTCGCTGATGCGCGCCAGCGCCTTGTCGATCAACTTACGCAGGCGCGAGTTGTCACTGGCCAGGGCAAAGGCAAACGAACCAGGGGCGACCTGGCAGAAGTGGTCGATCTTCAGTGTGCCCTGGTAACTCTTGCCAATCGCGAAGTCGGTACTGATGGCATCGCCCAGATAGGCGTCGGCCTCGCCCAGTTCGACGGCAGCCAGCCCGGCCAGCGTCGAGCGATACAGGCTCAATTGCGCCTTTGGGTACAGGCTGCGGACGCTGCTGGCCGGCAGGTAATGATCGACCATGGCCAGGCGCAGGCCGGCGAGGTCGGGGGTGTTCTTCAAGCTGTGCCCCTCGCGGGTGACGATGACCGGCAGGTCTTCGGCGTAGCTCGCACTGAGGCTGAGCTGAGCATCCGCTGCCTCGAAGGCGTTGGAGCTGCCCAGCAGGTCGATACGGCCGTCGCGGAGCGCAGCGATGGCTTCGTGGCGGCTGTCGAAGCGTCGTACTTCGATGTTGATGCCCAGCTGTTCAGCGATGATGCCTGCGTAGTCTGCGCTGAGGCCTTCGTAGTCGCGCTGGCTTACATTGATTTCCAGCGGTGGGTAGTCGGGCCGTGAGCTGCCCAGCACCAGGTGCTGGCGCTGCTGGAGCCATTGCCGCTCTTCGCTGGACAGCGCGAGCGGGGCGGTGGCGCTGATCGAGCGTGCCAGTAACTGGCGAGGTTCGCTGTTGGCCAGCAGCGCGCCGGAACCGGCCAGGCCGATGACCAGAAGGGCGCTTGCCAGCAGGCGCTGCATTGCCACCGAGCGCTCAGTAGACGCTGTTGCGTTTGGCCAGGTCGACCATCTCAACCAGCGATTCTGTCTTGAGCTTTTCCATGATGCGGCCCCGGTAGGTGCTGATGGTCTTGGCACTGAGGTTCATGCAGGTGCCGATATTCTTGTTGTTCTCGCCGCGTGACAGGCGCCTCAGCACTTCCATTTCCCGGTTGGACAGGCTCGCCAGGCGCACAGGCTCGCTTTCCAGCGAGTTGCTGTTGACCGACATCTGCGGGAAGGTCGAGTAGCCCTTGACCAAGGCCTTCAGAGCGAACAGCAAGGCCTCGTGGTCCTCGTCCTTGGTGACGAAGGCGCCGATGCCGGCATCCAGGCAGCGCCGTACATACAGGTCGGTGGCCTGGCCGGTCAGTACCATGATCTTGGGGGCCGGTTCCAGGCTTTGGAGGCGCTTGATGACTTCCATGCCGTCCAGGCCCGGAAGCCCGATGTCAAGGATGACCACGTTCGGGCGCAGTCTGCGGACCACCTGAGTGACTTCACTGCCATCGCCAACTTCACCGACGACCTGAAAGCGCTCGCCTTCGAGCAACATTTTCAAGGACAGTCGCACTATGGGGTGGTCGTCGACGATGAGCACGGTAGTCATGAAGAAAACTCCTGTCAGGATGTGGTCCGCTTCCTGGATCACTCAGGAATACGTCTGCAAGTAGGGTTATCGGAAGCGCTGCACGATACGACCATTCCCGAAATTTGGTAATGCCGAGTATAGAAGTGTTGAAAGTCCCCGGGCTAGTTGTTGAAAAGTCCTACAAAAAGTGGGAAAGACATCACCCTGACAAAGCGGCGATGTCTGTTTTTTGAATGTTCTGAAATAGCTCACGCGCAAACGGAGTGTGCTTTGCTGACACGCTGGGTCGAGGCGGGGTTGTTGACCAGCGCCTGGCCGACCCGTGTCGGGCGTGCCACCAACTGGCCGGTGCAATTCGGGCAGCGGCCCTGGAAACGGGTTTCGGCGCAGGTGCGGCAGAAGGTGCATTCGAAGGAGCAGATCAGCGCATCGGGGCTGTCACCGGGCAGGTCGGTATCGCAGCACTCGCAGTTTGGCCGTAGGTCCAGCATGGGCATGACTCCTGTTTGCAGGCGGGAAACCGGAGTCTGCTACGCCCGTGGCGAACCTGGCAATGCTCAGTCGCCAGGGCGATACAGGTGGGCGTGCCCGGCGCGGTACAAGGCAGAATCGGTAAACGGGGCGTCGCCCAGCACATGGCCCACCAGGATCAGCGCCGTGCGCCGAAAGCCCTTGGCCGCGACGCGTTCGACGATATCGCCAAGAGTGCCGCGCACCCAGTCCTGGTCTGGCCAGGTGGCGCGGTGCACCACCGCCACCGGGCAGTGCGCGCCGTAGTGCGGCAGCAGTTCATCGACGATACGCGACAGGTGCTTGACCCCCAGGTGAATTGCCAGGGTGCTGCCGTGGCGCGCCAGGTCGCCCAATTGCTCGCCGGGCGGCATCGGCGAACTGTCGCCATAGCGGGTGAGGATTACTGTCTGCGCTATCTGGGGCAGGGTCAGTTCGCAACCGAGCAGGGCGGCGCTGGCCGCCGTGGCGGTGACCCCGGGGATGATCTGGTAATCGATGCCCAGCGCCTGCAGGTGGCGGATCTGCTCGCCGATGGCGCCGTACAGGCTGGGATCGCCACTGTGTACCCGGGCCACATCCAGGCCTTGCTCATGGGCATTGCGCATGGCGGCAATGATCTGCTCCAGGTGCAGTTCGGCACTGTTGATCACGGTCTCGGCCTGGTGGCCCTCGAGCACGGCTGCCGGTACCAGCGAGCCGGCATAGATGATCACCGGGCACTGGCGGATCAGCCGTTGACCCTTGACCGTGATCAGTTCCGGATCGCCGGGGCCGGCTCCGATGAAGTAGACCGTCATGGAAAGTCCTTGCAGGAAAGAGGGGGGAAACGCTCAACAGGCCAGGGCGAGGGTGGCCGGGCTCAGCACCTGGCGAGTCAGCAGCAATCTTGCCCTGCCAAGCCGCTGGCTGGCCAGGGCAAGGGCCGCACTCTCTGCCACGCCCCAGCAGCCGCTGTGGGCATGGGCAGCGGCGGAGCGGTGGCTTAGCTGGGGTTCGTAGGGCTGCAACTGCGCGCTATCGTACAACACCAAGGGCACGCCGAGGCGTTCGGCCAGTTGCTGCAAGCCGGGTTCGTCGGCCTTCAGGCTGATGCTGGCGATGCCGTGCAGGTCGGCCAACGCCAGGCCCTGGTTGGTCAAGGCCTGGCGTAGCAAGGTTTCCAGTGTATCCGCCGGGCAACCCCGGCGGCAGCCGAAGCCGGCGTAAAAGGCAGGCATCAGGCCTGGCTGGAGCGCTGGAACAGCCAGGCGCTGAGCAGGCCCAGGGCCAGCCAGAAGGCGGCGTTGGTCAGCCAGGAGGCCACTTTGAACTGGGTTTCCAATGCGGCGGGGGCCAGGCTCTCGTGCACTTCTGGTTGCGGCGCACCGATCACGTGGGGAATCACCAGCAGCACGGCGCCCAAGGCCTTCAGCAACCAGTGGCGGGCGAATACCAGCAGGGCGAGGCCCAGCGCGGTGGCGCTGGCGGTGCCTATCCACCAGGCCTGGCGCTGTCCCAGGTCGGCGGCTGCGGTACCCGGCAGCTCCGGCGGCAGGCCCAGGGTTGGGGCCAGGCAGAACACGGCGAAACCGGCCAGGCCCCACAGTGCGCCGGTGCCGGCACGTTTGGGTTCGCGCAGGCTGTACAGGGCGGTGAGGATCAGGGCGAAGCCGACCGCGACCACCAGGTTGCCGCCAGTGGTCGACAGCACACGCTGCCAGCCGTCTTCAGGCGACCAGGCTTCGGCGCTGTGTTCATGCGCGGCCACTTCGCCGGCATGCTCGTGCTGGGCAACCGGGGCCGAGGATTCGTAGGTTTCTGACTCAAGGATAAGCGGGGCGACCCAGAAGCTTTGCAGCAAGGTCAGCAGCAAGGCCGCCAGCAACCCGCTGAAGCCCGCGGTACGAGCAATGCGTGTGATCATCGGGCGTACTCAGTGGCAGGGGAAGGCGGCGCTGTGGCGGGTGTCGTGGGCGGCGTTGTGCACGGCCTCGATGTGCGAGAAGCCGGCGAAGTACACCAGGCACAGGCCCAGCAGGCTGGCGCCGACGGCGATGACGACACGCTGGCTGAGGGTGACGGGTGTAGTGATGCTGTGTTGCTTGGCGCTGGTGACGGGCATGACGCGTTCCTCTGCTTTTTGTGGGCAATGGGCAAGCGCGGCAGCCCCGAGCATGACGGCCCAGGGGAATGCAACAGCGCCCGCCCTCCGCGGGGTGTTCATGAACGCCAGGCCGGTCTCCGGGCTTGCGAGGAGGAGCCAGGCTCCTGGAAGGCGTCACCTTCCCATGCCGGGTGATCGGGCACAGTGGTACAGACGCTTCGCTCGCTTACCGTTGCGGGGGCAGCACCGGCCTTGTCCGGCCCTGCTGGAGGGCCTGCGACGCACCGGTTTCCCGTTTCACCCCCATGGGGGCACCTGAACGCGAGGCATAAGGAGACCATGGGGCGGGGCTGCCGTCAATTGCCAGGTTCGAGTTTGCGGTCGCTCCCGGTCAGCCTCGGGCAAACGCCGCCAGCTTGTCCCCGTCCAGCCGGTAGCGCACCCACTCATCCTGCGCTTCGGCCCCCAGCTTCTGGTAGAAGCCGATCGCCGGCTCGTTCCAGTCCAGCACGCTCCATTCCAGCCGCCCGCAATTCTTCGCAACCGCTTCGCGGGCAATGTGCCTCAGTAATTGCCGCCCGGCACCGTCGCCGCGTTGCTCGGGCGTTATGTACAGGTCTTCCAGGTAGATGCCGTTGCGCCCGAGCCAGGTCGAGTAGCTGTAGAAATACACGGCAAAGCCGATTGCCTGGCCATCGCGCTCGCAAATCAGGCTGTGCACGGTGCTGCCCTCGCCAAAAAGGCTGTGCTCGATATCGGCAACGCTCGCGATCACCTCGTGGCGAGCGCGTTCGTACTCGGCCAGTTCGGTGATGAAGGCCAGGATCTGCTCGGCATCGGCGCGAACGGCAGGGCGGATGGTGAGGCTCATGGTGGACGGCTTCCTTGGTCTGGTGGTAGCGGTACAGCGATGTGTATCTACACAATTTAGTGGAACTGTATCGGTCGCGGAGAAGGGCGACTCCGTTAGTGTGACAGCACCCATAAAGAATGTGGAATGCCTGCCATGCTTGCCTCTGCCGACCTGCTCACTGCCTTCGTGCTGTTTGCTTTCGTGTCCTCCATCACTCCTGGCCCCAACAACACCATGCTTTTGGCCTCGGGCGTCAACTTCGGTGTGCGCCGTTCCATTCCCCACGCGATGGGGATCAGCGTCGGTTTCATGGTAATGGTGCTGGCTGTTGGCCTGGGCCTGGGCGAGGTGTTCAAGGCCTGGCCGGCGCTGTACACGGTCTTGCGCTATACCGGTGCCGTCTATCTGCTGTACCTGGCCTGGAAGATCGCCACTTCGGGGCCGGTCGGCACAGCTTCGTCCAGTGCCCGCAAACCGCTGGGCTTCTGGGGGGCGGCGGCATTCCAGTGGGTCAACCCCAAGGCCTGGGTGATGGCTGTCGGGGCAATCACTACCTACACGCCGGCGCAAGGCTATGTAACCAACGTCATTGTCATTGCCGCCTTGTTTGCCTTGGTCAACCTGCCGAGTGTCGGGGTGTGGGTGATGTTCGGCAGTGCCCTGCGCAACCTGTTGCAGAACCCGCGCTGGCTGATGCTGTTCAATGTCCTGATGGCCTTGTTGCTGGTGATTTCACTGTACCCGCTGCTGTTTGTAGAATCGGCGTTTTCCTGACCCCGCGAGTACAGCAAACCGATGCAGTTGATCCCCTGGTCCCACGAATGCACCGAAGGCTTCACCCTGCGTGGCTGGCGAACCCCGGCCAGTGGCAAGCCGCTGCTGCATTTTTTGCACGGCAACGGTTTCTGCTGCCTGGCCTACCAGCCATTGCTGATGCGCCTGGGTGAACATTTCGACCTGTGGCTCAGCGATGTCCAGGGCCATGGTGACAGTGACCATGGCGGGGTATTTCGTGGCTGGAACCGCACCGCTGCGCTTGCGCTGGAGGCTTTCGCAGCCGGGCGGGGCGAGTATGGCGACGTGCCGCGTTTTGCCGTCGGGCACAGCTTCGGTGGTGTGCTTACCGGCCTGATCCTGGCCAGTGAGCCGCAACTGTTCACCCGTGCCGTGCTGCTTGACCCGGTACTGTTCAGCCGGCGCATGCTGGGTGTGATGGGGGTGGCAGCCCTGGTCGGCTTGCACCAGCGTCACGCCCTGGCACGCAAGGCCGCCAGCCGTCGCAGTCACTGGCCCGACCGCGAGGCAGCCCTGGCTTCGCTGCATGGGCGGGGTATCTTCAAGGGGTGGACCGATGCGGCGCTGCGGGCCTACGTCGAGCATGCCATCGGCGACTGCGGCGATGCGGTAGTGCTCAAGTGCCGTCCCAGCCGCGAAGTGGAAATCTTCAGTTCCTTCCCCAAGCGCATGTGGGCAAGCCTGGCGGCGATCCGCACGCCCACTCAAGTGCTGTACGGCGAGCACACCTACCCCTTCGTGCCCCATTCTGTGAGCCGCCTGGCGGCGCTGAACCCTCAGGTGAGCGCCAGGCAGGTTGCAGGTGGGCACTGCTTCATGCAGGAACATCCTGAGGTTTGTGCCGAAGAAGTGCAGGCCTTCCTGCTGCAGGGACCGGCGGGATAGTTTTTCCAGACAGTGCCGAGAGTTAAGGCGTGAGTAATCTTGGGCTTTGCCCGAGCGTATGAACATGACCAGCAAGACCTTGCTACAGCCATCGTATCTGCAAAAGCGCTACGACTATTCCTGCAAGACAATCGAGTCACTCAGGCAGGCCATGTGCAGCCCGCTTGCACCACTGGCGGGGCGGGCTCCTCTGGCCGTGGTCAGTGTGGGCTCCTATGGCCGATGCGAGGTTTCCCCTGTTTCGGACATCGACTTCTTCATTGTTCATGACAGCAGTCTGCCGGCGGAACGTCTGGACGACATATTGCGCCAGGTCGGCGACCTTGTTCGGCCCATCAGCCATCCGGGGGAAAGCGACGACGCGAAATTCGGCCGAGAGGCGTTGGCGCTGTACTCGGACTTGAGTGAACACATAGGCTGGAAGTGCGAAGACAATACCGCGCTGACCAGGCGGATGCTGATGTTGCTCGAAGGCCGGCCTCTCTTCGGGCATGGAGCCTTTGCCCGGTGGCAGCATGACCTGCTGTGCCGTTATGTACCTGACGACCATGGCAGCGGGCTTGCCAGGTTCCTGCTTAACGACCTGATCCGCTACTACCGCACCCTCATGGCGAACTTCGAGGAAAAGAGGGCCGAAGGCAAGGCATGGGGGGTACGCAACATCAAACTGCAATTTTCGCGAAAACTGCTTTTTGCAGGCGGCATCGTGGCGATTGCCGAGGTCCATGGCCTTCCGGCGCCGTCGAAGATCATGCGCCTTCAACAACTGCTGGCCCTTACCCCTTTGCAACGCCTGGCAATGCTCGGTCATTCCAACCCGTATAGCGTGGGTCTGTTCGAAGACTACGCAGTCTTTCTCGAGTTGATTTCCTCGGTGGAAAATCGCCTTCATCTGGACAGACTGACCCCAGGCCAGGCAATGGCGGATCCGGTCTATCGGGAACTCAGGGTGCGGGGGCAAGCCTTTTCGTTGAAGCTGGAGCATTGGTTGAGGTCGCAGTACCCGGGGCATCCGATACTTCACGCCGTGTTTTTCTGATTGTCCTTTTAATGAGACGATGCATGCCATTGAAGCCAACTATTGCTTGATTGGTATCACTGGTAAGGTTATCTCAACCAAGAGAGGAGCCTTCTCATGAAAACGATTCTGGGTATTCACCGCAGCCCCCACGCTCACTGGGTAGGTGATGGTTTTCCGGTGCGCAGCCTGTTCACCTACGACAACCTGGCCAGCAAGATCAGCCCGTTCTTGCTGCTGGACTATGCTGGCCCTCATGACTTCACCTCGACCAGTACACGGCGCGGCGTTGGCCAGCACCCGCACCGAGGCTTCGAGACCGTGACCATCGTTTACCAGGGCGAACTGGAGCACCGCGACTCCACCGGCGCTGGCGGCTTGATCGGCCCCGGTGACGTGCAGTGGATGACTGCTGCCAACGGCATCATCCATGAAGAGTTCCACTCCCCAGGCTTCGCCCGCACTGGCGGTACGCTGGAGATGGTACAGCTGTGGGTGAACCTGCCGGCGCGGGACAAGCGCGCAGCGGCTGGCTACCAGACGCTGCTGGCCGAGGACATCCCGGTGGTGGCGCTGGACGGCGAGGGCGGCAGCCTGCGGGTGATTGCAGGTGAATATCGTGGGCATTCGGGGCCGGCGCGGACCTTTACCGCCATGGATGTCTGGGACATGCGTCTGAATGCCGGTGCAACCTTGCAATTGCCGGTTGCCGCCGGGCGCAATGCGGCGCTGGTGGTGTTGCGCGGCAATGTGCGTATCAACGGCGAGCGCGAAGCCGGCCCAGCCAGCCTGGTGCTGTTTGACCGCGCCGGTGAGGATGTTGCCGTCGAAGCGCTGGAAGGTGCCAGCCTGCTGCTGCTAAGCGGTGAGCCGATCGACGAGCCGATCGTGGGTTATGGCCCGTTCGTGATGAACAGCCAGGCAGAAATTGCGGAGTCGTTCGACGACTTCCATGCCGGGCGGTTCGGGCAGATGCAGGATGCACGGGATGGTGCGGCGCATTGATCCTGGTTGATTGAATGGCTGTCCGTGCTCTATCGCCGGCAAGCCAACTGCCACAGGTACAGCGACAATCTCGAGAGCGACGCTGTACCTGTGAGTGCTGGCTTGCTGGTGATAGCGTCGGTACAGGCATTACATTTGCTGGCATGATGCAGCCATGCTCAAGCTCACCCCCTTGCACGCAGTGCGCCGATCGTTACCCACCCCTGGCCACCAAATTCTGTGGCTGCGCTACCGCGCCCCTTACCATTGGCCCTCGACTCTGGCCTTCCTCGCTGCCCGCTGCATCCCCGGCATCGAGACCTGCCTTGACGGTACCTACCGCCGTACCCTGGTAATTGCCGGCCGCCACGCCGTCTTGCACGCCACACCTTCGGGCAGCCAGTACCTGCGGGTCCACCTTGAAGGCGTTCCGGCCCGCGCGCTACCCGGCCTGACTGCCAGGCTCAGGCGGGTCTTCGACCTCGATGCCGACCCCGCGCGCATCAATGCCGTACTGTCCCGCGATCCGCTGATGGCCCGCCTGCTACAGGAACGCCCAGGCCTGCGCGTGCCGCAAGGCTGGGATGCTTGCGAGCAGGCCATGCGCACAGTGCTGGGGCAGCAGGTCAGTGTGGCCGGGGCCATGACCCTGGCCGGACGCCTGGTGCAACGCCACGGCATGCCCTTGCGCTGGCCTGCACCGGGCCTGAGCCATGTGTTCCCGGCGTTGCCGGTACTGGCGGCTGCGCAGTTCGATGGCATGGGCATGCCGCGGGCGCGCGCCGCCACTCTGGGCACGCTGGCCAGTGCCTTGCTGGCCGAACCTGGATTGCTACGCCGCGGGCAAGAGCTGGATCAACTACTGCGCAAGCTGTGCCAACTCAAGGGGATCGGCCCCTGGAGCGCGCACTACCTGGCGTTGCGTCAGGCCGGCGCGGCCGATGCCTTGCCGCTGGGCGACGTGGCGCTGGTCAAGGCGTTGCGCCTGCTCGAAGGAGACGACGCCCAACTGGCGCAACGAGCCCTGGCCTGGCGACCGTGGCGGGCCTATGCGGCGCAACATCTCTGGGCGTCGCTGGGGCCTGCCGACACCGCTCGTCGTTAAGTCTGCCATTGCGTTCGAACACCCGGCCTGCGCAGGCAATCTTCCACTAAGGTGCTAGATGTTTCCCCGCATGATCATTGCCCAGGCGCATGGATGCCTGCCCCGGCATGCGCAATATCAATTGGCGCCTCGCCCGACAAAGGCGTACTCACACAACAGGCCATCCCAAAGAGAGGGTCGTACCATGTCGTTGATAGGAGTTTCGATGCTAGAAATGCGGCAGATGATCGAGCAGGCCTGCCTGCCCGACCGTTGCGAAGTCAGCTGCACGGACGGCGCCAACCTGACCATCCGCCTGTGTCAGGGCCAGAGTCTCGAGGAGAGCGTGACCCTAAGCGGGGTCCCCCTGCAAAGCCTCAACAGTTGCCGCGACCTGGTCAACCTGGTGGGGCAGTTGCACGCACTGCGTGACAGCCACCCGGCGCCACTCAAGGCGATTGCCTGAGGCACCTGCCGCGCCCTGGTCAGCCCAGGCTGGCCGGGCGCACATATTCCGGCATCAGGCCGTTGAACCAGAACAGGATCATCGCCACCAGGATGGTCACCAGCAGCAGCAACCCCACCCCCCATACGCAGGTCGCAAACAGCATGGCCTGTTCCTTCTTCAGGCGCAGGAAGGTCTGCAACCCGCCATACAGCAACACGCTGGCATAGGCCGAGGCTGCCAGCAGCGCCGCCAACGCCAGCCAGCGGATCGGCAGCAGGCCGACCACCCCGGCAAAGAACCATGGTGTGGCGCAGTAGGCGGCAAAGCCGATGCACTGGTTGAGGCTGGGCTGTGCATCGAAACCGCGCGACATCCAGCGGATCATGGTGCCCATCAACATCACCCCGACGACCGTGGTGGCATAGAGCAGGCCCGCCAGTTGCGCGGCGCTGGCCATGCTCAGGCGCACCCGTTCCTCGGCCGCCAGGCTCCAGCCGAAGGTGGTGGTGCCCACGAACAGGCACACCGCGGGGATCAACGCCAGGGCCAGCAGGCGCGGCAGATACTGTTGCGGGTGGTCTTCCTCGGCCCGGCGGATTTCCAGCCAGGCGTCGGCGGGGTGAGTGAAGAGCTTGAGCAAAGGACTGTTCATTGGCGTTCTCCGCGTTCTCCGGCGGGCGTGAGCCCTTTTGCTATGGAGACGTGCCGCACCTGCTGGGTTCAGCCGGGTTGCTCGCCGTTGATCGTCTTACAGCAGTTCCAGCAGCAGGTTCAGGCCGCCATCGCCGCACTTGCCCTGGTCGCGAACCACGCCGTGGTAGCTGCGCCCGTCCCAGACGAAGGCCACGCTGTGGGCGCGGTCGACCTTGTCGGGCAGCGGCGGGCAGATGTGCAGGCGCAGGCCCGGGCGGCCCTGCAGCTCGAGGGCAGCGAGCTGGCACTGGCATTCCACGCTTTGTGCCACCGGGCCGAACAGGGTGTCGCGTACGTAATCGAGTTGCAATGAGGCATTGGGGGCGCGGCAGGGCATCTTCATGGGCGCGCGGCTCCGCTGTGAGGTGTCGGGAAACAGGGTTGGCAAGGCATAACGGGCTCCGGCTGAATAGGGCGGCTTATCGTTTGAAGCTTGCCTGGCCAAGATGTTCAACGCGTTTCATGCGCGTTCATCCTGTTTGCGCCGGGTGACGGGCCGTTGGTCCGATTCAGCCACCGGCCTTGCGCAAGGTCAGGTTGATCCGCCGCTCACCCAGGCGCGGATGGATGCCGGGCTTGATCGGGAGCACGCCGTGAAAGCGCAAGCGGTCCTCGCCACCCCACACCAGCACATCGCCATGGCTCAGCGGAATGCGCTGGGTCTTGTCGGCGCGCTGCAGGCCACCGAACAGGAACACTGCCGGCAAGCCCAGCGACACCGACACGATCGGCTGGCCAAAGTCCCGCTCGTCGCGGTCCTGGTGGAGGCTCAGGCGGGTGCCCGGCAGGTAATGGTTGACCAGGCAGGCATCCGGCACGAAACCTTCGAACCCGGCCATGCTTGCGGCGCGGGCGGCGAGCTCGAGCAACACGAGGGGCAGGGCGGGCCAGGGGTTGCCGGTGAGCGGGTCGCTGGGGCTGTAGCGGTAGCCGTGTTCGTCACTGACCCAACCCAGCGTGCCGCAGTTGGTCAACCCTACCGCCATGCGCAGGCCTCCCGGAGTGTGCATGTGCCGGAACGGCGCGGCACGCAGCACCGGGCGCAGGGCATCGAGCAAGGCCTCGATCTCGGCCAGGGCGAAGCCGGGCAGCAGCACGGTGTGGCTGGCCAGGTGTTGCGGCTGGGGACCGAACAGGTCGAGGTCGGACTGGATCATGGGATTGGGCATCGGCTTGGTTGGGGGCCATTGTAATGCGCTTGGCAGGCTTGGCCTATTCGCGGGTGGACAAGACGCCCCGCTTTGCAGGAGCAGCCTTGTGCTGCGAAGAGGCCGGTGCAGGCAACGGATATGTATGGTCATTGCCGGCCACTTCGCAGCACAAGGCTGCTCCTGCAAGGCCCTCGCTAAAACAATAAAAAAGGAGTTGTGACAGAAATAAAAAGGAACCGCGGCAACAGGGAGAGGAGCACCGCGGTTCAAGGGGGGAGCGATCTACTGCTGGGTCACAGTGGCCACGTTGGTGCTGCCCAGCTGGGTGATGGTCGCGGTCTGGGTCACACCGCTCTGGTCGACATACGCCTTGTTGCCCTGGCCTCCCTGGGTCACGTAGGCGATGTTGTAGCTGTCAACCTGCTTGATGGTGGCTTCGTTGCCGCCACCGTACAGCTGGTTGGTGTAGCTCTGGTTGCTGTAGCCGGACTGGTCCAGGTTGATTACGTTGCCATTGCCCTGGCTGTTGCCGTAGGCGTAGTTTTCGGTGCCACGCTGGTCGGCGATCAGGATGTTGTCAGTACCGTTCTGCTCGAAGTACAGCTCGTTGTTCATGTCGACCTGCTTGGTCTCCATCTGGTTGCCGGTGCCTTTCTGGGTCAGCGTGGCCAGCTGGTTGTCACCGTTCTGAGTCAGGTTGGCGCCGTTGCCATTGCCATTCTGGTTGATGGTGGCGTTCTGGTTGGTACCGAACTGGCCGCCCATCTTGGCGCCTTTCCAGTTGCTGGCAGTGACGCTGTTGCCATTTCCCTTGGTGTTGATGGTCAGGTTGAGGTTTTCACCGTTCTGGTAGGTGAAATGCAAGTTGTTGCTACCGGTCTGGGTGATGGTGGTGGTCGAGTTGTTGGTCTCGAACTGGTCCGACCAGCTGGCGTTGGCTGTGCCCTGTTGCGACAGGCTGACCTTGTTGTTCATGCCGAAGCTCTGGTCGATATAGCCTTCGTTCATCTGGCCGGACTGGGTTACTGACGCCTGGCTGGCGGTCTGGTTGTCCTGCCACACTTCCACCGAGTTGCCGCCACCGTACTGGCCTATGCCGATGGTACCGCCGGTGCCGTCGCGCTGGTCGCCGTACGCCCAGTTGCCCGTGCCATCCTGGTAGACCTGGATGTCGCCATCGACGTAGCCCAGATGCTCGGCAGCGGCGTAGTTTTCCTGGCCTGTCTGGTTGATGCTGCTGCGGTTGTTGCTGCCACCAAAGGTCTGCTCGATGAAGGCTTCGTTGCGCTGGCCGGATTGCCAGGTCTCGGCCTTGCTGCCTTCCTGGCTGTCCTGCCACACGGTCGAAGTGTTTTCGGCGCCTTGCTGGTTTTGCTGCGACTGGTTGCCCAGGCCCAGCGACTGGCTGACGAAGGCATCGTTGTAGCTGCCGCTGGCGTTCTGGGTGGCCTGGCTGCCGTTCTCGACCAGTTGGTCGGCGTAGCCGGCGTTGTACTGGCCGTTGGCGCTCTGCTGGATATCGCTGGTGCTCTCCGATTGCACCGCCAGGTGGTTGTTGCCCTTGCCGGTCTGGGTCTGGGTTGCCGAAGCGAATGGTGCCAGGGACTGGCTGACTTCGGCGATGTTTTCCTTGCCGTCCTGGGTCTGGGACGAGGTGCTGTCAGCAGCCATGGCCTGACCTGCAAGGGCCAGGACGATAGCGGCACTTAAGGGAGCGAGCTTGTACATGGGGGTGCCTCCAGGTCTATCGGTATTGGGTGATCTGAACGTGCTGGCCATTGCCGGCCTGGGTCACGGAGCTGTTCAGGCCTGTGCCCGACTGCACGATGCTGGCGCTGTTGTCGTTGCCGATCTGCTCGATGGCCGCGCTGTTGCTGCTGCCGCTCTGGCGGATCGACGCGCTGTTGCCATTTCCCTGTTGGCTGATGATGGCCATCAGGTCACTACCTTCCTGCAAGATGTACGCTTCCTGTGCGCCACCGGCCTGGACGATGCGGCCCAGCAGGGCCTGGCCGTTCTGGTCGAGGGCGGCGCGGTTGCCCGTGCCTTGCTGCTCGATCACCGCAGCCTGACCGGCACCGGCCGGCAGCAGGCGGATGATCACCGGTTCGCCGAGGTCGTTGCCGGGCGCGAGGTCGGCATTGTCCAGCAGGTCCTCGGCCCAGCAGGCCTGGCCCACCAGGGCCAGGCCGAGCAGCAGGAGGTACAGGCGTTTCATTGCAACCTCCGGCCTTTACTGCACGGTTACGTTGACGGTGCGTGTGGTGCCCTGGCTGGTGGTGATCGTCGCCGTCGGTGCCGCAGTCGGGATGATCGTGGTGCTGTTGCTCACCGCCAGGCGCCAGCGGCCTGTCAGCGCTACCGTGGCGGTGCCAAGGGTCTGCACGCCGGTAGTGGTGGTAACCCGCACGGTGACGGTGTTGCCGGTGGTGACCGACGAGGTACCGCTGAGGTCCCAGTTGTAACGGTTGTTGGAGCGTGCCGTGACCGTGGCTGCCGTGACCGCGAAGTTTTCGGCGGCGGGCCGTGGCGACACGTTGACGGTGACGGTGCTGGGGTTGGACAGCGCCCCCAGCGAGTCACGAGCCTGGTAGGTGAAGGTGGTGGTGAAGGCGGTGGTCACCGTGGCCGGAGGGGTGTAGGTCACCGTGGTGCCGTCGGTGCTGACCGTGCCCCGACCGGTAGCCGGCTGGGTGAGGGAGGTAGCGGGGACAGTCAGCGGCACGTTGCCTTCCGGATCGGTGTCGTTGGCCAGCACGTTGATGGTCAATGGCACGCCCAGGGTGGTGACGGTTTCCGGGTTGGCGGTTGGTGCCTGGTTGGGCGCTACGTTGATGGTGACAGTAGCCGGTTCCGACTTCAGGCCCTTGGCGTCCACTGCCCGGTAGCTGAAGGTGGCCACCACGGGTTGCGTGGCCCCGGCTGGCGGGGTGTAGGTGACCGAGGTGGTGCCGTTCATCACCACGCCGCCAAGGCCGGTACCGGGCTGGGTCAGGTCGCTGATGGTCAGCGGCACGTTGCCGTCCGGGTCGCTGTCGTTCTGCAGCAGGTTGAGGGTGATCGGGATACCGACGCTGGTGCTACCGATATCGGCCTGGGCCAGCGGTGGCTGGTTGGCCGCCTCGACCGGCGCATTGCCGACCACCACCACCGGTTCGACATCGCTGCCGCCACGTGCCGACTTGACCGTGATGGTGGCCGGTGGCTGCGGCACGTCGTTGACGGTCAGGCTCTGCAGCGTGCCTGCCTTGGACAGGCGACCGTAGCCCTGGGCGAGCAGGTCGGGGATCGCCACTTCATCACTGGAACTGGCCTCGATCAGCAGGCGCTTGTTGGCCCAGTCATAGCGTGCGGTGCTGACCTTGACCACGTCGGTGAGCTTGCTCGACAGCGCGGTCGGCTGGGTACCACCGGCGCTGTTGCTGGCGGTGACCACTACCACTGCAGGCGGTGCTTCCTGGCCTGACTGCTGGTGGAAGAACAGCCCGTTGTTGTCGGCGGTGAGGGTGTACTGGCATGGCGAAGGCGGGGTGCCGACCAGGGCAATGCCATTGCGCATGCACAGGCTGGCTGCGCTGGGCGCCTTGGCGAACACTTCCGTGCGGGTGCCGGTGGCGTTGCGCGAATAGGTGGCGCGTTCCAGGCTGACCGGGGTCTGGGCACGCTGGTCCAGTACCTTGCCGGAAACAGAGAAGGTATTGGTCTGGATGGTGCCAGCGGGGCCTTCGATGCGCACGAAGTTGGTATTGAAGGGGCTGCCGGTCACCGCTTCGGTGATATTGGGGTCGCCGATGTAGGTTTCGATGGCGCCGGTATCGGGGTTGACCTCGGTATAAGGCCCGCCAACACCCTTCAGCCAGGGGCCGATCGCCCCGGCCAGCGCTCCCCGGAAGTTGCCAGGGGCACCAATGCCTATGTCCCGGGTGATGTTGATCGCCCGACGCCCTGCCGTGGTGACGTTGACCGTCTCCACCCCGTACGGGTGGGTGATGGTATAGGTACCGGTGCTCGGGACCGAAGCACGGATACGGATGCGGGCAAAGCTCTGCTGGTCACCATCGACCGGGTTTTCGGCGGCGAAGGCTGCCTCCACCCCGGCTACATAGACCTCCAGCTCATAGCCGCTGTTGCCGGCCTGCGGAATGGTGGTTTCAGCCAGGAACCAGAACATCTCTGGCGGCCAGTTGTCCGGGAATACCAGCGGCAGGGCGTCGTCATAGATGCCGGGCTCGGGCAACAAGGTACACATGTAGGCGGGCGCCCCTGGCGCGCCTGGCGCACGCGTACTGGTGGCACGAGACTGGCACAGCTCCAGGGACTGGTCGAGGCTGTCCTTGTACCACATCGGATAGCCACCGGTGGCGAAGGTGTAGGGCCCCGGGTCGACATCGGACAGCGCGGCAAACGCGGCGCTGGTAACGGTAAGGGAGAAACCGGCGGCCAACAGCGCACGGCGCGACCAAGTGTTCATGCTGCCTCCTTGAAGGCTGAGCCTTTGTCTGTTCATGGCACCAGCACCACGTCTTCGGTGTCGCTACCGCCGTTGGCACTGGTGACTTGCACCTTGGCCGGCGGGATCGGCGACAGGCTGGTGCTCAGCGTCTTCACCGCGCCGGTACCACTCAGGTTGCCGATCAGCGTGCCGTTGCCGGTATGTGCGGTGAGCACTGGCGGCGAGGTTTCGTCGCTGGTGCTGGCCACCAGGGTCAGCTCGCCGGTGGACAGGCGGTACTGGGCCTGGGTGATGGTGACCAGGTCGGTCAGCGGCACGTTGGCGGTGGTCAGGCTGCTGGTGGGGATCGCCACGCTGTTGTCGGCGGTCAGGGTCAGGACCGTCCCGGCGGCCGGGTCGAGCACCGACTGGGCGTACCAGGCACCGGTACCGTTGGCCTCGGTGAGGTTCAGGTTGGGTGTCTGGCTGGTCAGGGTGACGCTGGCCGGCGGCGGCGGGGCCATCACGAAGATGTCCTGCTGGGCGCGCAGATCGCCGTTCTCGGTATGCCGTGAGTAGGTACTGCGTTGTGGCATGAGGGGGGTTGGCAGGGCCACTTCGGAAAGCTTGCCCGAAACCGCGAACAGCTCGGTGCGCAGGTCGATGCCGCCGGGGCCTTCGATGCGCACGTAGTTGGTATTGAACGGGCTGCCGGTCACCCGTTCCTCCAGGTTGGGGTCACCGATGAAGCGCTCGCTGCCTTCGGTGTAGGGGCCGTTGACACTGCGCAGGAACGGCCCGACATCGCCTTTCAGGGCACCGGTGAAATCCCCTGCGCCGGCAATGCCGATGTCGCGGGTCATGTTGATCGCCCGGCGCCCTGCCGCAGGTACGTCGAACACTTCGACGCCGTACGGATGGGTGATCACGTAGGTGCCGGCGGTTGGCACGTCGACCCGGATACGCACCCGGGCGAAGCTGACCTGGTCGCCATCGACCGGTTCTTCGGCGGCAAATGCCGCCTCGATCGCGGTGCCGTAGCTGAGGTCTATGCCGCGGGTAGCATCGACGATGGCGGCGTCGGCGGTGAACCAGAACGCCTCGTCAGGGAAGTTGGTGGGGAAGACGATGGGTTGGGTATCGTCGAACACGCCGGGGGTGGGCAGCAGCGTACACATGTACGACGGTGCGCCGGGCGCGCCAGGCACCCGCGAGCTGACTGCCTTGGTCAGGCACAGGTCGAGGGTACGACCGTGGCTGTCCTGGTACCAGGCGGGGAAGCCGCCGTTGGCGGGAACATAGGCGCCTGGATCGACAGCGTTCAAGGCAGCCTGCGCGGGGAGCTGGAGCACGCCGGCGAAAATCGCCACTGCCAGCGGGTGGGGAATCGGTCGGTGCATGAGTCATTTCCTCCTGCAAACGGGCCCATGGACTTGGGGCGTCTGGCAGGAGATCGGCAATAGGCGTGCCAAGCCGGAAAAAATGTGCTGTAGCCCTTGCAGGGCAAGGGATCCAATTCTTTTGCAAAGGCATTTGCAGGTGTTTGCCGTTGGGCACCGTGTCCCCAAGATTGGGGGCTGGGGAAGGTCGTGCCGACCCACATCCGGCCGGCGCTTTCAGTACGTCCTGAAACCGGTTTCAAAACATTTCTGAACACGCTAGATTATTCGGCTGTTTTCTTGATGGCCTATCAAGACCACCCCCCATATTGAAAATCAGATGGCGCTTTTCAAGGCCGCACACAGCCGATGAGGATTCGCAATGCCTGAGCATGCCCCAGACAACCCGCGCAGGGACTTCCTGCGCAAGACCTTGACCTTGATCCCTGTGGTAACCGTGGCCAGCACGGGGCTTGGCGTGGGTGCCAGTCAGTTGCTTGCGGCCCCGCAACACGAGCCCAAAGTGCCGGCCACACCGCCAGCGGGCAACTACCAGCCGACGTTCTTCACTGCCGAAGAGTGGGCCTTCGTGCAGGCAGCCGTCTCGCGCATCATTCCGGCCGACGAGCTTGGCCCTGGCGCGCTTGAAGCCGGCGCTGCCGAATTCATCGACCGGCAGATGAACACCCCCTATGCAACCGGCGCGCAGTGGTACATGCAGGGCCCGTTCAAGGCCGACGCCGCGCCCGAACTGGGTTACCAGTTGCAACTCAGCCCGCAACAGATCTACCGCCTGGGCATCGCCGCCGTGGACGGCTGGTGCAAGGCCAATTCCGGGCAAGTTTTTGCGGCGCAAGATAGCGCTACCCGAGACCACGTTCTCAGCAAGATCGAGGCTGGAGAGCTTGCTTTCGACACCGTGCCGGCCAAGGTGTTCTTCAGCTTGCTGGTGCAGAACACCCGTGAAGGGTTCTTCTGCGACCCGGTCCATGGTGGCAACAAAGGCATGGTCGGCTGGACCCAGATCGGCTTCCCCGGCGCCCGCGCCGATTTCATGGATTGGGTCGAGCGCAACGAGCCTTACCCGTTCCCGGCTGTTTCGATCCGTGGCGAGAGGGCCTGAGGCATGGCGACCGTGATGAAGAAAGTGGACGCGGTAATCGTGGGCTTCGGCTGGGCCGGCGCGATCATGGCCAAGGAACTGACCGAGGCCGGGCTGCAGGTGGTGGCCCTGGAGCGCGGGCCGATGCAGGACACCTACCCGGAAGGCAGCTACCCGCAGGTGATCGACGAGCTGACCTACAGCGTGCGCAAGAAGCTGTTCGTCGACGTGTCGAAAGAAACCGTCACCATCCGCCACAGCATGAATGACGTGGCGCTGCCCAATCGCCAGCTCGGTGCCTTCCTGCCGGGTAAAGGTGTAGGTGGCGCAGGCCTGCACTGGTCGGGCGTGCACTTTCGGGTAGACCCGATGGAACTGCGCATGCGCAGCCACTACGAAGAGCGCTACGGGCGCAAGTTCATCCCCGAAGACATGACGATCCAGGACTTCGGGGTCAGCTACGAAGAACTGGAACCGCACTTCGACTTTGCCGAAAAGGTATTTGGTACCTCTGGCCAGGCCTGGACCGTCAACGGGCAGATCGTCGGCCAAGGGAAGGGCGGCAACCCCTATGCGCCGGACCGCTCCAGCCCGTTCCCGCTGCCTTCGCAGAAGAACGTGGTGTCGGCCAGGCTGTTCGAAAAAGCGGCGGCCAGCCTGGGCTACAAGCCCTACAACCTGCCATCGGCCAACACCTCCGGGCCGTACACCAACCCGTATGGGGCGCAAATGGGGCCGTGCAACTTCTGCGGTTTCTGCAGCGGCTACGTGTGCTACATGTACTCCAAGGCATCGCCCAACGTGAACATCCTGCCGGCGCTGCGCCAGGTGCCGAACTTCGAATTGCGGCCCAACGCCCATGTGCTGCGGGTGAACCTGGACGACAGCAAGCGCAAGGCCACCGGGGTTACCTACATCGATGCCCAGGGGCGGGAAGTGGAGCAGCCGGCGGACCTGGTGATCCTGGCGGCGTTCCAGTTCAACAACGTGCGCCTGATGCTGCTGTCCGGCATCGGCAAACCGTACGACCCCATCAAGAACGAAGGTGTGGTCGGGCGCAACTTCGCCTACCAGAACATGGGCACGGTCAAGGCGTTCTTCGACAAGGACACCTACACCAACAACTTCATCGGTGCCGGTGGCAACGGCATTGCCATCGATGACTTCAACGCCGACAACTTCGACCATGGCCCGCACGGCTTCGTCGGTGGCTCACCGATGTGGGTGAACCAGGCCGGCACACGGCCGATTGCCGGTGGTGCGACCCCGCCAGGCACACCGGCCTGGGGCAGCGCCTGGAAGAAGGCCACCGCCGATTACTACACCCACCAGGTGTCGATGGACGCCCACGGCGCCCACCAGTCCTATCGTGGGAACTACCTGGACCTCGACCCGACCTACCGCGACGCCTACGGCCAGCCGCTGCTGCGCATGACCTTCGACTGGCAGGAGAACGACATCAGGATGAACCAGTTCATGGTCGACAAGCTGAGCAAGATCGCCCAGGCGATGAACCCCAAGACCATTGCCGTGCTGGGCAAGAAGGTCAAGGATCACTTCAACACCGCCAGCTACCAGACCACCCACCTGAACGGCGGCGCGATCATGGGCACCGACCCGAAAACCAGTGCATTGAACCGCTACCTGCAAAGCTGGGATGTGCACAACGTGTTCGTTCCGGGAGCTTCGGCGTTCCCCCAGGGGCTGGGCTACAACCCGACCGGGCTGGTGGCGGCGCTGACCTATTGGTCGGCCCGCGCCATCCGCGAGCAGTACCTGAAAAACCCTGGCCCGTTGGTTCAGGCTTGAGGAGCGATGCGCATGAAGACAATGTTGATCGCAACCCTGCTGGGTGCCAGCGTGGCCGCACAGGCTGCGCCGAATGACGATGCGCAGGTGCGCCAGGGCGAGTACCTGGCCCGCGCCGGCGACTGTGTTGCCTGCCATACCGCCAAGGGCGGCAAGCCGTTCGCCGGTGGGCTGCCGATGGAGACACCGATCGGCACGGTTTACTCCACCAATATCACCCCGGCTGCCAGTGGTATCGGCCAGTACAGCTTCGAAGACTTCGACCAGGCGGTGCGCAAGGGCATCGGCAAGGACGGCAGCACCCTGTATCCGGCCATGCCATACCCATCTTATGCACGTGTCAGCGAGCAGGACATGCAGGCGCTGTATGCCTATTTCATGAAGGGTGTGGAGCCGGTCGAGCAGCCGAACAAGGCCACCGACATCCCCTGGCCGCTGAGCATGCGCTGGCCGCTGGCGATCTGGCGCGGGTTGTTCGCGCCAGAGGCCAAGCCCTGGCAGGCGTCGGCGGCGGCCGACCCGGTGGTCAACCGCGGCGCTTATCTGGTCGAGGGCCTTGGGCACTGTGGCGCGTGCCATACGCCGCGCGCGCTGACCATGCAGGAAAAGGCACTGAGCCCACAGGATGGCGAGCAGTTCCTGGCTGGCAGTGCACCGCTGGAAGGCTGGATTGCCAAGAACCTGCGTGGCGATCACAAGGACGGCCTGGGTAGCTGGAGCGAAGAGCAGCTGGTGCAGTTTCTCAAGACTGGCCGTAGCGACCGCAGCGCCGTGTTTGGTGGCATGAGCGATGTGGTCGAGCACAGCATGCAACACATGAGCGACGCCGACCTGACCGCCATCGCCCGGTACCTGAAGACGCTGCCGCCGAGCAACCCTGACGACCGGCCGCACGTGTACGACAAACAGGTGGCAGATGCGCTGTGGAAGGGCGACGACAGCAAGCCCGGGGCGGCGGTGTACATCGACAACTGCGCGGCCTGCCACCGTACCGATGGCCAGGGCTATACCCGCGTGTTCCCGGCCCTGGCCGGCAACCCGGTGGTGCAGACGGCAGATGCCACATCGCTGATCCACGTGGTGTTGGCAGGGGGCACGGTGCCAGCGACGCACGCGGCACCGTCGAACTTCACCATGCCGGCGTTCGGCTGGCGCCTGAGTGACCAGGAGGTTGCCGAGGTGGTGAACTTCATTCGCACCAGTTGGGGTAACCAAGGGGATGCCGTCACCGCCAGTGATGTGAAAGCGCTCCGTTAACTTGCATCCCTCTGTCTGCACCCCCAATCCACTGTGGGAGCCGGTTTACCACTGTGGGAGCGGGTTTACCCGCGAATGCGTCGGCACATTCAACATCGCATTCGCGGGTGAACCCGCTCCCACAGGGCTTTGTGTTTGCTTTCCTATATATTTCAACTGCTTAAAACGCACTTTTATTGTACCTACTAAGCATATAAATCGCCCTGCCGACCAACGGCATGTTGACGAACGCGTGCGTTTTTGCTGTATTGAAACCGGTTTCAGCGCTATCACAACAATCATAAGGACAGCCCATGACCGACGCGCCTGCCCATGCCCGCGAACGGGTCACCATCAGCGAAGTAGCGCGTGTCGCTGGCGTTTCCAAGGCCACCGTCTCCCGTTACATCGGCGGTGACCGGCAGTTGCTCGCCGAAGCCACCGCCAAACGCCTGGAAGAGGTCATCGAGCGCCTCGGTTACCGCCCCAACCAGATGGCCCGTGGCCTGAAGCGCGGCCAGACGCGCCTGATCGGCATGCTGGTGGCCGATATCCTCAACCCCTATTCAGTTGCCGTGATGCATGGCGTGGAAACTGCCTGCCGCCAGCACGGCTACAGCCTGGTGGTGTGCAACACCAACCGCGACGACGATCAGGAGCGTCACCACCTGGTGGCCCTGCAGTCCTACAACGTCGAAGGGCTGATCGTGAACACGCTTGGCCATCACCCCGGCGAATTGCTCAACCTGCAGCGCGACATCCCCATGGTGCTGGTCGACCGCCAGTTGCCGGAACTGAATGTCGACCTGGTGGGCCTGGACAATGCCGACGCTGTCGAGCAGGCCCTGGACCACCTGCAGGCGCAAGGCTATCGCGACATCCTGGCGGTAACCGAGCCCCTCGATGGCACCAGCTCGCGCCTGGAGCGGGTACAGGCGTTCGGCACATCGATCAGCCGGCGCCCCGGCATGCGCCAGCAGGTGCTGGAAATCGGCGCCGGGCTGGATGACCAGCTGGCTTCGTTCCTCGTCGGCAGTGGTCATGGCCCGCAGGCCATCTTCACTTTCAACGGGGTCGCCACCCTGGCCGTGACCCGAGCCCTGCACCAGGCAGGGCGCAACCTTTTCGCGGACGTCGGGCTGATCGCCCTCGACGACCTCGACTGGTACCCCTTGGTCGGCACTGGCATCACTGCACTGGCCCAGCCCACCGAGCGTATCGGCGTGGCAGCATTCGAGAGCCTGCTTGGCCGCCTGCGCGGCGACAGCGGGGCAGTACGGCGCATCGACTTCAAGGCCGAGCTGATCATCCGAGGTTCAACCCAGCCACAGTAATCACAGGCAGGTACCTGCGTGCCTGCTGTTACCCAAAAATGAAACCGGTTTCACAAGGACAACAACAATGCATCCGAACCCCGTTTCCATCAGCCTTTCCAGCTACGGCGCCGACTATGTCCGGCAACGTGGCCAGGAACAGTTCCTTGATCTGCTGGCTGCCGCTGGCGTCACCCGCGTGGAACTGCGCGAAGAACTTTTCACTTGTGCCCCGGATACTGCAGCGCTGTCTGCAGCCATTGCCGCGCTGCGCCTGGAGTGCCTGTATTCCACGCCGCTGGAGCTGTGGACCGCACAAGGCGTGCCAGACCCGCAACTGGCGCAGAAACTGGACACTGCCCGCGCCCTTGGCGCGGTCGCGCTCAAGGTTTCCCTGGGCCACTACCATGCGGGCTGTGACGTCGCGGCCCTGGCGACGCTGTTGCCGGCGCACGGGCCGTTGCTGCTGGTGGAGAACGACCAGACCGCGCAAGGTGGGCGAATCGAACCCCTGCAGCAGTTTTTCCAGCGCGCCGACGAACTCGGGCTGAGCCTGGGCATGACCTTCGATATCGGTAACTGGCAGTGGCAGGGCGAGCCTGCTCGCCACGCCGCTCGCCAGCTTGGCCGCTGGGTCAGCTATGTGCATTGCAAGGCCGTGCAGCGCCGGGCCGATGGCCGCCTGGTAGCCGTCCCGCCAGAGGCTGCGCACCTGCAGGAGTGGGCCGAGTTGATGGCCGAGTTCACCCCCGGCGTGGTGCGTGCTGTCGAGTACCCGCTGGTTAGCGACGATCTGCTGGCGCTGACCCGGGCCCAGGTGCGCGACCTCGCGGCGCTGGGGCAGGGCGTGGCATCGAGCGAGGAGCTGAGCCATGCATGAGCATGACGTGTTGTGTTTCGGCGAGACCATGGCCATGTTCGTCGCCGAGCAGGCTGGCGACCTGGCCAGTGTCGGCCAGTTCGGCAAGCGCATCGCCGGCGCTGACAGCAACGTGGCCATCGGCCTGGCGCGGCTGGGCTTCAAGGTCCGCTGGCTGAGCAGGGTGGGCGACGATTCGCTGGGCCGTTTCGTGCTCGACAGCCTGCGCCGCGAAGGCCTGGACTGCTCCGGCGTCGAGGTGGATGCCTGCAACCCCACAGGCTTCCAGCTCAAGGCCCGCTGCGATGACGGCAGTGACCCGGCGGTGGAGTACTTCCGCCGTGGTTCGGCGGCCAGCCGGCTGTCGCCCGCGTTGCTGCGCCCGGGTTCTCTGCAGGCGCGCCACTTGCACGCCACCGGCATTCCGCCAGCGCTGTCGGAGAGTTGCCGGGCGCTGTCCCATGCGTTGATGGACGCCATGCGTGCCGCCGGGCGCAGCATTTCGTTCGACCCCAACCTGCGCCCCTCGCTGTGGCCTGACCAAAGCAGCATGGTGCGTGAAGTCAATGCCCTGGCCGCCAAGGCCGACTGGGTTTTGCCCGGGCTGGAAGAGGGCCGCCTGCTGACCGGCCAGCACACCCCGGCAGACATCGCCGCATTCTACCTCGACCAAGGGGTGGAACTGGTGGTGATCAAGCTGGGCGATGCCGGTGCGTACTTCCGCAGCGCCAAAGGTGAAGGCCAGGTGGCGCCAGTGCCGGTCAGCCAAGTGGTGGACACCGTTGGCGCCGGCGATGCCTTTGCAGTCGGCGTGCTCAGTGCGCTGCTGGAGGGCCACCCGGTAGCCGAGGCAGTGGCGCGTGGCAACTGGTGCGGCAGCCGCGCCGTGCAGTCGCGTGGCGACATGGAAGGGCTGCCGCTGCGCCATGAGCTGCAAGCCCACGACCTGCGCAGAAGCGCGTGAACGCTTGACCCCGAAACACCTGTTGCAACAAAAACAACAAGCTCAGGAGAAACGAACCATGCAAAGCCAAAGCCTGGCACCTCGCCGCTGGTGGTACATCATCCCGATCGTGTTCTTCACCTATAGCCTGGCGTACCTAGACCGTGCCAACTACGGGTTCGCCGCCGCTTCCGGCATGGCTGAAGACCTGCATATCACCCCCGCACTGTCTTCACTGCTGGGGGCACTGTTCTTCCTTGGTTACTTCTTCTTCCAGGTGCCCGGCGCCATCTATGCCGAAAAGCGCAGTGTGAAGAAGCTGATCTTTGTCTGCCTGATCCTCTGGGGTGGCCTTGCCACGCTCACCGGCGTGGTCAGCAACGTCTACATGCTGATCGGCATCCGCTTCCTGCTCGGGGTGGTGGAGGCGGCGGTGATGCCGGCCATGCTGGTGTACCTGTGCCACTGGTTCACCCGCGCGGAGCGTTCGCGCGCCAACACTTTCCTGATCCTCGGCAACCCGGTGACCATCCTGTGGATGTCGGTGGTGTCTGGCTACCTCGTCAAGCATTACGACTGGCGCTGGATGTTCATCATCGAAGGCCTGCCCGCGGTCATCTGGGCGTTCTTCTGGTGGCGCCTGGTGGATGACCGCCCGGCGCAGGTGAAGTGGCTGAGCGAGCAGGAAAAGGCCGCCCTGGAACAGGCGCTGGCTGCCGAGCAGCAAGGTATCAAGCCGGTGAAGAACTACCGCGAGGCGTTCCGCTCGCCGCAGGTGATCATCCTTGCGCTGCAGTACTTCTGCTGGAGCATCGGTGTGTATGGCTTCGTGCTGTGGTTGCCGTCGATCCTCAAGCAGGCGGCCAACCTCGATATCGTGCAGGCCGGCTGGCTGTCTTCGGTACCTTACCTGGCGGCGGTGCTGGCCATGGTCGGTGTGTCGTGGGCGTCCGACCGCCTGCAGAAGCGCAAGCGCTTCGTCTGGCCACCGCTGCTGATCGCCGCCGTTGCGTTCTATGGCTCGTACGCCCTGGGCAGCGAGCACTTCTGGCTGTCGTACGCGTTGCTGGTGGTCGCCGGCGCCTGCATGTATGCCCCCTACGGCCCGTTCTTCGCGATCGTGCCCGAGATCCTGCCGGCCAACGTCGCGGGCGGTGCCATGGCGCTGATCAACAGCATGGGCGCGCTGGGCTCGTTCGGTGGCTCGTGGCTGGTGGGTTACCTCAATGGCGTCACGGGCGGGCCAGGCGCCTCCTACCTGTTCATGTGCGGTGCGCTGCTGGCCGCAGTGGCGCTTACCGCCGCGCTCAATACTTCCCAGACATCAGGCCGGGCCAAGCGCGGCAACTCGCGCCTGGCCATGAACCATTAGGAAACAGTGCAATGAAGAAGCGAATCGTCCTGTACAAACGCCTGTCCGACGACTTGATGGCACGCCTGCAAGAACGCGTCGAGGTGACCTGGGTGGATACCTCCGGGTCCGATGGCCTGGCGCGTTTGCGCGACGCCTTGCCAGGGGCGCACGGGCTGCTGGGGGCCAGCCTGCGCCTGGACGCCAGCCTGCTCGACCTGGCGCCACAGCTTGAAGTGGTGTCCAGCGTTTCGGTCGGCGTGGACAACTACGACATCGCCGAGCTCAGCCGGCGTGGCGTGATGTTGACCAACACCCCCGACGTGCTCACCGAAACCACCGCCGACACGGGCTTTGCCTTGATCCTGGCCACCGCCAGGCGGGTGGTGGAACTTGCTAACTGGGTGCGAGACGGGAACTGGCAGGCCAACCTCGGCCCGGCGCATTTCGGCAGCGATGTGCACGGCAAGACGCTGGGCATCGTCGGCATGGGCCGCATCGGCGAGGCCCTGGCCCGGCGTGCTGCGGCCGGCTTCGGCATGCGTGTGCTGTATCACAGTCAGCGTGCCAAGCCTGAGGTGGAGGCGCGGCATGCCGCGTGTCAATGCAGCCTGGATGAGCTGTTGCAGCAGGCGGATTTCGTTTGCCTGACCGTGCCGCTGAGTGCCAGCACCGAAGGCCTGATCGGCGCGCGGGAACTGGCGCTGATGAAGCCAGAGGCCATCCTGGTGAACATTTCCCGCGGGCGCGTGGTGGATGAGCCGGCACTGATCGAAGCGTTGCGTGCCCGGCGCATACGCGGCGCCGGCCTGGATGTGTTCGTGCAGGAACCGTTGCCGGCGCAGTCGCCGTTGTTGCAACTCGACAATGTGGTGGCGACCCCGCATATCGGCTCTGCGACCGAAGAAACCCGACAGGCCATGGCGCGCTGTGCGGTGGACAACCTGCTCAGTGCGCTGGCCGGCGAGCGCCCGGCCAACCTGGTGAATGGCTAGCGCCAGATCCACAAGCCTGCGCGGCCCCTGTGGGAGCGGCCTTGTGTCGCGAAAGGGCTGCAAGGCAGCCCCCGGATTCAATGCGATTCTGAACGCTGCGCCTGCGCTGGCGCAGCACTCTCCACCGGCTCCAGCGGCGGGTGCTCCTGCGCCGCATGCATCAGGTCTTCGGTCACCCGCAGTTCGGCGCCGGTTGGCGAGAAGGTGGTCGATGCGGTGAACGGGGCCGGGTGCTCTGCCGCCGGGCGCTTGCCACGGCGCCACATGAAAAAGCACACCATGGCCAGGTTGACCACGGCAAAGGCCCAGAACAACCCGGCCTCGCCAAACTCGGTCATCATTGGCGAAATCGCCACCGGCGCCATGGCCGAACCCAGCGAGTTGATCAGCAGCAGCCCCTGGATCATCGGCACCAGTGCATCCGATGGCGCCCGGTCGGCCGCATGGCTGACCGCCACCGGGTACAGGGTGAACACGCCACCACCCAGCAGGAACAGCATTGCTGGCAGCAGGATCGAGTCCGACGGCAGAAACACCGTGACCAGCGACAGCAGCACGCACAGCGCGGCCAGGGCAATCAGCACATCCTGGCGGTCCTTGCGGTCGGACCAGCGCCCGACCGGGTATTGCAGCAGCATGGCACCCAGAATCACCCAGGCCATCATGTTACCGACCTCGCCCACGTCCAGGCCGATGCGCTGCAGGTACAGCGGCAGCAGGGCATAGATGCCGGCAATGGCCACACCCGAACCGAAGCAGCCGACCAGGCCCGACGGCGCAACGCCCAGCAACTGGCGCGGCTTGAGCGGTTCGACCTGTTCCAGCAGCGGCGACACTCGGGGCAGGATCACGATGGGCAGTACCGACAGGGCGGCGAGCACGCCGGCCAGCATGAACGGTGCGGTGTCACCCATGTGGGTGATTTCGCCAAGGCCGGCCTGGGCGATGACCCCGGCGCCGTAGAAGGCGATCATGTACAGCGCCAGCAGGCGGCCGCGGATCTTGGCGTCGCCGGCCAGCAGCAGCCAGCTTTCGATCACCAGGAACACGCCCACCGCCGCCCAGCCGTTGATCAGGCGCAGCACCGACCACCAGGTGACGTCGTAGAACAGGCCTTGCAGCAGGATGGTCACGGCGATCAGCGAGGCGAAGCTGGTGTAGGCGCGGATATGGCCGATGCGCAGGATCAGCCGGTCGTTGAAGATGGCACCCAGGGTCAGGCCGATGAAGTAGGTCGAGGAGACCACACCGATGGTGGTGGCCGACTCGCCGGCAGCGCCCAGGCGCAGGGTGGTAAGGGAAGACATGAAGCCGTTGCCCAGGGCAATGATGAACAGCCCGAGCAGGGGCGCCAGCGCCATGGCCAGCAAACGCGGAGACATACGTACCTCTAGTTGGATGAGCGGAATGAGCGCCTTTTCGGACGCGCACACCGGCTCGACCCGAACGGGCCGAGGGGCTGCACGGATGTGCCTGGGCTGGATGCGACGCTGCCGGTTGCCACCGTTCAAGGCGACGGGCGAAAAGGATGCGCGATTCTACGGGGTTGCGCGGTTTTGCCCAAGGGGCTTGGGTGTGCGACGAGACGCCGCAGTCTGCGGCATAATGCGGGGCCCACCCCCAAGGAAGGCCCCCAATGTTCGCTTCGCTGTTCGCAGTCCTGGCCCCGGTTTTCATCGTTGCCGGCATCGGCTATGCCTGGGCCCGCAAGGGCCTGGACTACCCCACCGAATTCATCGCCCGAGTGGTGATGACCGTGGGCACACCGTCGCTGGTGCTGTCCACGCTCAGCCGTACCGAGCTGGACCCGAACGCCTTCACCAGCATGGCCATGGCCTGCCTGCTGTGCACCTTGGGCATGGCCCTGGCCGGCTTGCTGGTGTGCCGCGCTTCGGGCATGCACTGGCGTGTCCTGTTGCCGGCGTTCATGTTCCCCAACACCGGCAACATGGGCCTGCCGATCAGCCTGTACGCCTTTGGCGAACACGGCATGGCCCTGGCCGTGGCGTTCTTTCTGACCTTGTCGATCGTGCAGTTCACCCTCGGCATGGCCATTTCCGGTACCGCGGCTTCGCTCAAGGCACTGCTGCGCAACCCGATCGTGATCAGCCTGGCCGGGGCCATGCCGATCATCTTTCTCGATTTCGAGTTGCCGCGCTGGCTGGCCAATACGGCAGACCTGCTGGGCGGCATGACCATCCCGCTGATGTTGCTGACGCTGGGCGTGTCGCTGGCCAGCATTCGCCTGCATCATGTGGGTAGCGGCATGCTGCTGGGTGCTTTGCGCATTGGCCTGGGGGCCGCCGTGGGCTGGGCAGTAGGTGCGGCGCTGGGCATGGGAAGCCTGGAGCGTGCGGTGCTGGTGGTGCAGTCGGCGATGCCGGTTGCCGTGTTCAACTACCTGATGGCAGTGCGCGCCAACCGCGAGCCGGAGCAGGTGGCGAACCTGGTGATGTGTTCCACGGTGCTGTCGTTTGCCTGGTTGCCAGTGGTGCTGGCGTGGTGGATGTAAGCCGTACCGGCCCTTTCGCGGGTGAACCCGCTCCCACGGTTACAGCGCAGGTACCAGCCTTGTGATGGAACTGTGGGAGCGGGTTCACCCGCGAAGAGGCCGTTACGGCAAACGGCTATTTCTCCTGCAATCGCCACCCCTGGCTGGTCAGCACCATCGCCCGGGTTTCCTTGAGCGGCGTGTCATTGCTGGCCACCGCCTTGCCCAGTTCGGCAATGCTGGCCTTGACCCCCTCGTCCCCGGCCCAAGCCGGTAACCCGGTGATCTTGTAGGCATAGGTCACGTTCGAAATCTTCCGCCCGCTCACCTCGCTCGGCTTGCTGAACTGCTCGATGGCGGTGACCTGCGCCTTGCCGAAGCACAGCCCGTTATCTGCCTTGTAATACCTGCGCCCTTCGTCGGTGAGCTCATAGGCGTAATAGATGTCCGTGCGTGCCGCTTGCCACAGGCGGGCAGGCACCTCGGTCCGCGAGATCTCCTTCTCGCTGACCACACCTACCCGGGCCAAGGCATGCAACGCCTTGTTGGTGCCATGCAGGTCGAAATCCTGGGTCTTGGCAGGGAATGAACTGATGACGAAGCAGCGGGGGTACTGGGTATCGAGGTAGGCCTGGGCGGCCTTCTGGAAACTGGCCTCGCTGGTGTCCTCGCTGTTCGAGCAACCGGCCAGGGTTGCAAACAGCGCCAGCGGCACGATCTTCCTGTACATGGTGACACTTCCTTGAGTGACAAAGGCAAACGGGTCGTGCGCGATTAGAACCTACGGGCTAGAGCGGCGCAATCATGGCAAGACGGCATCTCCGTGTGGGCTGCTACGGCCCAATCGCCACTGGCGCCAGTTCCAGACATTTCGCTTTACCGTCGCTGCCTGCATACCCCGGAGGTAACTCATGGCTTCTGCACCTGAGGGCCGTGCGACCAGGTGATCTGTTGCGTTTGTCCACAACCATAAGGGCAGACGCGTAAAGCCCCGCTGCAGCGCACATCTCATTTCTTGCCCGGCAATACCGAACCGAGAACTTGCCTGGCCGTCTGCACGATGACCCCAGCCTGGTCCGGGTCGCCCTTGAGCAGGCTGCTGGCGAAGTTCTTCGCCTGCTCAAGCTTGATGTGCGGCGGCAAGGGCGGTACGTCCGGATCGGTCTTGAACTCGATCAACACCGGGCGGTCAGCCGCCAGGGCCCGCTCCCAGGCGTCGGCAATGTCCTCTTCGCGCTCTACATAGATGCCTTGCAAGCCGATGGAGATGGCGAACAGGTGGTAGGGCACATCAGGAATCGCCTGTGAGGCCTCGAATTTGGGGTCGCCCTCCATTACCCGTTGTTCCCAGGTCACCTGGTTGAGGTCTTCGTTGTTGAACACCGCGCAGATCCACTGGGGGTTCTCCCACAGCCGCCAATACTTGGCGACGGTGATCAGCTCGGCCAGATTGTTCATCTGCATCGCCCCGTCACCTACCAGTGCCACCACGCTGCGCTGCGGATGGGCGAACTTGGCGGCGATGGCATAGGGTACCGCCGCGCCCATGCTGGCCAAGCCGCCGGACAACGAGCATTGCATGCCCTGGCGTATCTGCAGGTCGCGGGCAAACCAGTTGGCGCAGGACCCTGAGTCACTGGTGATGATCGCGTGGTCGGGCAGGCGAGGGGATAGCTCGTGCACCACGCGCTGGGGGTTGATCGGGTCGGCCTTGGCCAGTGCGCGTTTCTGCAGCGTCTTGTCCCAGTGCGCGCGCCAGCCTTCGACCTTGTCGCGCCAACGGCGCTCGGTCTTGTGCTCGAGCAATGGCAGCAGTGCCCGCAGCGTTTCGCTGGCGTCGCCGACCAGGTTGACCTCCATGGGGTAGCGCAGGCTGAGCATGTCTGGCTGCAAATCGATCTGCACGCCACGGGCCTGGCCTTCCTGAGGCAGGAACTCGGCGTAGGGGAAACCGGAGCCGATCATCAGCAAGGTGTCGCATTCGCTCATCAACTGATAGCTCGGTTCGGTACCGAGAAGCCCGATGGCGCCGGTGACCCAGGGCAGGTCGTCTGGCACCACGGCCTTGCCCAACAGCGCCTTGGCCACGCCTGCACCAAGCGTTTCAGCTACCGCGATCACCTGTTCGGTGGCTTGCAATGCACCGGCACCGACCAGGATCGCCACTTTTCGTCCAGCGTTGAGTACCTCGGCGGCACGTTGCAGGTCCTGCTCGAAAGGTACCACCCTGGGCCTGCTGTAGCCGATGCCGGAATGCACCGTGCCATGGGCTTTTGGTGGTTCGTGGTAGGGCAGGTCCTGCAGGTCGTTGGGCAGGATGATGGCGGTGACCCGGCGTTCGCCGATGGCAGTACGTACTGCGCGGTCGAGTAAGTGGCGCACCTGCTCCGGGGTCGAAGCCTGCTGGACGAAGGCGCCTGCTACGTCCTTGAACATCGACAGCAAGTCCAGCTCCTGCTGGTAATGCCCGCCAAGCGCTGCTCGCGCCTGTTGGCCGACGATGGCCAGTACTGGCTGGTGATCCATGCGCGCGTCATACAGGCCGGTAAGCAGATGTGAAGCGCCGGGGCCGGAGGTGGCAATGCACACGCCCAATTCGCCGGTGAACTTGGCATGGGCGCTGGCCATGAAGGCCGCCATTTCCTCGTGGCGTGCCTGGATGAACTGGATCTTGCCCTCGGCCCGGCTCAACGCCCCGAATACGCCGTTTATGCCGTCGCCGGGGTAGCCGAAGATGCGCCGAACCCCCCATTGATACAAACGCTCCACCAGAAAGTCGCCTACCGTGCTGGTCATTGCCTTCTCCCATCCCGTGACCGATAGGGGTCTGGACTTGGCTCGGGTCGTGAAAGTTTCAAGCATGTGCGTATCGGTCTACCGACCGGAACCTTTGCAACAGCACAGCCCAAAAAGGCTGGGCAATCACCTATGGAGGTGCCATGTACCGGGCGCAGGCAGGCACGACCTGTTCTTGTTTCGTCTGAATGTCTGGTGCCCATTTCCTTAAAGCATTTCGTCAGAGCGTGGGAAAACTTTTTCACTGCGCAACCTCTGCCGCAGGTCATCAATGAACACAGACCATCCTGTGTAAACGACCTGAGGTAAAAGATCATGGCCAATAACCAAGACCAGAACCGCGGCAACCAGGGCGGCAACGCCAACACCAATCCAGGCAACTTCGCCAACGACCGCGAGAAAGCGTCGGAAGCCGGCCACAAGGGAGGCCAGGCATCTGGTGGCAACTTCAAGAACGATCCGGAACGGGCTTCCGAAGCCGGGCAAAAAGGCGGCCAGGCATCCGGTGGCAACTTCGCCAACGACCGTGAAAAAGCCTCCGAGGCTGGTCGCAAGGGCGGCGAAAACAGCCATGGCGGCGGCCGCAAGAGCGATGACAACCGCTGATCAACGTTGAACCGACCGGGGCGGCTAACCGCCCCGGTTCGCTGATGAGGATTTGCCAATGTTCATGCACAACAAGCGATTGCAATATACCGTCCGTGTTGCAGAGCCTGACCCTGGGCTTGCAAACCTGCTGTTGGAGCAATTCGGTGGCCCGCAGGGCGAACTGGCTGCAGCGATGCGCTATTTCACCCAGGCCGTCACCGAGGATGATCCGGGGCGCAAGGACATGCTGTTCGACATTGCCACCGAAGAACTCAGCCACCTGGAAATCATCGGCTCGATCGTGGTCATGCTCAACAAAGGCGCCAGGGGGCGGCTTGCCGAAGGTGTCGAGGCTGAAGGCGAGCTGTATCGCTCGCTGACTGGCGCTGGCAACGATTCGCATATCACCAGCCTGTTGTATGGCGGCGGCGCGGCACTGGTAAATTCCGCAGGCATCCCCTGGACCGCAGCCTACATCGACACCATCGGCGAACCCACCGCTGACCTGCGCTCGAACATTGCCGCCGAAGCCAGGGCCAAGATCGTCTACGAGCGCCTGATCAACGTGACCGACGACCCGGGTATCAAGGATGCGTTGGGGTTCTTGATGAGCCGTGAAATCGCCCACCAGATGTCCTTCGAAAAAGCCCTGCATTCCATTCAGCCGAACTTCCCTCAAGGCAAGCTACCCGGCGACCCGGAACTCAACCGGACCTATTTCAACATGTCTCATGGCGGGGAAATGCGCGGGTCGTGGAACGAAGGACAGGACTGGATCTACGTCGATAAGCCTGAACCCGCCGTGGATGGTGGCGATGGCCTGGCGACTGTAGAGCTGGATAAAGCATCGGCCGCTGCTGCAGAGGCGATGAAGCTGAGAACCGAGTCCAACCCGCAGGCGCAGCCATTGACCGGCGCCGAACTGGGCAAGGTCAACGGTGACCAGCCGGCCTAGCAGAAGAGCCACAGCGGATCGGCGATCCGCTGTGGGGGCTGCAACTAATGTCGAAGTACCGCCGCCCAGCCGTTCGGTCATTCGAAGCGGACGTATGGCAGCTTCTCTCCTGCGCCAAGCCGGTCGTCGTCGCTGCTGAACGGCTGCAGGCAACCCAGGATCAATCGAGCTGAGTCGCCCGATTTCATTCAGCCAGCAGGAGTTACAGCGATGGCCAAGTACCTGTACCTGATCAGTTACATCCTCGACAACCAACCCGGAACCTGCGAATTACGCAGCGACCAGGAAGACCTCAGCCGCGAAGCGGCGCGTGATTACCTGCAAGGCCTGCACCGCAACGAGGCGTCATCGTTCACCGATGTACAGGTGCAGCGCCTGGAACATGATCATGAACCAGGCACATCGCCGGGGCATTATCAGCAGCCATGAAAGGGGGAGGGCTGGCAGATGAAAAGAAGAGGTGAAACCTACAGGCAGTGGTGCGACCCGATTCTGCACCATCAAACCCATGAGGAAACGCTCGACAGCGGTACCTGCATCGATGTGCAGACGCGCCTGTCACGTACGGGGGCGACCCAGTTGTTCATCGGTGTCTATCGCAGCGACGGTTCAGTGGTGTGCGAACAAGCCTACGACCAGCGCGCCGGCGAAACCATGAGCCGGGCGCTGGTATGGGGGGTGAGGCATGCCAGGCGCGTGGCATGCGAGGATGAGGACGAGGCGTGCTGTGGCTAATCGGCCGGTAGCTGAACCGGGCGACGCAGACACTTGGTAAATACTCCTTTTCCATAGCTGCAACGGTTTGCGACGGGGGCGGTGATGATTTATCTGGGATGCGCTGGCTGGAGCCTGTCCAGCCATCATGCCGAGGCATTTGCGCAGCCCGGCAGCCACCTGCAACGCTACGCCAGCCGCTTCAATGCGGTGGAAATCAATAGTTCGTTCTACCGGCCCCATCGCCCCGAAACCTATGCCCGTTGGGCTGCGTCCGTGCCTGAGCATTTCCGCTTTGCGGTGAAGCTGCCCAAGGCCATCAGCCATGAGCAGCGGCTCATCGGGTGCGAGGACGCTCTGGACAGGTTTCTTGCTCACTGCGGGCAGTTGGGCGATCGCCTGGGTTGCCTGCTGCTACAACTGCCGCCATCGCTTGGCCATGAAACCGAGCACGCACGACGTTTCTTCGAAAGCCTGCGGCAACGGTATGAGGGGCCGGTAGCGCTGGAGCCCAGGCACGCCAGCTGGCAATCGGCGCAGCCGATGCTGGTCGATTTGCGCATCGCCCAGGTCGCGGCAAGCCCTGCGCGTTTCGTTACCGATGTGCACCCGGGTGGTTGGCCTGGGCTGGTCTACTGGCGTCTGCATGGCGAACCGAGGATCTACCACAGCGAGTATTCCGACGAGTATTTGCAGCGTCTGGCTGAACGCTTGCAGCACAGCCGTGCTTCTGGAGTGCCCACCTGGTGCATTTTCGACAACACCGCCTCCGGTGCTGCAATGGCCAACGCACTGGCTCTGCAGCGGCTTTTGCGCTGAGAAGGGTGCGGAAACAAAGCGATGGAAGAGAGCGATGACCAACCGGTCAAAATAAATGAATCTTTTCCAGGTCGCCGGCTCCATTGGTCTGAATCGCTGAAGGAGATAGCAATGGCGGGACAGCAGTTGTATGTGATCGAGTACGAGCTTCACGGGGAATTTCGCACCTTCATCATCCGGCTCGAGCGTATGGACAACGCCGAAGCCTGGCACTGGGCAAGTTGCGATGCGGGGGTGGGCATCATTCCACGGTTCGGCCAGCACAAGATCAAGAAGGTCAGCCGGCCGATGGCTGAGCGCTACGGCATCAACAATGTGCGCTGGCGGGCATCGGGCGATGGGCCGGAGTTCGTGGCACCGACCATTGATGTAAAGAAATTCTCCAATAGCGGTACCGGCAATACGTGACGCATGTTGTGCGCAAGGCCTGCGTGAAACCTTCAGGCAGGCCTTCGCTCTTGGGTTCGCTTCTCAAGTTTCGAGACACGATCATCCTCACTTTCAGGAGCCAGCACGTGCCGCGAATCATCACTCCAGCCACCCCTGAGCACGAAATCAATGCGCAGAACGCCCGCATGTTCGGCTCGCCAAAGGAGCGCCTGGATTTCTACCGCCGTGAAATCCAGTACGAGACCAGCATCCTTGCCAACCGCACTGATGCCTATCTGGCTGCCCAGTCGTTTCTGGTGATCGCCTTCGTGTCGTCGATGGGTAACCTCAACCAGAGCTGGGGCGAGATGTTCACCCTGGTGGTTCCGCCGTTTCTCGCCTTGCTGGGCGTTTTGAGTTCGCTCAATGCCTGGCCGGGCATTCGCGCGGCCTACAAGATCATCGAGCACTGGCAATTGAAACAGAGCCACCTTCTGCGCAGCGAGCCACTGATGGGGCTGGCGTATGATGAATCGCCACTGTTCAGCGAGGCGGAAACCTCACTGGCCGGGTACCGCAAGTCGTTGTTGTTCTCGCTGCGTACACCGTGGATCTTCCTGGTGTTCTGGATGACCCTTGGCATCTACGCGGTCTTCATCCAGCTGGCGTGAGCCGCACAGGTGCACCCATTCAAGAACAGGGTGCTCCAATGATTGTCGACGCTGATTACCGTCCCCACCAAAGCCGTTGCTCCGGTACCAATAACCAGGGTTGATTGCGTTATTTCCATTGGCGCGCCAGGCAAATGTCATAGATCACATATGCTGAACTCCTGCCACTTCAGCTGCGTCCCTCGAATGAATGCCCCAATAAAGGCGGCACTCACCCAGCAATCAGCTTCGAGGGCGAAACGATGGACAAGACCAATCAAAGTTCGACGTCTCCACCCGGCAGCACCCAGGAACATGCCTTGATCGATGACGCCGGTGCGCTGCTTGGCGAGGCCAGGCACAAAGGCACTGAGCAGTTCGAGCATTACCGCGATAATGCAGCCGATCAGCTTGACTCGCTCGAGGAAAGTGCCCGCTCTGCGGCGGCTGCGCTGCAAGGCAACGATAGCCTCGGGCTGTCGCATTACCTGAACCAGGCAGCAGAGTGCGTCGGCGAGTTTGCCGAGCAGGTACGCCATGAAAGCGCCGAGAGCCTGCTGCAGCGGGGCGCTCAGTTGGCCAGGAGCAACCCGGCGCTGTTCCTGGCCGGTAGCGTTGCCATCGGGTTCGCCGTGTCGCGTTTCATGCGGGCCAGCACCAGCCACGAATCCACCACCCCGACGTCTTCCGCTGATTGGAGCCAGCCGCAACCCGCGCCGCCCGTGCCTGATCGTGGTAGCGACGTTTCCACCCGCGAACCTTACACCCCCGTCGACCCGGTCGGGCCTGGTGCAGGCTCGCCGGTCAGTGGCAGCCCGTTCGAGCGCGACCCGCTCAAAGGAGGTGAATGATGAACAAAGACCCTTTGCATACCACCCCGGGCTTGCATACGGCAGAAGACGACGCCGTCGGTGTTGGCGGTTTGTTGCGCCAGCTTATGCGGGAAGTACCGGACCTGTTCACCAAGGAGCTGGCGCTGGCCAAGGCAGAGCTGCAGCAAAACCTCGCTACCCTCAAGGCCGGTACGGCTGCGGTTGCCGCGGGGGCGATCGTGATGCTGGCGGGCTTCGTCATCCTCCTGCTGGCGGCAGTCTACGCCTTGGCGATGGTGGTCGAGCCTTGGCTGGCAGCCTTGATCGTGGGCGCCGTCACCTTGGTGATCGGGTTCATCATGTTGCAGTCGGGCAAGAAACAGTTCGAACCCACGCACCTGGCCCCTGACCGCACCTTGCACGCCATGCAGCAGGACAAGGACACGCTGAAGAGGAAACTGCCATGACCACTTCCTTCGAACACGAAGCGCACAAAGACCCTGACTTGCTAGAGCAGGAAATCAACGCCAAGCGCGAGCACATCAGCGATCTGGTGGATGCCCTCGAACAGCGCCTGAGCCCAGGCCAGATGGTCGACCGGGTCCTGGCCTACGCCAAGGGCAATGGCGGCGAGTTCTTCCAGAACCTGGGCACCACCCTCAAGAACAACCCCGTACCCGCTACCCTGACGGTACTGGGCCTGGCCTGGCTGGGCTTGAACCAGAACCGCCCCTTCAACCCCGGGCCTGCGCACCAGGGCCCGGGGTTGGGCGAAAAGCTCGGCGACGCGGTGGACACGGTGAAGGACGCTTTCGCACACGCGGGGGAGGCAATGCACGACGCCAGCCAGAAGGTGCGCATGAAAGCCCATGACATGCGCGACCGGGCCAGTGAACTGGGCAGCGGCACCCGCGACTCCGTGGGGGCTTCCGCGGATACCCTGCGCCATTCGGCACACAAGGCCGCAGATCAGGCCACGGCTCTGAAGGGCCAGTTCGATCATCTGCTTCAGGAGCAACCGCTGGTATTGGCCGCTTTGGGCATAGCACTGGGTGCGGCATTGGGGGCGGCGCTACCCACTACCCGCAAGGAAGATCAGCTGATGGGCGCCAGCAGCGATCGCGTGACCGACACACTCAAGGCCAAGGGCCGCGAGGTGAAGACATCGGTCGAAGAGTCGATCGATCAGGCGGGTGGTAAAGCGTCGACACAGGCAGAGCGCAGGCCAGGAGACTCCGACCTTTCCTCGGGGTTAGGCTTCAATTCCTGATCCTGTGGGATGTGCGTTGCCAGCCTTTTCTGCTTTGGCAGTGGGCTGGCGTCTGGGCTTGGCCATTTTCGCCCTGGACAACAGGCTTGCTCCCTACTGTTGCCCGTCCGACAGCAGACGTACAGCGCTGCTGCTTCAGCAGCAGCGCGTTCCCGCTAGATAGCAGGCAGGCACGGAAATCCGTGAGGTTTGGCTGTGTGGCATGAAGTCTGCTCTGCCTCCCTGGAATCCAATGAACTCCAGGGGCTGATGTGAGCGTTGATGAATACCCACTGATTGCCAGTGACCAAGTGGAAGCCGCTGCCCTGGTCGAGGCGGATGGACGAGGTATTGCCTTTGGTTCTGTACCGACCGGCGATATCGCGCTGGAATTCCGCGCGGTGACCAAGTGCTACGAGGGGGACTGGGCAGCCCCGAAGAACGCAGTCGAACACGTGAGCCTGACAGTGCGACGTGGCGAAGTCCTCTGCCTTATGGGTACATCCGGTAGCGGTAAGTCGACTTTGCTGCGCCATGTCAATCGGCTGATAGAACCTAGCAGCGGTGACGTGCTGATCGATGGCGAGGTGTTGGGCGATTTGACCCCGGCTGCGCTGCGTCGATTGCGTTCGCAACGCATCGGCATGGTATTCCAGCACTTCGGATTGTTACCGCATCGCAGTGTGCGCGACAACGTTGCATTGCCCTTGGAGCTGCGCGGTGAGCCGGAGGGTGCGCGGCACGCGGCGGCACAGCGGCAGTTGCAGGCTGTGGGGCTGGCAGAATGGGGCGAGCATTTTCCCCACCAGTTGTCTGGCGGCATGCAGCAACGCGTCGGGCTGGCTCGGGCGCTGGTTACCGATCCTGACATCCTGCTGATGGATGAACCATTCAGCGCGCTGGACCCAACGATCCGCCGCGACCTGCAGGGTCGCTTCCTGCAACTGGTGCGCGAGCGCGGTATCACGACTCTCCTGGTGACCCACGATCCTGGTGAAGCGTTGCGTCTGGGTGACCGTATCGCCGTGCTGCGCGCCGGGCGACTGATTCAGGTGGGAACCCCTGGTGAAGTGCTTCGACACCCGGTGGACGAGGGTGTGGCCGACTTCTTCGACGAGAGACCCCATATTCCTTCCACCGCTGCGTTGCCCGACGACCAGGCGGTCGGCACGTTACCGTCGGCGGTTCGGGAGCCTGCGGCAAACGGCTGGATCCGCCAAGCCCTGTTGGGCCCGGCGGCGCTGGCTGCTGCCGGCCGAGGTGGGCTGTTCTGGCTGGCACTGCTGATCGAGTTGACATCCCTGGCAGTGTTCGCTGGCGCATGGCGCAAGGGTGCCGGATGGACGTTGGTCATCGCACTGGCGGCGCTTTTGCTGAACCGCACCGCCAGCGCCTGGCTGACCCTGCGCGGTCATGGCCGTGACTCTGAGGGCGCAGCAGTGCCCCTGGCGCTGCTACTGGTCAGCCAGGCACTGACACTGTGGCGTGCCGCGGCAGCAGATGCTGGCGGCGCACTGCTGGAGTTTCCCGCCGACCGCGACAGCATGCTGGCGGTAGCGGGTGCCATCGACCAGTTGATCGGCTGGTCTCAGGTGACCTTCGAGAGCGCCTTCGTCGGGGTGATCTTCGCGGTGCGTACTGTCATCGAGGGTGTTGAAGGCGCGTTGGGCTGGATTCCGTGGCCGGTACCGGCCCTGGCCCTGGTCTACCTGGCCTGGCGCTCCGCTGGCATGCCCCTGGCGCTGACCAGTGCGCTGGCCCTCGGTTACATTGGCCTCTTCGGTTTCTGGGAACGCACGGTCTCTACCATCGCGTTGGTAGGCTCATCGGTGCTGCTGTCGCTGCTGATCGGCATTCCCACCGGCATCGTGCTGGCCAAGCGGCCGCTGGCGCGGCGCCTGATCACGCCGCTGCTCGATGTCATGCAAACTTTGCCGACCTTCGTCTATCTGATCCCGGCGGTAGCGTTCTTTTCCGTCGGCAAGACGCCGGCAGTGATTGCCACGGTGATATTTGCCCTCGCGCCGATGATCCGTCTCACCGCGCTGGGTATCCGCGAGGTGCCCAAGGCCGCCGTGGAAGCCGCAGTCGCCCATGGCGCGACGCCCTGGCAGACGCTCACTCGGGTCGAGTTGCCGCTGGCCTCCGGCTCCCTGTTGCTGGGGGTTAACCAGACCATCGTCATGAGCCTGTCCATGGTCGTCGTGGCGGCGCTGATCGGCGCCGGTGGCCTCGGCTACGACGTCATGACCGCGTTGCGCAACATCAAGGGTGGGGAAGGCGTCCTCGCCGGCATCGCCATTGTTTTCTGTGCCTTGGTGCCCGACCGGATCATCCAGGCATCCCTTCGCAAACGTCATCATTCCACTCAGGAGTAACCCCCTTCATGGCCAGTTTCCTTTCTCGTGCCCTCGCTGGCGTCGCGTTGCTGGGCGCGCTAGTGCCAGCCACGGCAAGCTTCGCCAAGGACAAGATCGTCATCGGCGAGCAGAACTGGACCGGCGCCATCGCCATCCAGTACATCCTCGGTAACATCATCACCAGCCGGCTCGACGGTGATGTGTCCTATCTGGCTGGTGATCTTCCTGTACTGCTCGCAGCCGCCGCCAAGGGTGATGGTTCGGTGGACGTGCTTACCGACATCTGGCTGCCGAACCAGTCTGCCGCCTGGGCCAGATACGTCACTGGCGGTACACATTCACTGATTCCCAACAAGCATCCCTACGTTGGTGAGCAAGGTTTTTATGTGCCCGGCTACATACAGGACAAGTACGCAGTGAAGTCGGTGTACGATCTCAAGAAGCCTGAAGTCGCCAAGCTGTTCGCTCCGCCAGGGGGCGGCAAGTCCCAGCTGTTGGTGGGCCCGGCGGGGTGGGAGTCGACTTATATCGGTCAGATAAAAGCCAAGGACTTTGGCTTCGACGGCAACTTCGAGTCTGTATCCACCGAAGCCTCGGTGACCTACGCCAAGCTCGACGCTGCCTACAAAGCCGAGCGCGGCGTGATCTTCTACGCCTACACACCGGACTGGATCTTCTCTGCCTATGACCTGCGCCGTCTCGATGAGCCACCGTTCGACGGCTATGCCCAGGACAACAAGAAGGGCGACCCCTTGTACAAGGCTGACGGCTGCTGGAAATTCATCAGCCCGACCGTCGATGCCGACTGGTTGAACAAGAGCAGAGTCACCTGCGCTTATCCGGATGCGAAGGTACACATCCTCGCGTCTTCGGCGCTGCAGCAGCGGGCGCCCAGGATCGCCGCATTCCTGGAAAACGTGAGTATCGATCCTGCATCCCTAAACGATCTTATCCTCAAGATCGAGCGCGAGAAGCAGCCGGCGGACGCTGCCGCCAAGGCCTGGATTGCAGCCAACCAGGCGACCGTCGATCATTGGTTGGGTGCCGCTGGCACCAAGGTGGCCGCGCAATGACCAAGACCACCTGGACCCTTCTTGATGGCGGGATGGGACGAGAACTCAAGCGCATTGGCGCGCCGTTCCGGCAGCCGGAATGGTCTGCCCTGGCCCTGCTTGAGGCGCCTGAATACGTGGCGCAGGTACACCGTGCGTTCATTGCGGCCGGCGCCAGGGTGATCACCACCAACAGCTATGCGGTGGTGCCGTTTCATATTGGTGAAGAACGCTTTGCCCGTTCCGGTCAGGCCCTGGCCGGGCTTGCCGGGAAGCTTGCCCGAGGTGCCGCCGACGAGGCGGACGCTTCGGTGCTGGTAGCGGGTTCACTGCCGCCTGCGCTTGGATCGTATCGGCCGGACCTTTTCGATCCAGTCCGTTCCCATGCCATCCACCGTGAATTGATCTGCGGCCTGGCGCCGCATGTGGATTTCTGGCTGGCGGAAACCCAGAGTTCCCTGGCCGAAGCCCGGGCTGTGCGCGCCGCGCTGGACGGCGAGTGCAAGCCGCTCTGGCTATCCTTCACGCTGCTCGACCCCGATACTGAACAGGCGCAGCCTTTGTTGCGCTCGGGCGAAAGCGTGGAGCAGGCAGTTCTAGTGGCCCTTGAGCTGGGAGCCAGCGCCTTGCTGTTCAACTGCAGCCAGCCGGAAGTCATGGGCGCCGCGCTCTACAGTGCCCGGCAGGTGCTTGACAAGCACGCGCGCGAATTGCCGCTCGGCGTCTATGCCAATGCCTTTCCTCCGGTGCGTGAAGACGCCCAGGCCAACGACACTCTGCTCGATATCCGCAGCGACCTTGGGCCAGAGGCCTACCTGCAGTGGACGCAGCAATGGATTGAAGAGGGTGCGACCATCGTCGGGGGCTGCTGCGGCATCGGTCCGGAGCACATCGCCCGACTCAACGAGCATCTGCAAGCCCGCGAAGAGGGAAGGGTATGAGCGAAACACAAAAGGCCACCTTTGGCGCGGGATGCTTTTGGGGTGCGGAGATGGCGTTGCGCAAGCTCGATGGGGTGCTCGACAGCCGCGTCGGTTACGCGCTGGAGGCTGGGCGGGATGCGCCGCTGATCGAAGTGGTGCAGGTGGATTTCGCCCCTGAGGAAATCAGCTATGCCTCTCTGGTCGATGCCTTCTGGGGACTGCATGATCCGACCTCGGTCGATCGCCAGGGCGAGCATGTGGGGGTGAAGTACCGCTCTGCGATCTTCACGCACACTAGCGCTCAGGCGGTGATAGCTGCCGCGGCGCGCACCCGACTTGACAGCTCGGGGCGCTATCGCCGGCCGGTTAGCACAGTGGTGGTCGAACTAGGGGGCTTCGAGCTGGCGGACGAAGATCAGCAGCGCTACCTGGAAAAGAACGGTCTCGTGGCATGCGCCATCGGCGCTGAATAGGTGGCAGGCTGGCCGCGCTATTTTGCCTGGATAACGCGGCACACCTGGCACGCTCCCATTTCCTGCAAGCCAACGCTGGGCACGTATCAGGATTGCCGCTACGCTTTGATCCTCGCGCCAGGTCAAGACATTTCCACAGTGAACAAAACAGTTCGGTTTGATGACCTTCAGGTCTTCGTCACCACAGCCTCCGCCGGCAGCTTCTCGGCAGCAGCCAGGTTGTTGGATATTTCACCGGCCTTGGCCAGCGGGGCAGTCCAGCGCCTGGAAAGCAGCCTGGGGGCCAGGTTGTTCGTGCGTTCCACAAGGCGTTTGCGGCTTTCGGATGATGGCGAGCGATATCTGCCCCATGCCCGTCAGGCCTTGGAGGCACTGGGCAACGGCGAGGTGGCGCTGACCGAGGGGCGAGATGAGATCGCGGGTACACTTCGCCTGTCCATGCCTTCGGATATTGGCAGGAACCTGTTGCTGCCCTGGCTGGACGACTTCCAGCAATCGCACCCCAAGGTGAAGCTGCAACTGCGGGTCAGCGATCAGGTAGCCGACCTTGTCGGCCAACAATTGGATGCGAGTATCCGATATGGGCAGCTGGCAGATTCCGGCCTTGTTTCACTGATGCTTGCCCCTGGCAATCGCAGAACAGTCTGTGCCTCACCACATTACCTGGCACGGCATGGGGCACCAGACGCCTTGGAGGATCTGGTCAGGCACAATTGCCTGCGTTATGTGATGGGCGAGCAAACCTACGAGCGATGGAGCTTTCATTTGCCCGATGGCGTCAGGACCGTGCAAGTCACAGGTGACCGTGTGAGCGATGACGCCGATATCGTTCGGCGCTGGGGCGTCGAAGGGTTGGGGATCGTTTACAAATCCAGGCTGGATGTGCTGGCGGACATACGCGCCGGTCGGCTGATCGAGTTGTTTCCTGGGGATTACGGCCAACCTGCGCCATTGCAACTGGTGTGCGCTCATCGAACATCGCTCACACCGGCTGTGCAGGTGCTCAGAGCGTTTCTGGCGGAGCGTTTCGAGCAGCTCGTCGCTGCTGCTGAATAAGCTGACGGGGCGCATGGCCCCGCCTTCGTTGCCTTGGCTGGATCAGTGATCAGAAGCCTTCCAGGACAATCTTGCCTTTTGCCTTGCCACTTTCGATCAGGGCATGGGCGCGCTTGAGGTTGCTGGCACTGATGCTGCCGAAGTGCTCGCCAACGGTGGTCTTGATGACCCCCTCGTCAACCAGCGCCGATACCTTTTCCAGCAAATGGTGCTGCTTGATCATGTCCTCGGTCTGGTACAGCGAGCGGGTGAACATGAGCTCCCAGTGCACCGACAGCGATTTGCGCTTGAACGGCACGATATCGAGATGCTGAGGGTCATCGATCAGCGCGAGCTTGCCCTGTGGCCGCAGCACTTCGACGATCTGCGCGAGGTACGCATCGGTGTGGGTCAGGCTGATGACGTAATCCACTGGGTTGAGCTGAAGTTGTTCCAGTTGCAGGGCAAAGGAAGCCGAATGGTCGATGACATGATGTGCCCCGAGTTCGCTGACCCAGGCTTGGGTTTCAGGCCGTGACGCGGTGCCGATCACCTTGAGCTGGGTACGCTTGCGTGCAAGCTGCACCAGGATCGAACCAACACCGCCGCCAGCGCCGATGACCAGCAGGCTCTTGCCAATGCCGCCATTTTCCTCCACACCCAGGCGGTCGAACAGCAGTTCCCAGGCGGTGATGGAGGTCAGCGGCAAGGCGGCGGCACTGGCATTGTCCAGAGTGCGGGGCTTGTGCCCGACGATACGCTCGTCGACCAGGTGAAATTCGCTGTAACTGCCCGGGCGGTCGATTGCACCGGCGTAGAACACTTCGTCGCCAGGCTGGAACAACGACACCTCGGCGCCGACCTCGCGGACGATCCCGACGGCATCCCATCCCAACACTTGAGGGTGGTCACCGCTGCGGCTGGCTCTGACCTTGGTATCGACCGGGTTTACCGCGATGGCTTTGACTTCCACCAACAGGTCCCTGGCACCAGGTGTGGGCTTGGGCAGTTCATGCTCATACAAGGACCGGGGATCTTGTATCGGGAGGCCGGGCGTGTCGTAGACGATTGCTTTCATTTGGATGTGAACCTTCTGGTGAGCAGTGGTGACAGGTTAAGCACCCCGGGCTTCCTGAAAAACCCGGCTATTGCCGGAACACTTTCCGCGTTTCGCTGATAATCGGGTGGCTGTCGCCCTGGCCGACAGCTACACCCGGTACTGGCGCTGGCAACCGTGATCAATTGGCGTTGTAACGTGGGGCCAGCCGACTGCTGGACAGTTGGCCGAACAGGGCTTGCCGGCTTGCCTCGTAACGTTCGAAGGACTGCAGGTCGTGCATTGAAGGGATGGAGATCAGTACCTCGTCGTCAAAGTCCTGCAGGGCCCCGTCCACCAGGTCCTGGGCCGACATCACGATGCCTGGGTCCAGGTTTTCGACCGGCAAGCCGCCGATCTGCCAGAAGTCGGTAGCGGTTGCCCCTGGCAGCACAGCCTGGATCCTGATGCCTTTTTCCGCAAGCTCCCTGTGCAGTGACTGGGTAAAGGCGGTGACATAGGCCTTGCTGCCACCATACACACCGTTGAGCAACTCCGGCGCCAGGCTGACAATGGACGAGATGTTGATCACGGCGCCTTGCTTGCGGGCGACAAATCCTGGGATGGCGGCATAGGTAAGGCGGGTGAGGGCGGTGACGTTGAGGGTGATCATTTCAGCCATGCGCTCGACATCACTCTCCAGCAGGCTGGTGTGCGTGCCTATGCCCGCGTTGTTCACCAGCAGGCTGATGCTGGCGTCCTCGCGCAATTTGCGTTCTACCTTGGCCAGATCATCCGGGTTTGCCAGGTCTGCCGGAAATACCTCCACGTTCTGCCGGGTTTCTGTAGTCAGCCGGCTGGCCAGGGTGTTCAGGCGCTCCCGGTTGCGGGCCACCAGCACCAGGTCGTAACCCCGACGCGCCAGGCGTTCTGCGTAGATCGAACCGATGCCGGTGGAGGCGCCTGTGATGAGTGCAGTGCCTTTGAATTGCTGTTTCATGGTCGTGCTCCGTTGTTGGGTGTGGAGCCCATGATGCAGAAGGTCGTCTTTGTCTCAAACGACACATATGGTACGTTTTCAGGACATTGAACTGTGGAGCGTCAACCATGCACCGGGTCGGCTATCTCATCACCGAAGGTTTCCAGATCATGTCGCTGGCGACGCAGGCCGTGTTCGAATTCGCGAACATCGTCGCGGGCGAAACGGTTTACAAGATCCAGAATTTTTCCGTCGGGGGCGGAACGGTGCGGTCTTCCCTGGGCATGTACATGGACACACTGCCATTGGGCGCTCCTGGTTTGGCTGATACCTGGATGATCACGGGCACTCTGACCCCGCTGACCCCGCCAGGCGATGACGTGCTGGCCAGCGTTCGCGGCTTTGTCGACGGCGCCCGCCGCATCGCCGGCCTGTGTACCGGCTGTTTCGTGCTGGCCCAGGCCGGAGTGTTGGATAACCGGCGCGCCACGACACACTGGGCCTATGCGAAAAAGCTGCGTGAACTGCACCCGAAAATCGAAGTGGAAGAAGACCGAATCTTCATTGTGGATGGGCCGATCTGGACATCCGCCGGGATGACCGCCGCCCTGGACATGGCGCTGGGCATGGTGGAAAAGGATCTGGGAACCGAGATGGCCAGGTCGGTGGCACGAAAGCTGGTGATGCATCAGCGCCGCTCCGGTGGGCAATCGCAACATTCCGAACTGCTCACGCTTTCGCCGAAATCTGATCGGATTCAGAACGCCCTGGATTACGCCCGCAAGCATTTGAATCGTCCATTGAGTGTGGAGGAGCTCGCAGAATCCGTACATCTGAGCCCTCGGCAATTTACCCGCGTATTCACTGCAGAGACAGGCCAGTCACCCGCAAAGGCTGTGGAGAGCCTGCGTCTTGAGGCTGCCCGCTTGATGATCGAGCAGAGCCGTCACAGCCTGGATGTGGTGGCGAAGGAGACAGGGTTCAGGGACCGTCGGCATATGCGGGAGGTGTTCATTCGTGGTTTCGGTGTCCCGCCCCAAGCTGTGCGAAGAGATGCCCGGCGGGTGGTATCAGCCGAATGACTAGCGCTGAATCGTGTCAATGCACATAACCAGGTCCATATGCGCTGTGCTGCCGATAAAGCACTACACAGGGAGCAGATGCTCTCGTTCAAGCAGCTCGATATTGGACGGTTTGACGTGCACTTTATGAATTTCGGGCGCTGTGAACCAGCGGCACTCCACGATTTCGTGATTTGCAGCGGGTTGCGCGCCAGGTTCGACAGGCAGCTGATAGAGGTAGTGCTCCTCGCCTGCGAGCATGTAGTGATTGAGGAACCTGGCCCCGTCGAAGGATAGGCAAGTCTCCTCCATCAGCTCGCGCTGCGCAGCATCCAGGTGATGCTCGCCTGGATCGATTTTCCCACCTGGCAACGACCATTCAGCGCTTTGCTTGCGCACGAAAAGGATGCGTCCTGCTTGCAGGCAAATGACTGTCGAATGCCGCTCTCTGGAGTTGTTCATCAGGAGCCTCCCATACGATGGAGGTGGCATCAGGGCAGAACTCACCCTGATGCCCGCTGCGGATGGTCAGCGATCTTTATCCCACTGCTGGTCATCTGCCTGGTTTTGCTGACCGCCCATGCGGTCCTTGTCTGTCACGTTCTGGTTCTGGGTCTGGTTCTGCTTGTCAGTAGTACGCTGGCCGCCTTGGCTGCCTGTGTCACGGGAACGTTCCCAGTCCTTGTTCATCTTGTCCTCAGGTTTCTGGCCGGACTGGCTGCCACCGTGCTGCTGGCCGGGCATCCGACCGCCCGAACCCTGGCCGCCTTGCTGGCCGGTGCCGGCAGTTTTGTTACCCATGCCAGTGTCAGCATTGCCTTGGTTGCCACCCTTGTCTTGATTGTTTGCCATGATCGCTTACCTCAGGTCAGACACAGGAAGGTCTGTGTGTACTGTTATGACCCGGGCCCGTTCCCGCGGTGTGCAAGGAATGTCTGGAAAGCTGACTAAACGCATTAACTTCAGGGGTACGAAATTTTGGTGTGTGGCCAGGAACGTACCTGGGACCGCCAGGGGTGGACATTGGTCGATGTCCAGCGTCAGCGAAAGAGCACAAATGTGCTCCCTAACTGAGCAGAGGCTCAGTTCGAATGGACGCTTGTCGCTGCCAGGCCTGCGGCGATATCCCCTCGGCCTTCACGAATGTGCGACAGAAGTGGGACTGATCGCAGAAACCGCACTCCAGTGCGATCTCGGCAAGCATCATTCCCGAGCCCCCCAGTAGTTCCTTGCTTTTGCGCAACCGTTGTTCACGCATCCACTGCTGCGGGGGCACGTGCATGGTATCCCTGAACATTCGTGTGAAATGGCTACGCGACAGCGAGCAGGCTTGGGCGAGTTCCGTAACAGTTATGCCAGTGTCCAGGTTCTCCAGCATCAACTTCTTGGCAGTCGTGACCTGCCAGGGCTTGAGAAGCCCGGTTGTTTTCAGTGCGACAGTCGCCAGCACAGTGCAGTGATCGCTGTTCATACCAATCCATTAATCAATGAAGTGGGCACGCACGTTTCGAGTGGGCAGAGCAGGCCTCTGCAGCCTTGGGCGGGCTACAGACGATAACACTCGATTTGATGACCTGGCTCAGCCAGCCGGCGTACCCATCAGCGGGTCAATGAACAGCCCCTGGATGCAGGGGCTGGCAATGGTCAGACAGCGGCAGCAACCGGGGCCAGGGTTGGGCCGTGCTGAACGCGCTCTGGTGCTTTGTGCACCATGGTGTAGGCATAGTCGACACCCATGCCGTACGCGCCGGAGTGTTCTTTCACCAGTTCCATGACGGCATCGTAGGTGTCGCGGTTTTTCCAGTCGCGTTGCCACTCCAGCAGCACTTGTTGCCAGGTCACCGGAATCACGCCTGCCTGAATCATGCGCTGCATGGCGTAGTCGTGGGCTTCCTTGGTGGTGCCACCGGAGGCGTCGGCAACCATGTAGATTTCATAGCCGGCATCGTTCATTGCAGACAGCGCGAACGTGGTGTTGCACACCTCCGTCCACAGGCCGGAAACGATGATCTTGTTGCGCCCGTTTTTCTTGAGCGCGTCACGCACCTTCTGGTCATCCCAGGAGTTCATGGAGGTTCGCTCCAGCAGCGGAGCGTCGGGGAAGACGGCGAGCAGCTCGGGGTAGGTGTGCCCAGAGAAGCTTTCAGTCTCGACCGTCGTGATGGTGGTGGGCACATTGAAGATCCTGGCTGCCTTGGCCAGGCCTACGGTGTTGTTTTTCAGCGTCTGGCGATCGATGCTCTGAACGCCAAAGGCCATCTGCGGCTGCTGATCGATGAAGATCAGTTGGCTGTTGAATGGGGTCAGAACTTCAGTTTTTGGATTGTTCATTGTTGTTCCCTGTCAGCTGGATGGTGGTCATCGCACGAGTCACGGCGCCTGCCTTCGGCAGACTGTGCTGAGGCACTGGATGACGTCCTCAGTGATGCCCGTTGCTTGAGTCCGAGCACAAGATAGCGAATCGCTGAGTGATGCGGTGGCGCACTTTTGCGCTCTCAGGAGCGCATTAATGCACCATCAGCTTGTTCATCCTGCTGCTAGGATTCGCCCGCAAACGCGGATCTACCTGATCCGGTTTACGCCAGGAGAAAGCGATGGCAGCTTCACAACCACTCAACAGACAAACCGCCTATTGGGGCGTGCCGTGGGAGAGTTCCTATGGGTATCCGCAGGCTCGGCGGGTAGGGAACGAGATCTACGTATCGGGCCAGTTCAATCATGACGAAGAAGGCAACCTGGTCGCGCCGGCACCGCTGGATAGTGACGGCAGGCCCTGTGATTTCTCTTCGATGGGGGATCAGATGCGCGCCGCCTACGACAATATCGCCAAGCTGCTCGCGCTGTATGGAGCGACGCTTGAAGATGTCGTGGAAGAGACGCTTTACGTACTGGACATGGACGCGGCCTTTGCCGTGGTCGGCAAGGTACGCAAGGCCGCCTACGGCACGGAGCGGCCTCAATGCGCCAGCAACATCATCGGCGTTTCGAGGCTTGCCCAGCGCCCACAACTGATCGAAATCGCCTGCAAAGCGGTACTTGGCCCGCGCGCTGAGTGACCCGCACTCCCGGTTTCGCTCTACGTGACCGGGAGTACCAGTTGGCCCTCGATCAACGGCTTCTGATTGGCAACGGCAGCGGCACAGAATGTCATGAAGGCTTTGACCCGCCACGATTTGCGGATGTCCTGGTGCGTCAGCAGCCACAGCTCATCCTGCAGCTCCGGCACCACCGGGCCGACGCGTTCAAGCCCTGGTGTGATATCACCCAGCATGCAGGGCAGAAAACCCACCCCCAGGCCTGCCGCGATTGCAGCACTTGCCGCCGCAACCGAATCGGTGCGGTACGAGATGCACTCGGCAGCGACCCTGTTTTCGACATAGCTCGTTGCCTTGAGCCCGCGTAGCGCCGCGGAATAGGAAACCCATGCCTGGCCTTCTGTGAACAGAGGAGCAGGCGATGTGTGGTTGCTGCTGCCGTAGGGCGCCCAGGCGATTGTGGCCAGTTTGCGACCCACCAGGCTTTCGGCGGGTTTCCTGGTGGCTCGAACCGCAATATCCGATTCGTCTCGCGCAAGGCTCAGTGATTCGTTGCCCACCAGCACCTCGATCGTGATGCCTTCATTGAGGGCCTTGAAATCCGCGATGATGGGGGTGAGGAAGTAAAGCAGCAGTGAGTCGCTGGTGGTGATACGAAGCTTTCCGAGTGGCCCTTGGCCGGCACGTGAGACACGCCGCGTCACGCTGACAATGTCCAGCTCCACGCGTTCGGCGAGAGCACGCAACTCCGCGCCCTCGATGGTGAGCAGATAGCCTGATTTGCGGTGGTCGAACAAGGCTACGCCCAGTGTTTTTTCAACCTGGGAGACCCTGCGGGAGACGGTGGACACGTTGATGCCGAGCTTCTTGGCCGTGGCAGCGCGATTGCCACACTCACTGAGCGTTTTGATGATCCGCAGGTCGTCCCATGAGAGCTGGTTGGCAGCCTCGCCCACGTTCCATTTCACGTCCTTGGGGGCGGCAGGGGTAACTGGGACATTTCCAGGTAACGACTTCACGAAATCCGTTCCAGATCAGATTGCGACGATCATACGAGAAGGGGCTGCGTGAACCAAGTATCAGCATGAAGGCGAAGGAGGGGGCTTCGGTCGTCCCTTCAGGCGCACATCGACACTTGTCGGCGTTATCCTGAATAGTGAGTCCAGGAGCCTTTGGGGAACTACCCATGCGTAAGTTGACGCTGTTGTTCGCGATCGCTGCATTGGCGGGTTGCCAGGCGCCGATGCCCACTGCCAACCCACAGCTGGCTTGGGTCGATCTCTCGACACCATTCCCGAATGACCGAGTGCTGTTGGCCGAACGCCTGGATAAACAACGCCTGCGCGACGGGCGCTTCTTTGAGGTCAGCCCCGGCAGCCATGAATTGGTCGTCAGGTTCGACTACGAGGTCAATGGTGGCGGTGGCATCAGCCTGATGGGAGGAACCACGGTAAGGCAATGCTACCTGACCCTAGACTACGAGCATTTCAAGGCTGGGCAGCGCTACGTGCTCGAGGCCCGCTCCATGGCCATGACGCCAGAGGCGAGGCTTTATGATGCCAAGGGAGAGATTGTGGCAGAGGTTACGGAATTCTATTGCCTGATGTGATGGTGAATCGTTCGTTGTTCATTGATTACAACTAGCCTCGGAAATTAAGAATTTTGTTCTGTGGGTGAGCGGCGAAGGCTGTGATAATGGGGGGAATTACAAAGGCCATGCCATGCTGACCATCTCTAATAACGTGCATCTGCCAGATGCCGATATCGAACTGACCTACATCCGCGCGCAAGGCGCAGGTGGTCAGAATGTCAACAAAGTGTCCAGCGCCGTGCACCTGCGCTTCGACATTCCCGCCTCGTCGCTGCCCGAGTTCTACAAGGAGCGGCTGTTGGCGCTGCGTGACAGCCGCATCACCGGCGACGGTGTGTTGATCATCAAGGCACAACAATACCGCACACAGGAGCAGAACCGTGCTGACGCGCTGGCGCGTCTTGCCGAGTTGATCATCACTGCCGGCAAGACCGAGAAGAAACGCCGCCCCACCAAGCCGACGCTCGGCTCGAAGACCCGTCGCCTCGAAGGAAAAGCCAGGCGCAGCACTGTCAAGGCGGGCCGGGGCAAGGTGGAGTTCTAGGAAACCAGAGGCGATTACTGTCACACGGACATGGAATTTTCCGAAGCAGAACTGGCCGCCGCATGATTTGTCTTTCCCATGCTAAAGCATCTTTTCAAGCCCTATCGTGCTGCTGAGCCAGGAATTGAAGCGCCGCCACCAGCCCCCCGGTTCAGTGGTCAACGTGCGTTGTTGGCCATTGTCTTCGGTAACCCAGACCAGGTGATCATCTTGCAGCCGGGCCTGATAACTTAGAGCAGGTGCCATGCCCTCCAGCGCCAGTTCGCGCACCCGTCCGGCGAGCTGCGGATCATCAACCAAGACACCGACCTCGGTATTCCACAGCAAAGAGCGCGAATCGAAATTGAACGAACCGACAAACGCTTTTTGCTGGTCGAAAATCATCGCCTTGGTATGCAGGCTGGAGTCGGAGCTGCTAGAAGGGCCGCTGGAGGAGCCCTTGCGAGAGAAGCGCGGCCTGGTATCGCTTTCGCTTCGATCACCGGCTTGACGACGTAATTCGAACAGCTGCACACCATGCTCAAGCAAGGTCTTGCGATAGGGTGCGTAAGCACCGTGCGAAGCCGGTACGTCGGTGGCCTCCAGCGAGTTGGTCAACAAGCTGATCGACACGCCGGCGTCGGCTCGACGGGTCAGGTAAACCACCCCCGGTTGTCCAGGCACCATGTATGCCGATACCAAGATTAACTCCTTGCTGACTCCGTTGAGCTCGGGTGCCAATTGGGTGGCCAACAGCAAGTGCGGAGCGGGTTCACCACTCGCCAATACCTTGCTCGGTGCATCCCACATCGCTTTGTTCCAGGCCCAGATCAACTCCTTGCGCCAGTTATTCAGGCGTGGCTGGGTGGTATAGCTCATCAATTGCTGATAGAGCGCGTGCTTCTGGGTGCGCGTTTCCTCCAAGGAGGCATCCAGCCGAGTCCGAAGATCTTTCAGGTCTTTGCTAGATGGCTTGAACGATATGAACTGCTCGATGGGCTTGCTGAGGACACTGTTCCAGTACTCATCAAAACTATATCCCAACTGCGCTGCGACCGGGCCGACACTGAGCATGTCAATGTCAGTGAAATTTCTGTTGGGCTCGGCATCGAAATACTCGTCACCCAGATTGCGCCCTCCAACGATGGCCACGCAATTGTCTACCAACCACAATTTGTTGTGCATACGCCGGTGTTGCTGAGAAAGGTTGAATAGCCGACCCATCGTGCGTGTCACGACGGTACTGCGGCCAAGATGGAGAGGATTGAACACGCGGATCTGTATATGCGGATGCATCGTCAGTGTCGCGATGGTTTGCTCCAGGTCATCGCTGGTGGTGTCATCGAGCAAGATCCTGACGCGCACGCCACGGTCGGCAGCGACGAGGAGCTCGCTCAGCAGTATTCGAGTACTTATACCGTCGTGGACGATGTAGTACTGCAGGTCAACGCTGCTTTGAGCGTTGCGAATCAGTTCCGCGCGGGCGGCGAAAGCCTCGGCACTCTCCGGGAATAGGCGAAAGCCCGATTGTCCTTGATGGGGGGCAACCTGGGCCTGGATAGATCGGCCGAATGCCGAATCGTTCGCAGGCAAGGCGTGACTGGGTTCGTGAGGTATGTTGATTGTTGTACAACCCCCCAGGAGAAGCGTGAGATACAGAAAGGCGATGTGCAGCTTTTGGATTCTCACGGAGCGCATCCCGACGATGGTGATGAGGGTCTCGGATCCCGAAGAATGGCCATTCCCTTACCACCAGCATCCGGCCTTAACGACCGTCTGCAATGCGTCTTCGATCTACGGTGTTGTTTAGGAAGCGTAGTTCATCCTCTGATGACAGCGACTCGGCCTTAGCTGCGCCGAAGGCAAGATGGAAGCTCCTGACCTGAATGCAATGTTTGAGGTTGGCCATGAGGTGGCAACCTGTTAAGCCCCCACTATCGTGTTATCCATAGCAAGCGGAGGGCGCCGGCCCATGGAGGGCCAGAGGCGTGAGGATAAAAGCCCGATAGGGCCGTAACCTCGCTATGCCAGGTTGCGGTTCACGACAGCCGTCCCTGAAGGGGCACGCCCAATGGCGGAGCTATATACCTCTGAATTTGCTATTGGCTGGAACGGCTGTTGGTATTCGCCGGAGTCGATGTAGCGGGGCGGTGCAGATGCGCGCCAGTTGGATCGGTGATTTGAATGACGGTACCGTGCTGCCAGCCATCAGCCTGGGGATCAGCTTCAGGAATACGAATGTCAGCCCGCTCGGCTTTGGTTTTCGCAGCATCCACACCCAGGCGCCGATTGCGCTGTTCGACCATCGCCGGATCAGCCTGCCCATCTGCGGTAAAGCCCATCATCAACTGCGGCACACCCACCGGCAGCGCTTTGTCCTGATCGGTGTGCCAGGTGTGCCAAGTCTTCCCATAAGTACGCGCCAGGCGCTCCATCAGAGCATGCTCAGCAGGTACAGGAATGCCTGGGGCGACCAGTTGCCCAGAGGAGACCTCGTAACCATGGCTGTGCCACATCGCCTTCTCCTTGGGTGGTAATCCGGCAAAAAGCTTCTCGTCGATGATGTACTCGATGCCCATAATCTTAGCGTCCTTCGTATTGCCGTCGAAGATCACGCACTGGATGACATCCTCATTGAGGATCGAGCAGTAATGGTGAGCTTCCATCTGCACGTCCGGATGCCCGTTGTAGAAGTGAAAGCCATCCAGGTAGGCGTTGATGGCCTCAATGGGCGGCTTGGACTGCAGCGTCGCGGCGCCGGCTCCCAGCAGCTGGGTTTTACCAGACTCGGGCCTGCCTGGTGTTTCCACAGGAGACTTCGTTTCGGGAGCGGAGCAGGCCCACAGCAGAGTGCAGGCGAGGGGAAGGGTTATCGATTGGAATAGCTGTCGCATGAGAAAGGCTCTGGCTGGTGTCTTTAGAGGACAACCATGGCCGATGAAGCGGACAGACCAACGGACGAATGGCCGAGTCAATGGGGAATTGCGGGCAAAAGAAAGCCCGCTGCTAGGCGGGCAAGGGAGCTTCTATCACACGTAGGGATAGCTAACGTTTCCACATCGCATGTGAAAAGGACGTGAATAGTATCGGGGGAGGGCTATCGCAAATCGCTTGGATGAACCCAGTCTGTGTCAGCCGAATCCAGGCTTTGCGGGTTGCTCGGCGAGTCTACTCGCGGACGAAGCATTGATGTACGCCCACTGTGTCCAAGCTGACCAGCATTGGTAGGCTGGAGGCACGCCTTGGTGTTTAACCTGCCTGCATTCAAGTGGAGGTGGTCTAGCGGTTGCGTAAGGTATCCAACGCAGGTGACCATACGTTATGTCCGCAGCGCTTACACACGACGGAGTCCTGTGATTCATGGAATGTTGCGAATCCGCAGTTGACGCAACAGTGTAGGCCAGCATGCGGCGGTGCCAAGTACTCTGGACGATGTTCGACTGGCAGCACCGACAGCCCTGGCCGGGTGTCTTCAGGCCCATAGAAATAAAGACTGAGATCGCCATCGGTTTCCAGTAGGCCGAGTCGAACCTGGCCGAGATGCTCCACACCTTGTTGGCGCAGTTCCATGAAAAGCTCATTGGACGAGATGTTCAAATTCCGCAGCGAATGGATCTCGTACATGCCGTCCTTTACGACCGTGATGGGCAAACCATCGATCCAGGCCTCGCATGTTCTGCTGCGCCTCATCATGTAGACAGTACCGCGATAGAGCAGCAAAAGCGTGAGGAAAACCAATGCGACCGGGAGGAGTGGTACATCGTCGTAAAAGGTCACATCGCCTGCGGCTGAGCCCAAGGTGAGGATCACCACGAGCTCGAATCGGGACAGCTGTCTGATTCCACGTCGACCACTGAATTTCAGAAAGAAGAACACCGCAAAAAAAGCCGCTGATACGCGGAGAGCGACCTCTAATAGAAAGGTCAGCGGGAATTCGCCGATGAGCATCCTCTGCAGATCAAATGAAACCATTTGCTGTATTTCATCCGTTGCAATCTTTTTGTTATGGATTGACCGGCAATCCCTGATTTTGGTTCATCTGAAGGCGTCCGGGAGACAAGTACAATGCTCACGGGAGGGGCAGAAGCTCTTTCATGGCGCGGCCGATCGTATTCATGTGCAAGACTTGCAAAGGAAGTGCGCATTCGCGGGCACAAATGCTGTCAAAGGACGGGGAAATATGTCAGATGGTTGTTTTTTAGCGGTCAGCGTGTAACGTGACGCGGCAATCGTTGCGCCAGTGCACCCATTGTTCAGCGATCCCTAACGTGACTTACCAGTTCGTGAGGTGCCTTCAGTACACTATCGCGTACAACTAAATGATGAGCCATTCAAGCCCGAGACCTGAAGATGTCCACCCCAAACCAAAGGTATCGCAATGCACAGTACCCCTGAAGGGAATGAGATCATCATTGGCGCCGACTTGGGCGGTACTAAGCTACTGCTATTATGCGGAGCCTTTTCACGACGATTTGAAACTGGGCCCAGCTATACACCCGAAGACTTTTCCGCCCAGCTCCGCGCCTTCATAGATGATCTGAATCTACGCCCGACTCGTATTGGTATCGCGGTACCTGGTCTGGTCGCTTCCGACGGCGAGATCGTTAGCTGCGATGTCCTACCCAGCCTGACAGGCTGGCGTCCAGAAACCTCGCTCAAAGCACTTGGGTGCCAGGTGACAGTCATTAATGATGTAGAGGCGGCCCTGTTGGAAGAAATGCAGGATGCTAGCGATGATTTTACAGGTGGCGTGATCATGGCTGGCACTGCCATCGGCGCCGCATTCATGACGCACGGACGGAGGTTACGTGGTGTTAATGGCTGGGCTGGCGAGCTTGGGTACCTCCCGCTGCACATTGGTGGATCAGTTAAGCGGCTGGATGAAATAGCCGGTGGCGGCGCTATGGCCACCCTGCTTGGCATCAGTGGCGAGGCGCTCGCACGTTTGGCAAATGATGATGACCCTATCGCCATGGCAACAGTAAGGGCCGGGGGTGATGCATTGGGTCTTGGGATGGCCAGTATCATAAATTTGCTCAACCCCTCGCGCCTGGCAGTGGGTGGTGGGAGTTTGAAACTGAAAGGCTACTGGGAGGCTGCTTTGCTGACAGCCGAGACTCATGCCATTCCATCACTATGGAACGTGTGCATTGTCGAACGAGTGAAGTCGGAAGATTTCGTAGCGGTGCTAGGAGCTATCAGAGCAGCTCAGCGGCAAGACGCTTAGCCGAACCTACGTGAGCTCCCTTGAGCGCGGACTCAAGTCGCCGACGATTCAAAAAATTGAAGAGTTGGTCGGCCGCATGGGTATCTACCCACTCAGTTCGAGAATCGTGGAGCATTCCTGACTAACACTGCCGAAGACTGCAGGCAGGGAGCCTGGATGGAGGAGGGCGTAGTTAAATAATGCGGTATTGTCTCTCGGGTATAGCGAGCGAGGCGCGAGGATGGGCCTAGCCACGAGCAGCGCTAGCCATGCGAGGCCCCATCTATCTCCTCCTGTGCGGCTTGAACAACCGCGTCGGGGTCGTAGGATATGATGTCCTTCGGCAGCTTACCCCCCAAATACGAATTGGATGATTCGAACCACAAAGCCATGGCCCAGTCATTCATCCTGGTGGCCAGCACAGCGATGACGCGCTGCATTCCCTGGGCCGCAATGGCCAAGGTGCGTGCTTCGAGGGCGAAACGTGGAAAGTACTCCACACCCTCGTAGTTGATAGAGAAGATCGCGCGTCTAAATATCGGTCAGGAGTGCCGTCGCCGAGTTGCTCAGCCAACGCCGGCAACAGGGCATTTAGATCTGGCCAGGTAAGCCGGTCTTCGCAATCGGTTACGAACGGTCCCGGCGAATTTCGAGGGTAAAGGCTACGGGCTTGATTACTCAGTATCTTTTTTTGCGTCGACGCTTCTCATTTTCTTAGACCAGTCACAGGGGGCGTGATAGACGAAATATGAACGGGCGCTTCCAAATACGTCGTTTAACATAATACTCATTATGCGCTAGTCTGTATTTGGTCACCGGCCCACGAGTGAGGCACTTTGGGACCAGGGAAAGCTCCCTGGTCTAGATAATCTGTCCTGATCCATCGCTCGCTTACCATCACAAGCGCCGACATGGTGCCAGATGCGTTAGCCTTGCCTTTTGGACTGTTGGCTACCCTGAGTGCTTGAAAGAAACCTGGTACGGTCACCCTCGACTTTGTTTATCAGGACAAATCCAGCGCATGCATGACCACACTGACGACTAGCGCCTGTCAGTCAGCGCCATTGAGGTTGTCACGCTTCCCATCACCGGCAATCCAACTTCCGGTCGATCAGTTAACGCGGTCAATTGTAGGAGCGGCCTTGTGTCGCGATGGGCTGCAAGGCAGCCCCAACAATTCATGCGTCTGCTTTGAAACCTTGGGGCTGCTGCGCAGCCCATCGCGACGCAAGGCCGCTCCTACAAGGGCCCGCAGGATTGAGAGGACAGTTGTTTACATCTCGCGCAGACCTCAAGCCACGAACCATCCCTGTGGGTGCTGGCCTGCAAGTGATGTGATCAGTACAAGCGACAAAAGATACATGAGGACCGCGCGATACCTGAGGGCCAGGCATACCCCCCCCCATTTGCCATGCTGTATATGCAAATAAGGTATAACTACACTAAATACTCATTTAGCGTAGTTATATAGAACCCGCCTCTGCACCCAATCCTCAAACAAGCCCGCCAAAACGCCTGTAAAAGCCTTCATTCACATCCGGCAACGGCCCATCAGCCGTTTCCAGCGCTGCATTCAGCCATTCTTCCGCTTTGGCAAACACCAGCCGATAAAGGTTACGGCACAACTGTCGCGCGGCCCTTCCCTCCCAATCCCCAGGCAACAGCTCGTCCGGCAGTTGCGGGTCACGCAGCAGCAGCCGGCGGTATTCGTGAATCAGCAGCGTTCGTGCCAGGAAACAATCCTGCGCATCGAGCTCTTGCTGCTCTTTCAAACCTTGCCAAAGTGGCCTGAACAGCTGGATGAACTCGCTGTACTGCTGCCCCAGCTCGTCGATTCGCCAGCTTTCCCGAACCTGGGCGCGCATGGCCTTGGATGCCAGCACTTCCTGGGTGTGGGTTTCGAAGACGATGCTGTCGTCGCTCGCCTCCAGGTCACGCAAGGTGGTGGCCAGGTCGGCGCGGTCTGCCCGTGGGCAGCCCAGCAGGTTCGGCGCCATGGCCCCGAAGCCCTGCCATTCCAACTCTTCACGCAAAGCCTTGCGTTTGCCGGCCTCCAGTTGCGAGAGCAACACCAGCGTCCAGGCACCGTCCCAGGCTGGCTGGCTCGGGCTGTAGACCCGCTTGAAGGCTTTCTCGAACCGCCGGCGGCCCGTACCTGTCAGACTGTAGTAACTGCGGCGGCCGACCTTTTCGGCGGTGAGCCAGCCTTCCTTGGTAAGGCGGAAGATCGATGTGCGGATCAGGCGCTCGTTGATGCCGATCGGCTCCAGCAGGTTGATCAGGCTGCCCAGCCAAACGGTTCCGCCGTGGGGTTCGATGGCGTCGCCGTATAAAGTGATGATCAGGGAACTGGCGCGGATCGGCGTCTGTTCCTGGAAGCGGGTGATCAAGTTGTTCAGTGGGGCGAGATTGCTCATGGGCGAACTATGCGCGGTTAAAGCACCGACTATACCTGCGCGGCGTGCCGCCTGACCATTGCGCGACGCTGCCAGGCTCATGCCGATGCCTGGCCTTTGGGCCTGACGCCGGTGTCTTCCATGCGTGGGCGCTCGGGCTCGACCTCGGTCAGCGGCGGGCATTCGACCATGCTGTTCATGCAGCGTTGCGCCAGGTGTTGGTACTCCGCCGTGCCGCGTTGCTTCCAGGCCAGTTCCTGTTCGGTCAACGGGCGTTTGACCTGAGCTGGCGAGCCCATCACCAGGCTTTGCGCCGCACATTCGAAGCCCGCCTTGACGAATGCCGTGGCCGCGACAATGCAACGCGGTGCCACATGGGCACCATCCATCACCACTGCGTTCATGCCGATCAAGGCGTGTTCGCCCACGCGGCAGCCGTGCAGCACGGCACCATGCCCGACATGCCCGTTGCGTTCGACCACCGTATCGCCACCCGGGAAACCGTGCATCACGCAGGTGTCCTGCAGGTTGGCGCCCTCCTCCAGCACGATACGACCGAAATCCCCCCTCATTGATGCCAGGGGGCCGACGTAGCAACGAGGGCCGACGATGACATCACCGATCAGCACGGCGCTGGGGTGCACGTAGGCTGTCGGATGAACCACGGGCGTCAGGCCGTCCAGTCGATAGCAAGGCATGGCAAAGCTCCTGAAATGATTTCAAATGCGCCTTGATCTTGTATCACAATCTTGTGGTGCGTCAATCAGCATGGTCGTGTATCGCTTTTGCTGGAGTCATCGCGCTCCCATAAATTCAGCATTATGCGTTGAATACAGGGTGATGAAGCGATTCAACATCATGAAACCCTTTGCTGAGGCAGTTGTCACTCACGCAAAAAGAGATACATGAAACAATTTTTGATGTTGCATTGTTGTATCGCGTAATGCATATACTGGTTCCACCTGGACGTGATCCCGCATCACGCCCCTGCAAACAATTCCAAGAAATGCCGGCCCCACGATGTGCCGTGCGTGCAGCCAGAGGAACCCGACATGCCGCGATATCTCGATGTGCAGGCGCCCGACCACGGTGTGCTGCTCATTACTTTGCAACGGCCCGAGGCACTCAACGCCCTGTGCACCGAGCTACTGGCAGAGCTGGCCGCCGCGCTGGAAGCGGCCGGGCAAGACGAGCAGACCCGTGCGGTGGTCATCACCGGCAGCCGCAAGGCATTCGCCGCAGGCGCCGATATCCGCGAAATGGCCGAGCGCGATCTGGTCGGCATCCTCAACGACCCCCGGGTGGCCCACTGGCAAAGCATCGCCGCCTTCCCCAAGCCACTGATCGCCGCCGTCAACGGCTATGCCCTGGGTGGCGGCTGCGAACTGGTGATGTGCGCCGACATCGTCATCGCCGGCAGCGATGCCCGTTTCGGCCAGCCGGAAATCAACCTCGGCATCATCCCCGGCGCCGGTGGCACTCAGCGCCTGCTGCGGGCTGTAGGCAAGCCGCTGGCCATGCAAATGGTGCTGACCGGCGAAGCCATCACCGCCCGTCATGCCTTGCAGGCCGGGCTGGTCAGCGAAATCACCCAGCCGGAACTCACCGTCGAACGCGCCCTGTACGTCGCCCGCAGCATCGCCGCCAAGGCCCCGCTGGCGGTGCGCCTGGCCAAGGAAGCGCTGCTCAAGGCCGGCGATACCGACCTGGCCAGCGGCCTGCGTTTCGAACGCCATGCCTTCACCCTGCTGGCCGGCACCGCCGACCGCGACGAAGGCATCCGTGCCTTCCAGGAAAAACGCCAGGCCCGCTTCCAGGGCCGCTGATCACCTTTCCCTCGACTGACGGAGCGAGTCTGTCATGACTTTCCAGCACATCCTGTTTTCCATCGAGGACGGCGTCGCCCTCCTCTCGTTGAATCGCCCCGAGCAGCTGAACAGCTTCAATACCGCCATGCACCTGGAAGTGCGCGAGGCACTCAAGCAAGTACGCCAAAGCAGCGAAGCACGGGTGTTGTTGCTGACTGCCGAAGGCCGTGGATTCTGCGCCGGCCAGGACCTGTCCGACCGCAACGTCGCCCCGGGCGCCGAGATGCCGGACCTGGGCGAATCGATCGACAAGTTCTACAACCCGCTGGTGCGCACCCTGCGCGACCTGCCGCTGCCGGTAGTCTGCGCGGTGAACGGTGTGGCTGCCGGTGCCGGTGCCAACATTCCGCTGGCTTGCGATCTGGTGCTGGCGGCCCGCTCGGCCAGCTTCATCCAGGCCTTCTGCAAGATTGGCCTGGTACCCGACTCTGGCGGTACCTGGCTGCTGCCGCGCCTGGTCGGCATGGCGCGGGCCAAGGCCCTGGCGATGCTGGGCGAGCGCCTGGGCGCCGAACAGGCCCAGCAATGGGGGCTGATCCACCGCGTGGTGGACGATGCCGCGCTGCGCGACGAAGCCCTCACCCTCGCCCGACAGCTCGCCACCCAGCCCACTTACGGCCTGGCCCTGATCAAGCGCAGCCTCAACGCCAGTTTCGACAACGGTTTCGATGAACAGCTGGAACTGGAGCGCGACCTGCAGCGCCTGGCCGGGCGCAGCGAGGACTATCGCGAAGGCGTGAGTGCGTTCATGAACAAGCGCACGCCGGCATTCAAGGGGCGTTGATCATGAGCGCACTCGCAAGCAACGCTCAGGTGGCGGTGATCGGTGCGGGCGCCATGGGCGCAGGCATCGCTCAGGTTGCGGCTCAGGCCGGCCACCCGGTAAAGCTCTACGACAACCGCCCTGGCGCGGCAGCCCAGGCGGTGGCCGGCATAGAGCGGCAACTTGCCCGCCTGGTGGAAAAAGGCAAGTTGCCGGCTGCCGAACGGGAAGCCATCAGCGCCCGGCTGTGCCCGGTGGACCACCTCGAAGCCCTGGCCGATGCTCGCCTGGTGATCGAGGCCATCGTCGAGAACCTGCAGGTCAAGCAAGCGCTGTTCAACCAGCTGGAAGCCTTGTGCGCCACCGACTGCATCCTCGCCAGCAACACCTCGTCGCTGTCCATCACCAGCCTCGCCGCCGGGCTGCAGCGCCCGCAACAGGTGGTTGGCATGCATTTCTTCAACCCGGCACCGCTGATGGCCCTGGTCGAAGTGGTCTCGGGCCTGGCCACCGCCCCGGCCGTTGCCACGTGCATTCATGCCACCGCCCAGGCCTGGGGCAAGCAGCCGGTGCACACACGCTCCACGCCGGGCTTCATCGTCAACCGTGTGGCGCGGCCGTTCTACGCCGAGAGCCTGCGCCTGCTGCAGGAAGGCGCAGCCGATTGCGCCAGCCTCGATGCGCTGCTGCGTGATGCCGGTGGTTTCCGCATGGGCGCGTTCGAACTCACCGACCTGATTGGCCACGATGTCAATTACGCCGTCACCTGTTCGGTCTTCGATGCATTTTATGGCGACTTCCGCTTCCAGCCTTCGCTGGTGCAGAAGGAACTGGTGGACGCGGGCCGCCTCGGGCGCAAGACCGGCCAAGGCTTCTATAGCTATGCCGAAGGCGCCGAACGCCCGCAGCCAGCCGAACTGCACAGCCCCGCCATCGTCGACGCCTGCGTCGTCGAAGGCGACCTGGGGGTGATGCAGCCGCTGATCGAGCGCCTGCGCCAAAGCGGCATCGCCGTGACCCAGCGCGCCGGCAGCGGCTTGCTCCACGTGGGCGATGCCACCCTGGCGCTGTCCGATGGCCGCCTGGCCAGCCAGCGGGCCCGGGACGACGGCCTGCGCAACCTGGTGCTGCTGGACCTCGCGCTGGACTACACCACCGCCACCCGCCTCGCCATCAGCTGGTCGGCCGACACCAGCGACAACGCTCGCGACCAGGCGGTGGCCTTGCTGCGGCGTGCCGGCCTGAAGGTAACGGCGGTCGCCGACCTGCCCGGCCTGGTGGTGCTGCGTACCGTGGCGATGCTCGCCAACGAGGCCGCCGATGCTGTGCTGCAAGGTGTCGGCAGCGCCGCTGACATCGACCTGGCCATGCGTGCCGGCGTCAACTACCCCTGCGGCCCGCTGGCCTGGGCCGCGAACATCGGCATCCCCCACACCCTGCGCGTGCTCGACAACCTGCAGCGCAGCTACGGCGAGAGCCGCTACCGCCCTTCCCTGCTGTTACGCCGCTGCGAAGCCAAAGGAGGCACCCTGCATGACTGAAGTCGAACTGGCACAAGCCTGTGCCGAGGCCATGTACGCCCGCGACCAGGCCACCCAGGGCCTGGGCATCCGCCTGCTGGAAGCCGGCCCGGGCCAGGCGTGCCTGCGCATGCTGGTACGCGCCGACATGATCCAGGGGCATGGCACCTGCCATGGCGGTTTCCTGTTCGCCCTGGCCGACTCGGCATTTGCCTTCGCCTGCAACAGTTACGACCAGGCCACTGTCGCTCTGGGCTGCAGCATCGACTACCTGGCCCCGGCGCTGCGCGATGATGTACTTACCGCCCGCGCCAGCGAGGTCAGCCGCAAGGGCCGTACCGGCCTTTACGATGTCCGCATCGAGAACCAGCGCGGTGAGCTGGTGGCGATGTTCCATGGCAAGTCCTACAAAGTGCGCGGCACCGTGCTGGCGCAGGAGACGCAAGATGACTGAACACACCCTGGCCGATGCCTTGATCATCGACGCCGTGCGCACCCCCATCGGCCGTTATGCCGGGGCCTTGAGCGGCGTGCGCGCCGATGACCTGGCCGCCATCCCGCTCAAGGCCCTGATCCAGCGCCACCCCGAGCTGGACTGGAAAGCCATCGACGACGTCATCCTCGGCTGCGCCAACCAGGCTGGCGAGGACAACCGCAACGTCGCGCACATGGCCAGCCTGCTGGCCGGGCTGCCGATCGAAGTGCCCGGCACCACCATCAACCGCCTGTGTGGCTCCGGCCTGGACGCCATCGGCAATGCAGCCCGCGCCCTGCGCTGCGGCGAAGCCGGGCTGATGCTGGCCGGCGGCGTGGAGTCGATGTCACGCGCACCGTTCGTCATGGGCAAGTCGGAGCAGGCGTTCGGCCGTGCGGCCGAGCTGTTCGACACCACCATCGGCTGGCGCTTCGTCAACCCGCTGATGAAGGCAGCCTTCGGTACCGATTCGATGCCGGAAACGGCCGAGAACGTTGCCGAGCGGTTCGGTATTTCCCGCGCCGACCAGGACGCCTTTGCCCTGCGCAGCCAGCACAAGGCCGCCGCCGCCCAGGTACGTGGGCGCCTGGCACGGGAAATCGTGCCGGTCCAGATCCCGCAGCGCAAAGGCCCGGCCAAAGTGGTCGAGCACGACGAACATCCCCGCGGCGATACCACCCTGGAGCAACTGGCCAGGCTGGGTACCCCGTTCCGCGACGGCGGCAGCGTGACCGCCGGCAATGCCTCCGGGGTCAACGATGGTGCCTGCGCCCTGCTGCTCGCCAGCAGCGCTGCCGCGCGTCGCCATGGCCTGAAGGCCCGCGGCCGCATAGTCGGCATGGCGGTGGCAGGGGTCGAACCACGGCTGATGGGCATCGGCCCGGTGCCGGCTACCCGCAAGGTGCTGGAACTTACCGGGTTGTCGCTGGCCGACATGGACGTCATCGAGCTCAACGAGGCTTTTGCCGCCCAGGGCCTCGCGGTGCTGCGCGAGCTCGGGCTGGCCGACGACGACGAGCGGGTCAACCGCAATGGTGGTGCCATCGCCCTGGGTCACCCGTTGGGCATGAGTGGTGCACGCCTGGTCACCACCGCATTGCACGAGCTGGAAGAAACCGCCGGACGCTACGCCTTGTGCACCATGTGCATCGGCGTTGGCCAGGGCATCGCGATGGTCATCGAACGCCTCTGAGCGGCTGGGACCATCGGCTTGTTACCGAACCGAACGCAGCCGTATATGCTGCTTCCATGACACTCACCGCACGGCCTGCAACCGGTGCCGCGCGGCGTACAAGAACAATTCGAGTGAAGCTATGAACATGTACCATGATGCCGATCGTGCTCTGCTGGACCCGATGGAAACCGCCAGTGTCGACGCCTTGCGCCAGCACCAGCTGGAGCGCCTGCGCTGGAGCCTGAAGCACGCCTATGACAACGTGCCGCTGTACCGTCAGCGTTTTGCCGAATACGGCGCCCACCCCGACGACCTCAAGTGCCTGGAAGACCTGGCGAAGTTCCCCTTCACCGGCAAGAACGACCTGCGCGACAACTACCCCTACGGCATGTTCGCCGTGCCCCAGCAAGAGGTGGTGCGTCTGCACGCCTCCAGTGGCACCACCGGCAAGCCGACAGTGGTGGGCTACACCCAGAACGACATCGACACCTGGGCCAATGTGGTCGCCCGCTCGATCCGCGCCGCGGGCGGGCGCAAGGGGGACAAGGTGCATGTCTCCTATGGCTACGGCCTGTTCACTGGCGGGCTTGGCGCGCATTACGGTGCAGAGCGCCTGGGCTGCACGGTGATCCCCATGTCCGGTGGCCAGACCGAAAAGCAGGTGCAGCTGATTCGCGACTTTCAGCCCGACATCATCATGGTCACCCCTTCCTACATGCTCAACCTGGCCGACGAGATCGAGCGCCAGGGCATCGACCCGCAAGACCTCAAGCTGCGCCTGGGCATATTCGGCGCAGAGCCGTGGACCGATGAGCTGCGCCGCTCGATCGAGCAAAGGCTGGGCATCGATGCCCTCGACATTTATGGCCTGTCGGAAATCATGGGGCCAGGAGTGGCGATGGAGTGCATCGAAACCAAGGATGGTCCGACCATCTGGGAGGACCATTTCTACCCCGAGATCATCGACCCGGTCACCGGCGCGGTGCTGCCGGACGGCCAGCTGGGCGAACTGGTGTTCACCTCGCTGAGCAAGGAAGCGTTGCCCATGGTGCGCTACCGCACCCGCGACCTCACTCGCCTGCTGCCCGGCACCGCCAGGCCGATGCGGCGGATTGGCAAGATCACCGGCCGCAGCGATGACATGCTGATCATTCGCGGGGTCAACGTGTTCCCGACCCAGATCGAGGAGCAGGTGCTGAAAATAAAACAGCTTTCAGAGCTTTATGAGATTCATCTGTATCGTAATGGCAACCTGGACAGTGTCGAGGTGCATGTGGAACTGCGTGCGGAGTGCCAGCAACTCGATGAAGGCCAGCGCAAGCTGTTGACCGGGGAGCTGACCAAGCAGATCAAGACCTATATCGGCATCAGCACCCAGGTGTGCCTGCAGCCCTGCGGCACCCTCAAGCGTTCCGAGGGCAAGGCCTGTCACGTGTTCGACAAACGGTTGGCCAGCTGATTCATTCGGCTGCCTTTTTGGCCCCGGCATCGTCCGGGGCTTTTTTTTGCCTGAGAGATCGGGGCGCTTTGCGCCCCTTTCGCGACGCAAGGCCGCTCCTACAGGGTAACGCAATCTTCTGTAGGAGCGGCCTTGTGTCCCGAAAGGGCTGCACAGCAGCCCCCTTGGCCCTTAAAGCGATACACAAATCTTATTTGATACACATAAAACTGTTTGACGTTATGTTTTGTATCGCTTACAAATGACTCATGCCTTAGCAGGAGTCGGAACACATGTACGCACAGCTAGTGGAAACCGGAGTCAAGCGCGTCAAGTCGCTGGAAGAGATGTCGCCCGAGGAGCGCAACTTCCAGGAAAAGATCGACGCCGAAATCAAGATCGAAGCCAAGAACTGGATGCCCGAGGCCTATCGCCAGACCCTCATCCGGCAGATCTCCCAGCACGCCCACTCGGAAATCGTCGGCATGCTGCCCGAAGGCAACTGGGTCACCCGGGCCCCCAGCCTCAAGCGCAAGCTGCAGCTGATGGCCAAGATCCAGGACGAAGCCGGCCACGGTCTGTACCTGTACAGCGCCATGGAAACCCTGGGCGCCGACCGTGACGAAGAAATCGCCAAGCTGCACAGTGGCAAGGCCAAGTACTCGAGCATCTTCAACTACCCCACTCTCAGCTGGGCCGACATGGGCGCAGTGGGCTGGCTGGTCGATGGCGCCGCCATCGTCAACCAGGTGGTGCTGCAGCGCACCTCCTACGGCCCGTATTCGCGCGCGATGATCCGCATCTGCAAGGAAGAGAGCTTCCACCAGCGCCAGGGCTACGAAATCCTCCTTACCATGATGCGCCACGGCACCCAGGCCCAGCGGGACATGGTCCAGGACGCGATCAACCGCCTGTGGTGGCCGGCACTGATGATGTTCGGCCCCAGCGACGAGCACTCCCCCAACAGCGCCCAGTCCATGGCCTGGAAGATCAAGCGCCAGACCAACGATGAACTGCGCCAGCGCTTCATCGACCAGACCGTGCCGCAGCTCGAACTGCTCGGCTGCACCGCCCCCGACCCTGAACTGAAGTGGAACGCCGAGCGCGGCCATTACGACTTCGGCGAAATCCAGTGGGACGAGTTCTACGAGGTGATCAAAGGCAATGGCCCGTGCAACCAGGAACGTGTCGCCACCCGGCGCAAGGCCATCGAGGACGGTACCTGGGTACGCGAGGCCGCCGTGGCCTACGCGCGCAAGCAACAGAACAAGAACGCCGCCTGAGCGGCGATTGATGCGGAGATCGAAAATGTCTGTCTGGACCCTCTACGAAGTGTTCGTGCGCAGCAAGCACGGCCTTAACCACAAGCATGTCGGCAGCGTGCACGCCGCCGATGCCGCCATGGCCATCGAAAACGCCCGCGAGCTGTACACCCGCCGCAGCGAAGGCGTGAGCCTGTGGGTGGTGCCTTCGGCACTGATCACCGCCTCCTCCCCGGACGAGAAAGACCCATTGTTCGCCCCGGCGGACGACAAGGTCTACCGCCATGCCAGCTTCTACGAACTGCCCGACGAAGTCGGGCACATGTGAGGTTGGCCATGCACAACGAAGCCCTTGTCCCCTACCTGCTGCTGCTCGGCGACAGTGCCCTGGTGCAGGGCCAGCGCCTCTGCGAATGGTGTGGCCGCGCCCCGGCCATCGAAGAAGAACTGGCCCTGATGAACGTTGGCCTCGACCTGGTAGGTCAGGCGCGCAACTGGCTGGAGTACGCCGCCGAGCTGCTCGATGATGGCCGTGACGCCGATGCCCTGGCCTTCCGCCGTGACGAGCGGGCCTATCGCAACCTGTTGCTGGTCGAGCAGCCCAACGGCGATTTCGCCGTGACCATGACCAAACAGTTCTTGTATGACGCCTGGCATTTCGCCGTGCTTCAGGGCCTGGCCGGCTCGAACGACGAACGTATCGCCGGTATCGCCGCCAAGGCCCTGAAGGAAGTCACCTACCATCTGCGCCGTTCCAGCGAGTGGGTGCAGCGCCTGGGTGGTGGCACCGAAGAAAGCCGCCAACGCATGCTCGCGGCCATCCCGGCACTGTGGCGCTTCACCGTCGAACTGGCCACTGGTAGCGACAACGAAGTGTGCCTGGCGCAAGCGGGCGTCGCCGCCGACCCCGCTGCCGTCGGCGCGGCCTGGCTCAACCAGGTTGGCGAAACCTTCACTTCGGTCGAGCTGCCACTGCCCAAGGCCGCCAGCCACTTTTACCTGGACGGTCGCAAAGGCCTGCACACCGAGCACCTGGGCCTGCTGCTGGCCGAGATGCAGTTCCTGCCAAGGGCGTACCCCGATGCAACCTGGTGAGCTGATTGCCGGCGACCGTGGTGCCCGCGCGCAACAAAGCGACGACCTGGCACGGGCCTGGGCGGTACTGGCCCAGGTCATGGACCCGGAAGTGCCGGTGGTCAGCGTGGTCGACCTTGGGATCGTGCGCGACCTCGACTGGCGCGCCGGGCACCTGCACCTGGTCGTCACGCCGACCTACTCCGGCTGCCCGGCCACCGAGGTGATCGAACGGGATATCCGCCAGGCGCTGGAGCAGGCCGGTTTCCCCGCGCCGGCTCTCGACCGTCGGCTGACCCCGGCCTGGAGCACCGACTGGATCAGCGAACTGGGCCGCGAGCGCCTGCGCGCCTACGGCATCGCCCCGCCACAGGGCAGCGCCAGCAAACGCAGCCTGCTCGGCGAGGCGCCGCAGGTGTGTTGCCCGCAGTGCGGCAGTGCCCATACCGAATTGCTCAGCCAGTTCGGCTCCACGGCTTGCAAGGCGCTTTACCGCTGCCGCGAGTGCCTGGAGCCGTTCGACTATTTCAAATGCATTTGAGCCGTGGAGAACGCCATGAGCCAGTTTCACAGCCTGACCATCAAGCAAGTGCGCAACGAGACCCGCGATGCGGTGTCGATTGCCTTCGACGTGCCCGAGCACCTGCAGGCGCAGTTCCGCTTCACCCAGGGCCAGTACCTGGTCATGCGTACCCAGCTGGACAACGAAGAAGTCCGTCGTTCCTACTCCATCTGCAGTGCCGTGCAGGACGGCGAACTTCGTGTGGCGGTAAAGCGCGTGCCTGGCGGGCGCTTCTCGGCATTTGCCAATGACGTGCTCAAGGCCGGCCAGCAACTGGAAGTGATGCCGCCATCGGGCAGCTTCTTCGTGCCACTGGAGCCGGCCCGCCAGGGCAATTACCTGGGCGTGGCTGCCGGCAGCGGCATCACCCCGATCCTGTCGATCATCGCCACTACCCTGGCCAGCGAGCCACACAGCCGCTTCACCCTGCTGTACGGCAACCGCTCCAGCTCCGGCGCACTGTTTCGCGACAAGCTGGAAGACCTGAAGAACCGTTACCTCGACCGCCTGAACCTGATTTTCGTGTTCAGCCGCGAGCAGCAGGATGTCGACCTGTACAACGGTCGCATCGATGCCGACAAGTGCGGCCAGCTGTTCTCGCGCTGGATGGACGTTGCCAACCTGGATGCCGCATTCATCTGCGGCCCGCAGGCGATGACCGAGACGGTGCGCGACAGCCTGCGGGCCAATGGCCTGGCCAAGGAACGCATCCATTTCGAGCTGTTCGCCGCAGCCGGCAGCGAAGCCCGTCGTGAGGCTCGTGAAGCGGCGCGCCAGGTGGACTCGGCGCTCAGCCACATCACCGTGATCAGCGACGGCCGCGCCCTCACCTTCGACCTGCCACGCAACACCCAGAACGTGCTGGACGCCGGCAATGCCATCGGCGCCGAGCTGCCGTACTCGTGCAAGGCCGGCGTGTGCTCGACCTGCAAGTGCCGGGTGATCGAGGGCGAAGTGGAGATGGACAGCAACCATGCCCTGGAGGACTACGAAGTGGCGGCCGGGTACGTGCTGTCGTGCCAGACCTACCCGGTGAGCGACAAGGTGGTGCTCGATTTCGACCAGCTCTGAAACCGTGTCGCCTGCTTCGCGGGCGCGCCCGCTCCCACAGGGATAGCGCAAGTCTCAAGCACACCGCCGCACCTGTGGGAGCGGGCATGCCCACGAAGAGGCCCTAAGCAACACCGCAACACCCGCGTGACCTCAACAAAACAATTACAACACCCAGAGACCGCAACCCATGACACCCGAACGCATCGAAAGCATCGTCAACCACCCCGACTTCCAGCACCTGGTGCAACGCAAACGCCGCCTCAACGGCAGCCTGACCCTGGCCATGCTGGTGATCTACTACGGCTTCGTCCTGCTGGTGGCGTTCTCCCCCAGCACCCTCGGCCAGTCCCTCAGCGGTGGCGTCACCACCGTCGGCATGCTGGTGGGCGTGCTGATGGTGCTGCTGTCCTTCGCCCTGACCGGTATCTACGTGCACCGCGCCAACAATGTGCTCGACCCGCTCAACGACAAGGTCAAGCAGGAGTGCGCGCAATGAACTGGACTGCCATCTCGATGCTCATGGTGTTCGTCTGCTTCACCCTGCTGGTCACCCGCTGGGCTGCCATGCGCACCCGCTCGGCCAGCGACTTCTACACCGCTGGCGGGGGCCTGACCGGCATGCAGAACGGCCTGGCGATCGCCGGCGACATGATCAGCGCCGCGTCGTTCCTGGGCATTTCGGCCATGATGTTCATGAACGGCTACGACGGCCTGCTGTATGCCCTGGGCGTACTGGCCGGCTGGCCGATCATCCTGTTCCTGATCGCCGAACGCTTGCGCAACCTGGGCAAGTACACCTTCGCCGACGTGGTCAGCTACCGCCTGGCGCAAACCCCGGTGCGCCTGACCTCGGCCTTCGGCACCCTGGTGGTGGCGCTGATGTACCTGGTGGCGCAGATGGTCGGTGCCGGCAAGCTGATCGAGCTGCTGTTCGGCATCAGCTACCTGTACGCGGTGATGCTGGTCGGCGTGCTGATGGTCGCCTATGTCACCTTCGGCGGCATGCTCGCCACCACCTGGGTGCAGATCATCAAGGCGGTGATGCTGCTGTCGGGCACCAGCTTCATGGCCTTCATGGTGCTCAGGCATTTCGGCTTCAGCACCGAGGCGATGTTCGCCAGCGCCGTGGCCGTGCATGCCAAGGGCCAGGCGATCATGGCCCCGGGTGGCTTGCTGTCCAACCCGGTGGATGCCATTTCCCTGGGCCTGGGCATGATGTTCGGTACCGCCGGCCTGCCGCATATCCTGATGCGCTTCTTCACCGTCAGCGATGCCAAGGAAGCGCGCAAGAGCGTGTTCTATGCCACCGGGTTCATCGGCTACTTCTACCTGCTGCTGATCGTCATCGGCTTTGGTGCCATCGTGATGGTTGGCACCGAGCCGTCCTACCGTGACGCCACCGGCGCGATCATCGGCGGCGGCAACATGGTCGCCGTGCACCTGGCCCAGGCCGTGGGTGGCAACCTGTTCCTCGGCTTCATCTCCGCTGTGGCTTTCGCCACCATCCTGGCGGTGGTCGCCGGCCTGGCGCTGTCCGGTGCATCGGCCGTTTCCCACGACCTGTATGCCTGCGTGGTGCGCCAGGGCAAGGCCAGCGAGCAGGAGGAAATGCGCGTCTCGCGTATCGCCACCCTGCTGATCGGCCTGCTGGCGGTCATTCTCGGCCTGATGTTCGAGTCGCAGAACATCGCCTTCCTTTCCGGCCTGGTGCTGGCGGTGGCCGCCTCGGTCAACTTCCCGGTGCTGCTGCTTTCGATGTTCTGGAAAGGCCTGACCACCCGCGGCGCGGTGTGCGGCAGCATGGCCGGCCTGGTTTCGGCGGTGCTGCTGGTGGTGCTGGGCCCGGCGGTATGGGTCAACGTGCTGCATCACGAAAAGGCGCTGTTCCCCTACAGCAACCCGGCGCTGTTCTCCATGAGCCTGGCCTTCCTCGGCGCCTGGGTGTTCTCGGTCACTGACAGCTCCGAACGAGCCAGCCAGGAACGTGGCCGCTACCTGGCCCAGTTCATCCGCTCGATGACCGGAATCGGCGCTGCCGGCGCCAGCAAGCACTGACTTTCAGGGAAGAACAACCATGTCGGGTAAAACAACAATGAACCGCACGCACTTCATTTCGGCCGCCTGGCTGGCCACATTCGCCATGCCGTTGCCGGCCATGGCGGACTTCATCGGCGACAGCCACGCCCGGTTGGAACTGCGCAATCACTACCTCAACCGCGACTTCCGCCAGAGCAACGCACCGCAGGCCAAGGCCGAGGAATGGGGCCAGGGCTTTACCGCCAAGCTGGAGTCGGGCTTCACCGAAGGCCCGGTCGGCTTTGGTGTCGACGCCATGGGGCAACTGGGCATCAAGCTCGACTCCAGCCGCGACCGCCGCAATACCGGCCTGCTGCCTTTCGGCCCGAACAGCCATGAGCCGGTCGATGACTACAGCGAACTGGGCCTGACCGGCAAGGTGCGGGTGTCCAAGAGCACCCTGCGCCTGGGTACCTTGCAACCGATCCTGCCAGTGGTGGTGTACAACGACACGCGCCTGCTGGCATCTACCTTCCAGGGTGGCCTGCTCACCAGCCAGGATCTGGCCGGCCTGACGTTCAACGCCGGCCGCCTGACCAAGGCCAACCTGCGTGATTCCTCTGGCCGCGACGACATCGGCTACGGCGCCGCCAGCAGCGACCACCTGGACTTCGGCGGCGGCAGCTACGCCATCACCCCGCAAACCAGCGTCAGCTATTACTACGCCAAGCTCGAGGACATCTACCGCCAGCAGTTCGTCGGCCTGATCGATACCCGCCCGCTGGGCGAAGGCCTGAGCCTGCGCACCGACCTGCGCTACTTCGACAGCCGCAACGACGGCGCCGAGCGTGCCCGCAACATCGACAACCGCAACTTCAACGCCATGTTCACCCTTGGCGTACGGGCCCACAAGTTCACCGCCGCCTGGCAGCAGATGTCCGGCGACAGTGCCTTCCCGTTCGTGAACGGCGGCGACCCGTTCACCGTCAACCTGGTCACCTACAACACCTTCACCCGCGCCGGGCTGGACTCGTGGCAGGTGCGCTACGACTACGACTTCGTCGCCATGGGTATCCCTGGCCTGAGCTTCATGACCCGCTACACCGATGGCCGCCACGCCGAAACCGCCACCGTCAGCAATGGCCGTGAGCGCGAACGCGACACCGACATCACCTATGTCATCCAGAGCGGCCCGTTCAAGGACGTCAGCCTGCGCTGGCGCAACGTCACCTTCCGTTCCGGCAATGGCCTGACCAATGCCGTGGACGAAAACCGCCTGATCATCGGCTACACCGTGGCGCTGTGGTAACAGCGCCCCTCTACATTGGAGAACAGCATGTCTGCCGCCCCTACCCTGCAAAGCTTCATCGCTGGCCGCTGGCTTGGCCAGCACGGCGCCCAGGCCCTGCGTAGCGCCCTGGATGGCCACGTTCTGGCCTACAGCCACGAAGAGCGCCCGGATTTCGCCGAAGCCGTGGACTTTGCCCGCGCCCGTGGCCTGGCTGCGCTGATGGCCATGGACTTCCAGCAACGCGCTGCCCGCCTGAAGGCGCTGGCCCTGTACCTGGCCGAGCGCAAGGAGCAGCTTTACGCCCTGTCCCACCACAGCGGCGCCACCCGTGCCGACAGCTGGATCGACATCGAAGGCGGTAACGCCACGCTGTTCTCCTATGCGGGCATTGGCAGCCGCGAGTTGCCGTCGGGCAACCTGGTGCATGAAGGCCCGGCCATTCCACTGGGCAAGCAAGGCCATTTCGCCGGCAGCCACATCCTGGTGCCGCGCGCCGGCGTGGCGGTGCACATCAACGCCTTCAACTTCCCCATCTGGGGCATGCTGGAGAAGTTCGCCCCGACCTTCCTGGCCGGCATGCCGTGCATCGTCAAGCCGGCGACCTCGACCAGCTACCTGACCGAGGCCGTGGTGCGCCTGATGAATGCATCCGGTCTGTTGCCCGAAGGCAGCCTGCAACTGGTGATCGGCAGCACCGGCGACCTGCTCGACCGCCTGCAAGGCCAGGACGTGGTGACCTTCACCGGTTCCGCCGACACCGCCGCCAAGTTGCGCGTCACGCCGAACCTGGTGCGCAACTCGGTGCCATTCACCGCCGAGGCCGATTCGCTGAACTGCGCCATCCTCGGCCCGGATGTGACCCCGGACAGCGAAGAGTTCGACCTGTACATCAAGGAGGTGGTCCGCGAAATGACCACCAAGGCCGGCCAGAAATGCACCGCCATCCGCCGCGCCATCGTACCGGCCAGGCACATCGACGCCGTTGCCACCCGCCTGCGGGAACGGCTGGCCAAGGTAGTGGTCGGTGACCCGTCGCTGGAGGGTGTGCGCATGGGCGCCCTGGCCTCCCACGACCAGCAGCACGATGTGGCCGAGCGGGTGCGCAGCCTGCTGCAGAGCTGCGACCAGCTGTTCGGCGCCAGCGATGGTTTTGCACCGCGTGGCGAAGGTGTGGCCGAGGGGGCTTTCTTTGCCCCGACCCTGCTGCAGGCCCGTGACCCGCATGCCGAAGGCGGTGCCCACGATATCGAAGCGTTCGGCCCGGTCAGCACGTTGATGGCCTATGACGACCTCGATGAAGCCCTGGCGCTGGCCGCGCGGGGCAAAGGCAGCCTGGTGGCAACCCTGGTCACCGCCGACCGCAGCGTGGCAGCCAAGGCCATTCCGGTGGCTGCCGCCTGGCATGGCCGTCTGCTGGTGCTCGACAGCGAGGCGGCCAAGGAATCCACGGGGCATGGCTCGCCATTGCCACAGCTCAAGCACGGCGGCCCGGGCCGCGCTGGTGGTGGTGAGGAGCTGGGTGGCCTGCGTGCCGTCAAGCATTACCTGCAGCGTGCCGCAGTCCAGGGTTCGCCGAGCATGCTCTCGACGGTAACCGGCGAATACGTGCGCGGTGGCGAAGTGATCGAAACCGAAGTGCACCCGTTCCGCCGCTATTTCGAGCAGTTGCGCATCGGTGAGTCGCTGCTCACCCACCGGCGCACCGTGACCGAAGCCGACCTGGTCAACTTCGGTTGCCTGTCGGGTGACCATTTCTACATGCACTTCGACGAGATCGCCGCCAAGCAATCGCAGTTCGGCAAGCGCATCGCCCACGGCTATTTCGTGTTGTCGGCAGCGGCCGGGCTGTTCGTCTCCCCGGGTGCAGGCCCGGTACTGGCCAACTATGGCCTGGATACCCTGCGCTTCATCAACCCGGTGGGCATCGGCGACACCATCCAGGCTCGGCTGACCTGCAAGCGCAAGATCGACCAGGGCAAGACCAGCCCGCTGGGCCAGCCCCAGGGCGTGGTGGCTTGGGATGTGGAGGTGACCAACCAGCTGGGTGAGCTGGTCGCCAGCTATGACATTCTCACCCTGGTGCTGAAACAGCCCTGACAGTGCCGTTGGTCAGGGGCGGTGGGTATCCAACCGACCTCCCCTGGCTATGGCCGCTCTCATTCAATGAGGGGTGGTCAATGGCTTCGCCTCTCACTCCTGTATTGGGCCCGCCTGAGCGCGGGCCGTTTTTTCATCGAGAACGAGGGTTGCAGGATGGAAGACTTGCTTGGTATGGGTGGCGGCAGCGCACCGGATGACTGGCCTGAACTCGAACCGGACCGGGGCAATGACCGGGCAGATGACCCGGATGCCGACCCCAACGTGACAGATGACGAAGAAAACCGCCCGGGCGTGCCGGCCAGCGACCCCGAGTCCGGTGCCTGACACTCATGCGGGCGGCCTGCACATACCTGCAGGAACGGCCTTGCCAACATAACCCTCGGGTTACGGCATCACCGGCGGCAGGTACTGCAACGTCGTGCCCAATGCCCACAGCAACACCAGCACCAGCGGCACGTGCACCAGCAACTGCACGAACGAAAAACCGATCAGGTCACGTGCCTTGAGCCCCAGCACCCCCAGCAGTGGCAGCATGTAGAACGGGTTGATCAGGTTCGGCAAGGCTTCGGCGGCGTTGTAGATCTGCACTGCCCAGCCCAGGTGGTACTGCAGGTCATTGGCCACCAGCATCACGTACGGCGCCTCGATGATCCACTTGCCACCGCCCGAAGGGATGAAGAAGCCCAGCACCGCCGAATACACGCCCATCAGCACGGCATAGGTGTCATGCGTGGCGATCTGGGTGAAGAACAGCGAAATGTGGTGGGCCAGGGTCTGCTCGTCGACGCCCTTCACTTGCGTGAGGATGGCCGCGATCGAACCATACAGCGGGAACTGGATCAGCACCCCGGTGGTGGTCGGAACCGCACGCGCCACCGCATCGAGGAAGCTGCGCGGGCGCCAGTGCAGCAAGGCACCGAGCATGATGAACAACAGGTTGTAGGTGTTCAGCCCGGAAATGGCGGTAATCGCTGGCTTGGTGGCGAACTCCTGGTACAGCCAGCCGGCGGCCAGGGCCACCAGCAGCAGGATCAGAATGGGGCTGTGTTCAAGCCATTCGCCCGGGCGGGTGCGCTGGGGTGCCGGTGGCGCGGTGAAGCTTGGGTCGACTCCGCAGTCCTGGGCGCTGCGCGCGCTGTTCGGGCCCGGGGCCGTGGCGTAGGCGATCACCAGCGAGACCACCACCAACGCCGCCAGCATCACGCCGGACTGCCAGAGGAAGATGGTTTCGGTGAACGGGATCACCCCGGTAATCGACAGGATCGACGGTGGCAGGCTGGCCGGGTTGGCCTGCAGTTGCGCCGCCGACGAAGACAGGCCCAGCGCCCACACCGCGCCCAGGCCCAGGTAGGCGGCGGCGCCGGCGGCGCGGTAGTCCATCTTCAGCTCGGTGCGCCGGGCCAGGGCGCGCACCAGCAGGCCGCCGAACACCAGCGACAGGCCCCAGTTGAGCAGCGATGCCAGCATCGAGATCAGCGCCACCCAGCACACCGCCGAACGGCCATTGCCGGGGATGCGCGCCAGGCGGTCGATCAGCCGCGCCGCGGGCGGTGAACTGGCTACCACATAGCCGCCGATCACCACGAAGGCCATCTGCATGGTGAACGGGATAAGGCTCCAGAAGCCATCGCCAAAGGCCTTGGCGGTGTCGGTCGGCTTGGCGCCCATGGCCAGGGCACCGATGCACACCAGCAGCACCGCCAGGGCGGCAAACACCCAGGAATCGGGGAACCAGCGTTCGGCCCAGTTGGAGCAGCGCAAGGCAAAGCGCGCGGAACGGCTGTCTTGAATTTCAGCGGCCACAGTTCAATTCCTTTTATTGGTTTTATCGGATACATCAGCAAACGCAAAACCCCTGTAGGAGCGACCTTGTGTCGCGAAAGGGCCGCAAAGCGGCCCCTCGATCTCGGCATCGATGCCAAAATCGAAGGGCTGCGGTGCAGCCCTTTCGCGACACAAGGCCGCTCCTACAGGGGCGGTGCGCGGCGATAGATTAGAAGGTCATTTCCTTCACATCATCCGGCACGATCAGCTTGCCGGCGGTTTTCTCGATGATTTCTTCAACGCTCACCCCTGGCGCAGTCTCGCGCAGGATGAAGGCGCCGTCTTCGATTTCCAGGTAGGCCAGGTCGGTCAGCACCTTGCGGATGCAGCCAGCGCCGGTCAACGGCAGGCTGCACTGCGGCAGCAGCTTGGACTCGCCGTCCTTGGAGGCGTGAGTCATGGTGACGATGATGTTCTCGGCACCGGCCACCAGGTCCATGGCGCCGCCCATGCCCTTCACCAGCTTGCCCGGGATCATCCACGAGGCGATATTGCCTTGCACATCCACTTCGAAAGCGCCGAGCACGGTAAGGTCGACATGGCCGCCACGGATCATGGCGAACGACTGCGCAGAATCGAAGATCGAGGCACCGCGGCGGGCGGTGACGGTCTGCTTGCCGGCGTTGATCATGTCGGCATCGATGGTGCCTTCAGTGGGGAATTCGCCCATGCCGAGCAGGCCGTTTTCCGATTGCAGCATCACATCCATGTCGGCGGGTACGTAGTTGGCCACCAGGGTCGGAATGCCGATGCCCAGGTTGACGTAGTAGCCGTCCTTCAGTTCACGGGCGACGCGTTGCGCCATCTGTTCGCGGGTCAGTGCCATGGTCAGGATCTCTTTGTTGTTCTGGTGGATGGCGCTCAGGCCTTGACGGTGCGCTTTTCGATACGCTTTTCGAAGGTGCCGACGATGACGCGGTCCACATAGATGCCCGGGGTATGGATCTCGCTGGGCAACAGCACGCCAGGTTCGACAATCTCTTCCACTTCGACCACGGTGATCTTGCCGGCAGTGGCTGCCAGCGGGTTGAAGTTTTGCGCGGTGTTGCGGTACACCACATTGCCGTAATGGTCGGCCTTCCAGCCCTTGACGATGGCGAAGTCGCCGGTGATGGATTCTTCGAGGATGTACTTGCGGCCGTTGAACTCGCGCACTTCCTTGCCGTCGGCAACCGGGGTGCCGTAGCCGGTGGCCGTGTAGAAGGCCGGGATGCCGGCGCCACCGGCGCGCATTTTCTCGGCGAGGGTGCCTTGCGGGGTCAGTTCCACTTCCAGCTCGCCGCTCAGCAGCTGGCGTTCGAACTCGGCGTTCTCGCCCACGTAGGAAGCGACCATCTTGCGGATCTGCCGGTCCTCCAGCAGCACGCCCAGGCCAAAGCCATCGACACCGCAGTTGTTGGAAACCACCGTAAGGCCCTTGACGCCACGGCGCTTGATTTCGCTGATAAGGTTTTCCGGGATGCCGCACAGGCCGAAACCACCAGCCAGTACCGTCATGTTGTCGGTCAGGCCTTCGAGTGCCTGTTCATAGGTTGCAACGCGCTTGTCCAGTCCGGCCATGCTGATCCGCCTTTTGTAGTTGTTGAACCGACGAGGCTGTCGGTGAGCGTCTGATGACATCTTCACCGCAAGCGACTGATTTGTTAATTTTGTTTTCATCATCGATTGATAACTTTTGCAAAACAACCAAAAGGCCTGTCATGAACGTCAAGCAACTGCGCGCCTTTGTCGCTGTGGCCAAGTACCAGAGCTTCGCTCAGGCCGGTGAACACCTGCATGTCTCACAACCGGCCCTGAGCCTGACCATCAAGGCCCTGGAAGAAAACCTTGGCGGCGCCCTGCTGAGCCGCACCACTCGCAGCGTCAGCCTGACTGCCGAGGGCGAGGTGCTGCTGCCGCTGGCGCGGCGCCTGCTGGCCGACTGGGACGACACCGAAGAAATGCTGCGCCAGCGTTTCACCCTGCAACTGGGCCGGGTTTCGGTGGCGGCCATGCCGGCCTTTGCCGGCAACCTGCTGCCCCACTCGCTGAAGGTATTTCGCCAGCGTTACCCGAAGGTCAACGTCACGGTGCACGATGTGATCAACGAACAGGTGCAGGAACTGGTGCGCCATCGTCGCGTCGAACTGGGCATCGGCTTCGAACCGGACAACATCGATGGCCTGGATTTCCACCCGTTGTACATGGACCGCTTCGTCGCCGTGGTGCCCGCCGATTCGCCCTTGGCGCAGCTGCCTCGGGTCAGCTGGGCACAGTTGCTGGCCGAAGACTTCGTTGCCCTGCAACGCCCTTCGGCGGTGCGCCTGCTGATGGAACAGAACGTGGCCGCCCAGCACGGCAAACTGGCGGTGGCTTTCGAAAGCCACCAGCTGTCGACCATCGGCCGCATGGTTGCCAGTGGCCTGGGGGTCAGTGCCGTGCCGGCACTGTGCATCAACCAGATGCAGGAGCTTGGCGCCCGCTGCGTGACCCTGGTCGAGCCCACGGTCGAGCGCCGCATTGGCGTGGTTGCCCTCAGCGAACACAAGCTTTCCACGGCGGCGCAAGCGCTGCTTGAGGTACTGCTTACCAATACCCGCATACCGGAGGTGACATGCGTTACGTGAAACTGGCAGGTTCGAGCGTTCCGGCCATCGGCCAGGGTACCTGGTACATGGGTGAAGATCCGGCCCGCAAGGCGGCCGAGGTGGCGGCCCTGCAACAGGGTATCGAACTTGGCCTGAGCCTGATCGATACCGCCGAGATGTATGCCGAAGGTGGCGCGGAAGAAGTGGTCGGCCAGGCCATTGCCGGGCGCCGCGACCAGGTGTTCCTGGTCAGCAAGGTGTACCCGCACAATGCCAGCCGGCTCGGTATGGCGGCGGCCTGCGAACGCAGCCTCACGCGCCTGGGCACCGACTGCATCGACCTGTATCTGTTGCACTGGCGTGGCCAGCACCCGCTGGAGGAAACCGTCGAGGCCTTCGAGCGCTTGCGCGAGCAAGGCAAGATCAAGCGCTGGGGTGTTTCCAATTTCGACGTCGACGACCTGCGCGAGCTGCACAACCCCGATTGCGCCACCAACCAGGTGCTGTACAACCCGGCCCAGCGTGGCATCGAGTTCGACCTGTTGCCGTGGTGCGAAAAGCGCGCCCTGCCGACCATGGCCTACTGCCCGCTGGCCCAGGCCGGGCGCCTGCTGCAGCACCCGGTGCTGGCGCAAATCGCCGAGCGCCATGGCGCCACGGCGGCTCAGGTCAGCCTGGCCTGGGTGACCCGGGATGACGGGGTGATAGCCATCCCCAAGGCCGTGGCGCCCGAGCATGTGCGGCTGAATGCGGCTGCGGGTTCGTTGACCCTGACCAGCGAAGACCTGCGGGCGATCGACCGGGCGTTCCCGGCACCGACACGCAAGCAACGGTTGGCGATGGTGTAGCGACTGGCACGAAATCGCTTTTTGTAGGAGCGGCCTTGCGTCGCGAAAGGGCCGCAAAGCGGCCCCAGCATTATCTGCAGTGACGCCGAAATCCTGGGGCTGCTACGCAGCCCTTTCGCGACGCAAGGCCGCCCCCACAGGTCAGCGCAATCCGGACTATGGCGAGACTCCTGTAGGAGCGGGCGCGCCCGCGAACACCGGCAAAGCCGGTGCCATGCACCGCAGTGCCTGCTTCGCGGGCTTGCCCGCTCCCACAAGGGCCCGCGCAAAGATGGGGATTCAGTGAAAGTCCCGGCTGCGTACGTCCAGCCCTTGCAACAGCGGGCTCACATCCTCCAGCCGCCGTGCTATCAGATGGCGCACGCCATTCTCCTGCTCCAGCCGCCCGCTGACCTTGAGCAACTGCGACCCCACCAGCGCCCGCCGCTGCCGTTCGGCAAGCTCCCGCCACACCACCACATTGACCATGCCGTGCTCGTCCTCCAGGGTGACGAAGGTCACGCCGCTGGCGGTCTGTGGCCGCTGGCGGCCCACCACCAGCCCAGCCACGGCAATATTGTCACCATGCCCGACACCTTGCAGCTCGCGCGAACTGCGACAGCCCAATGCCCGCAGGCGTGAGCGCAACAAGGTCAAGGGATGCGGCCCAAGTGTGGTACCGAGGGCCTGGTAATCGGCCATCAGGTCCTCTGCCACGCTGGGGACGGGCAGTTCGACGGTGCTTTCCGGCAAGGCTTGCATATCGGCGAACAAAGGCAGTTGCGGCTGCACCGCCGCCACCTGCCAGCGCGCCTGGTGCCGGTCGCTGGCCAAGGCGCGCAGCGCGCCAGCATCGGCCAACCGGGCCCGGGCCCGCGAATCGAGCCCGGCACGCAGGCACAGGTCTTCGACATCGCGCCATGGCCGCTGCGCCCTCGCCTGCTCCAGGCGCCTGGCGTCGGCCTCGGCAAAGCCCCGTACCAGGCGCAAGCCCATGCGAATGGCCAGCACCTCTCCAGGCTCAGGCTCGAGCGTGCAGTCCCAGTCACTGTGGCACACATCCACCGGCCTGACCTCGATACCCTGGCGCCGGGCCTCTTGCAGCAACTGGTCGGGGCTGTAGAAGCCCATGGGCCAGCTGTTGACCAGCGCGCAGGTGAAAATCGCCGGCTCATGGCACTTGAGCCAGCTGCTGGCATAGCACAACAAGGCAAAGCTGGCCGCGTGCGATTCCGGAAAGCCATAGCTGCCAAAGCCTTTGATCTGCTCGAAGATGCGTTCGGCAAACGCCAGGTCGTAACCATTGCGCAACATGCCCTGCACCAGCCGCTCGCGGTGCGGCTCCAGGCCGCCGTGGCGCTTCCAGGCGGCCATGCTGCGGCGCAACTGGTCGGCCTCGCCCGGGGTATAGTCGGCCGCGACCATCGCCAGCTCCATCACCTGCTCCTGAAACAGCGGCACACCCAGGGTGCGCTCGAACACTTCCTTCAGTTGCGGCGAAGGGTACGTCACCGGCTCCTGCTTCAGCCGTCGGCGCAGGTAAGGGTGGACCATGTCGCCCTGGATCGGCCCGGGGCGGACGATGGCCACCTCGATGACCAGGTCGTAGAACTTTTCGGGCCGCAGCCGCGGCAACATTGCCATCTGCGCGCGTGACTCGATCTGGAACACGCCCATGGTCTCGGCACGGCTGATCATCGCGTAGGTGGCCGGGTCTTCGCCGGGGATGGTCGCCAGGGTCAGGTGCCGACCGCGGTGGCGTTGCAGCAGGTCGAAGCAACGGCGCAAGGCGCTGAGCATGCCCAGCGCCAGCACATCGACCTTGAGCAGGCCGAGCATGTCCAGGTCGTCCTTGTCCCACTGGATCACCGTGCGCTCCGGCATCGCGGCATTCTCCACCGGCACCAGCTCGTCCAGGGGTTGCTGGGCGATAACGAAACCGCCCGGGTGCTGTGACAGGTGCCGGGGGAAGCCGATCAGTTCGCCGGCCAGCACCAGCACCCGGCGCAGCGAAGGGCTGCCCGCCTCGAAACCGGCCTCGGCCAGGCGCTGGTCATCGGGTATGCGATCGCTCCAGCGGCCACAGCATTTGGCCAGAGCGTCCACCTGGTCGGCGGGCAGCCCCAGCACCCGCGCCACATCCCGCACCGCACCGGCGGCATGATAGGTGTTGACCACCGCAGTGAGCGCCGCCCGGTGCCGGCCATAGCGACGGAATACGTACTGGATCACCTCCTCGCGCCGGTCGTGCTCGAAGTCCACGTCGATGTCCGGCGGCTCGTTGCGCTCTCGCGAGAGGAAGCGCTCGAACAACAGGTGGTGTTCCATAGGGTCGAGCTCGGTGATGCCCAGCACGAAGCACACCACCGAGTTGGCAGCCGACCCCCGCCCCTGGCACAGAATGCGCTGGCTGCGGGCGAAGGCGACGATGTCGTGCACCGTCAGGAAGTAGCTTTCGTAGCCCAGCTCCTCGATCAGCGCCAGCTCCTTGGCCAGCACATCCCGCACCTTGCTGCTCGGCCCGTTTGGCCAGCGCGACGGCAAACCCTGCTGGCACAATTCGCGCAACCAGCTCGCCGGGGTATGCCCATGGGGCACCAGTTCGCGTGGGTACTGATATTTCAATTCGCTCAGTTCGAACTGGCAGCGCGCAGCGATGGCCAGGGTCTCGGCCAGCAGGTCGGCGGGATAGAGTTCGCCCAGTTGCGCCTGGCTGCGCAGGTGCCGCTCGCCATTGGCAAACAGGAAGCGCCCGGCGTCGGCCACCAGGCAATGCTGGCGAATGGCGGTCATGCAATCCTGCAAGGCGCGGCGACCACGCACGTGCATGTGCACGTCGCCACAGGCCACGGCGCGGATGCCGACCCTGGCCGCCAGGCTACGCAAGCGTTCAAGGCGCAAGGTATCGTCACTGCCGCGGTGCAGGTGCACCGCCAGCCACAGACGCTCACCGAACACACCGTGCAGCCACTGCCCGGGGGTGTCATCGCCGCTGTCATCGGGTACCCACAATGCCAGCAGGCCCTGATGGTGCTGCTGCAGGTCATCGCCAAACAGTTGGTATTCGCCCTTCTGCGCCCGCCGCCGGGCCCGGGTTATCAGCGCGCACAGGTTCTGGTAGCCGGCCAGGTCCTGCACCAGCAGCACCAGCTTTGGGCCGCCCTGCAACTGCACTTCACTGCCCACGATCAGCCGCAGCTGGTGTTCCTTGGCTGCCTGCCAGGCACGGACGATGCCGGCCAGGGTGCATTCGTCGGTGATCGCCAGCGCCTGGTAGCCCTGTTCACGCGCGCGCCGGAACAGCTCGTCGGCGCTCGACGCGCCGCGCTGGAAGCTGAAGTTGGACAGGCAGTGCAGCTCTGCATACCCCGGGGTGTTCATGCGAACCAGCCATGCAGCCACAACGGGCCGGCCTTGCCCAGGTCGCGGTAGGCCCAGCCGCGCAGGCCGTCACGGGTTTCGATGCGGTAATAGTCGCGGCGCACATCGCCGCCATCCCACCAGCCCGATTCGATGCGCTCGGCATGGCCTTGCAGGCGATAGCCGCTTTCGTCCAGCGCCATGGGAGCCGACAGCAGCCAGCCAGGACGGCTGCCAGGGACGACCGGCATGTTGCCCTGGGCACCCTGCTCTACCGCTTGCCAGGCACATTCAGGGCGATGATCGGCTGCCGCGCTCAGGCCCTTGACCGCCTCATCGCCCAAGCGGGCACGCAGCCTTTCGCGCAATTGTTCCCAAGGTTGCGCCTGTTGCGCACGCGGGTCGAACAATGCCTGGCGTTGCGGCACGAAGGGTGGCAGGTCCTCGGCAACCAGCCGCAGGTTGCGCACCGGTGCGGGAATGCGCAGCGGTTCCAGGCGCCCGCGCGCCAGTTCGAACAGCATCGCGGCATCGCGTTCGGCGGCCAGCAGGCCTACCTTCAGCAAGGTATCCGGCCCTTCGACGTGCTCCAGGTGCAGGCAGAAACGCTGCACGCCACAGTCACGCCCGGCGAGGAATGCGGCAAGGTCGTTGAGCATGCGCCGCAGCGGGAACAGCAGGGCCTGGTGCGATTCGACGTCGAAATTCAGCTCCAGCCGGGTCTCGAAACGGTCCGGCGGCTGGTAGAAGCCCAGCCCCAGGTTGCGCAGACCGAGCAACTGGTCAAGGTGCAGTTGCACCTGGGCCGGAAAGCGCCTGGCCAGGCTGTCGCGGGGCAAGGCCAGCACCTGGCTCAACTGGCGCAGGCCCATGCGGGCAAAGGCCTCGGCAGCCTGGGCTGGCAGGCCGATACGCTCGATGGGCATGCCCAGCAGCGCCGCACGGGTGGCATCGGCGTCACTCACGGCCAGGCCATCGTGAGCGTTGGCGAGCATGCGCGCCGCCACCGGGTTGCTGGCCAGGACGATACGTTGGCGCAAGCCCAGTTCCGCCAGTTCCTGGCGCAGGCGTGCCTCGAACAGCGGCCAGGGGCCGAACAGCTGCAGGCTGGAGCCCACCTCCAGCAACAGCGCCCGTGGGTAGTGCAGGCTGACCTGGGCACTGAAGCGGTAGGCCCAGGCTGCCAGCAACTGCTGCACCTGGTCGATGCGCCTGGGGTCGGCTTCGACGCAGCTGAAGCCATCGGCCAGCGCACGCGCCGCCGTCAGGGTTTGCCCGGCCCGCAGGCCGAGCGCGGCCGCCGCCGTGTTGACCGCCTGCAGCACGCGTCGCTGGGTCGGCCCGCCAAGCAGCACCAGGGGCGTATCGGGGTCGTCACGCTCACGCAGGACCGTGTCCAGCGCCAGCTGAGGGAACAGGATGCAGGCCCAGAGCATGTTGCATCAGCCCCGCCCCGGGCAGGCGATGGGCAGCGCCGGAGGCATGCCGCCACGGCTTTTCAGCACGCGCCATTGTGCCGGACGGGTGTCGACGGCAATGCGCAGCGCTGCGGGTGAAGGGTTGTGGGCCGCCTGTTGCGGCCGGCAGGCGAAGGCCAGCGCCTGCCCGGTTTCGGCAGCCACCTGCAAGCGCCGCAGGGCGCGGTCATCGGCTCGTTCCGGCCAGCACAGCACCGCCGCGCAACTGCCAGAGCGCAGGCACTGCTCGGCGGCCCACAGGGCATCGGCAGGTGCGGCGTCCACCTGTACCAGCCAGCGCAGGTCCACCCCCGCGGCCTGCCAGGCCGGGGCGTAAGGAATGAATGGCGGAGCCACCAGCACGATTCGGCTGGCCTCAGCGCTCAAGCGGGCCAGGGTTGGCCACAGCAGCTGCAATTCGCCACAGCCGGGGCTGGCCAGCAACAGCTCGCTGAGCGCAGCCGCGGGCCAACCGCCTTCCGGCAGGCATTGGTCAAGGGCGGCATGGCCCGTGGGCTGCAGGCCGAGCGGCCGCGCCTGGGCCTGCCGACCGCGCCATACCCGGCGCTGGTCGAGCAACCTGTCGAGGTCGACCACCGCGCCCATCAGTCACGCCTCAGCAAGCCGCAGAACACGCCTTCGATGAAGAACTCCTGTTCAGGCCGCACATCGATGGGCGCATAGGCCGGATTGCGTGGCAACAGCCGGTAATTGCCACCCTGGCGCTGCAGGCGCTTGATGGTCACCTCGCCGTCCAGGCGCGCGACCACGATCTGGCCATCGCGGGCATCGGCCTGCTGGAGGATGCCAACCAGGTCACCGTCGAAAATGCCGTCGTCGATCATCGAGTCGCCGCGCACCCTCAGCAGGTAGTCGGGGGTACGGCGGAACAGGCTGGGGTCGAGCAGCAACTGCTCGTGAATGTCGAGGTCCGGGCCGATGGGGGCGCCTGCCGCCACCTGGCCCAGCACCGGCACTTCGAGGATTTCCGGGCGGCGCAGCCGTTCGGCCAGGCGTATGCCCCGCGCCTGGTTTGGCGTGACGTCGATGTAGCCGGCCTGACACAGGGCGGTGATGTGCTTGCGCGCGACACTGCGCGAGGCGAAACCGAAGCGCGTGGCGATATCGGCCAGGCTCGGCGGCTGGCCGTGATCGGCAATGCGTTCACGGATGAACTCTAAGATGGCGCGGCGTTTTGGGGTTAGATTGTCCATGGAGCACATTTGTACTCTTTTCGGGGCGCGCTGAACAGCCCCCTTCGTCGACGGCTTGACGGCTGCGTTCAATGGCTGGGCTGATACTCCAGGGAAAAGGCTGATGCTTTTGGATGGCGAAATGGGTTTACCCCTGTTTCACCCAGCCACAGGCGCATGCTCGGCCATCAACTCGATCATCCAGTCGATAAATACCCGCACCTTGGCGCTGACATGGCGATTCGGCGGGAATGCCAGGTACATCGGCATTGGCGTCATCTGCCAGTCTTCGAACAACGGCAGCAGCTCGCCGCTGGCCAGGTGCGGTCTGGCCATGTACTGCGGGAGCCAGATTATCCCCAGGCCAGCCAAGCCGGCGGCAAGGTACGCATTGCCGTCGTCGACCATCAGCTGCGAGCGGCCGTAGACTTCCATGCGCTCCTCGCCCCGCTGCATCGCGTAGGGCAAGGCTTTGCCTGTACGAAACCAGAGGAAGCCGACGGTGTTGTGTCGGCCCTCCTCAAGCTCACGGGGGTGCACCGGCGTACCGAAGCGCTGCAAATAGCTGGGCGCGGCATAGATGCCGAGTTTCAAATCGCCCACATGCCTTGCCACCAGGGATTGATCGGTGATCTCGCCGCCACGCACCACGCAGTCGACGTTTTCACCAATGATGTCGACGATACGATCGCTCACGCCCACAGTCAGCTGAATTTCTGGATAGCGTGCAAAGAACCCTGGCAAGGCTGGTATCAGCAGCATTCGCGCCAGTGGGCTGGGTACATCGACTCGCAGCCGCCCGCGTGGTGTCATCGACGCGCTGGACAAACTGGTCTCGGCGTCGTCCATGTCGACCAGCAGCCGGACGACGCGTTCGTAGTAGGCCGCACCGTCGGCGGTGACATTGACCTTGCGTGTGGTGCGGTTGAGCAGGCGCACACGCAGCCTCGCTTCCAGTTGCTGAACGAGCTGCGTCACGGTGGTCTTGCTCATGTGCAGCGTGGCTGCCGCCTTGGTGAAACTGCCGGTTTCCACCACGCGGACAAATGCCTGCATTGCATCGAAACGGTCCATTCCACGTCTCACTCGCGCCTGGATTGTTTGGATTATACAAACAGTCATGGCCAGCGCTGCCCGTTTATTCAGGCCGGCGGCCTTTCTTATAGTGGCTTCACCCTAATCACCGGGCCGCCAGCGCCCCGAACGAGGTACGCAATGTCCAGCAAACGTGATGTCGTCTTCCCGCCTGATCGCCATGCTTTGTATGAGCTCCACCGTTACTCGCCAGCGATTCGTTCCAACGGTTTTCTGTTCGTTTCCGGCCAGGTAGGTAGCCGCAAGGACGGCTCGGCCGAGCCGGACCTCGCGGCGCAGGTTCGCGTGGCCTTCGCCAACCTCAACGCGATCCTGGCCGAAGCCGGCAGTAGTTTCGAGGATGTGGTTGACACGACCATCTTCATGGTCGACCCGGACTCGAAATTCGAGACCATCTGGGAGGTGGCGGCCGAGTATTGGGGTGAGGCTCCCTACCCGACGGTGACCGCTATCGGCGTGACCTGGTTGTCGGGCTTCGACTTCGAGATCAAGGTGATCGCGAAACTACCGCAATGATGCTGAAGGCTATATGGCTGGTCCGGGAACCTGGCTGCGGAAGACGGTGTGCGGGAAGCCCTCGCGGCGATCCGCACCATCGTTCAGGCGATGCAGCGCTCCAATAGACCGGATAGTGGAAATATATTTTGCGCACTAAATATCATCGCGCAATATTAAACCCAGGCAGCAAGCAGTCGCTGATCCCACTACCCAAGCTAACGGAGCATGACCATGAACATCATCAAAGCAATCACTCTCGCCACCCTGACCTTCGGCAGCAGCGTCGGCGCCTTCGCCCAGACAGCCTCTGCGTACCAGTACGGCATGAACCTGGACATCGCCCAGGTGATCGCTGTGGAGGCTTCGAGCCACACCACCGGCAACGCCGAGATCGCCACCCTCACCTACCGTGACAGCGACGGCAAGGTACAGAAGATCAGCTACCTGCGCCCAGCCACCTACGGCAACCAGAACTGATGACCAAACTTCGAAAGCCGGAGCGTGCCAACGGCCGGTTACTCGGTTGCCTTTCCAGCTTTGGCAGTTGCTGACTCGATGCGCAGGCGCCAACCTCGAGTTCGAGCACAGCTCTGCCAAGGCTGCCGTACTCCAGTACACTCAGAACTCGCGAAGTTCACGTAACTCCAAAGGCAAAGAATCTCCCTTCTGGCCCGCCCACGATTTCTGGACCTGAATACCCAATGCTGACTGCCCTGCTGTTCGACCTCGACGGAACCCTCACCGACACTGACACCCTGCACCTGCAGGCCTTTCGCCAACTGCTGCGCGAGCATGACGGCCGCGAGCTGAGCCAGGCGCAGTTCGATGCCCAGGTCAGCGGCCGCGCCAACGGCGAGCTGTTCGCCGAGCTGTTTGCCGGTGCCAGTGCCGAACAATGCCAGGTGCTGGCCGACCGCAAGGAGGCGCTGTTCCGCGACATGTCGCCGTCTCTCGAGCCGATGCCGGGCCTTGTGCGCCTGCTGGAGCATGCCCGGGCTCGTGACATCGGCATGTGCGTGGTGACCAACGCACCGCGGCTGAACGCCGAGCACATGTTGAACGCCATGGGCCTGGGCCAGCGCTTCGAGCATGTGCTGGTGGCCGAGGAACTGGCACGGCCCAAGCCGGACCCGTTGCCCTACCTGACCGGCTTGCAGCGGCTGGGTGCCGAAGCCGACCAGGCACTGGCCTTCGAGGATTCGCTGCCGGGGGTGGCGGCAGCGAGTGGCGCGGGGATCTTTACCGTGGGCGTGGCCACTACCCAGACGCCGGAGCGGTTGCTGGCGGCGGGGGCTGGGTTGGTGATCGATGATTTCAACGACCCGGCGTTGTGGGCGTTGATCGAGCGTCGGGCTTGAGGTATCTGGTGGGTTTGAGATCGAGGCGCCGCGCGGGCGGCGCTCGATCTCAAACCCACCATAACCCCCAAGCCGCACACCCCAGGCCCCCATGCTGATCGACGAAGAACTGACCCTCAAGAAGCTGGAAACCTTCCTCGCCTTCATGCGCACCGGCAACCTCGGCCGCGCTGCCGCGGAGCTGGCCACAAGTGCCGTCAGCGTGCACCGCGCCATCCACTCGCTGGAAAGCGCACTGCGCTGCCCGCTGTTCAAGCATGAAGGCCGCCAGCTGATCCCGCTGGAAAGCGCCTACGTGCTTGAGAAAAAGGCCCGGCAGCTGATCCAGGACGCCGAGCAGATGGTCCGCCAGACCCGCGAGGCCGCCGGCTTCTACGCCGAGCGCTTCCGCCTGGGTGCGCTCTACTCGCTGACAGTGAAAACCGTGCCCAAGCTGGTCATGGGCCTCAAGCTGCGCCGCAGCGAACTCAACATCGACCTGACCCTTGGCTCCAACGTCGACCTGCTGCAACGCCTGAAGAACCACGAGTTGGAGGCCATCCTCGTGTCGCTCGACGAAAGCGTCAGCGACCCGGCCTGCGAGCAATTGCCGCTGTTCTCCGACGACATCTTCCTCGCCGTGCCCATCGATTCGCCCTTCGCCGAGCAGGCCGAAGTGGACCTGGCCGACCTGGCCGGCTCCACCTTCATCACCCTGACCCAGGGCTTTGCCACCCACCGCGATGGCGCCCGGGTGTTCCAGCAGGCCGGCTTCGAACCCAAGGTGGCCATGCAGGTGAACGATATCTTCACCCTGCTGAGCATGGTCAGCTCGGGCGTGGGCTTTGCCCTGCTGCCCGGGCGGATCGCGGCGGTGTACGAAAACCGGGTCAGGTTGATTGCCCTGAAGCCGCAATATCGCTTGCAGCAGCATATCGGCGTGGTGTTCCTCAAGGCGCGGGAGCGTGAGCCGAACCTGCTGGCGCTGCTGGCGGAGTGCCGGATGTACAGCCTGGAGCGCTGAGGGGCCTCGGACACAGCTTCTTTTGTTGTTTGCTGCACTGGCCTCTTCGCGGGCTCGCCCGCTCCCACAGGGATGGTGCATTGCCTGAGACCTGCTCGGTACCTGTGGGAGCGGGCAAGCCCGCGAAGTGGCCGGTACAGGCTGACTCAAACCACCAAGGCCCGCTGCACCTCCCCCACCGTTGTCGCCAGGCTGTTCAGGTGCAGGTTCAACACCCGTTCCACCGGCGCCTGGTCCAGCGGCCAGTGCAAGGCAATGCTCCCGGCCAGGCGCCCTTCGGCATGCACCGGCAGGGCTATCGCGCGGATCAGGAACGGCAAGCGCACCGGGTACTCCCAGTGCCCTTCGGTGCGCTGGCCGAACCCTTTGTTCGCTTCTTCCTCGATATCGCGCAGCACCGTCTCGTCGCCCACCCGCTCATGGGCCGCCAGGCGCTGCACTTCATCAACCGCCAACTCACCCAGGCACGCCCGCCCCATCGCCGAGTGGAAAAGGCTGGCATGGTGCCCGACGATCTGGCAGGTGTGCGGGTAGCGCTTGCGCAATACCTGGGGGATGGCGCTTTCCATCACCTCCAGCCGCTCGCCGTCGAAACACGACAGGTCGGCCACCAGCCCGGTGCGCTCGCTCAACTCCAGCAACATGGGCGCTGCGTGTTCCACCAGGCGCCGTTTGAAACGCAGCTGGCGGTCGCCGAACAGGCGCCGCGCACACAGCCGGTAACGCCGGTCGCTGAGGCCGCGGTAGACCCAGCCCTGCTCCTGCAAGGTGGCGAGCATGCGCGACACCGTGGCCTTGGGTAGCGCGGTCAGGTAATGCAGTTCTTCCAGGCCCAGCGCCTGGTGTTCGCCCAGCAGGTCGACGATGGCCAGCGCCCGCTCCACCGAACGCACGCCGCCACTGTCTGCCGTGATACCCATGAGTGTGACCTCCCTGTAGCTGGATGGTCAGGATAGCCAGCAAGATCCGCGCCTGCCCAGCAGTTTCATGGCGTTTGCAGGCTCCGGGGCGGGCGCCGCGCTACCCAACGGGTGAGCTGCTCATGGGCGTGGGCCAGCTGCAACACCGCATGGTCGGCCTGGGCCGGGCCGATGATCTGCAGACCCATCGGCAACCCGGCAGCGTTGAAACCGACCGGTACGCTGATGCTCGGCAAGCCGGCCAGGGTCGGCCCTATCACCACTTCCATCCAGCGGTGATAGGTGTCCATTGTCCGCCCCCCGACAACCGTTGGCCAAGGTTGCCGTGCATCGAAAGGGAACACCTGGGCCGATGGCAACAGCAGGTAATCGTAACGCTCGAACAGCTTGCCCAGCGCGCGGTACCAGTCGCTGCGGGCCACCGAAGCCTGGTACACCGCCGTCGCGCTCAGTTGCAGGCCACCCTCCACCTCCCACTGCGCCTCGGGCTTGAGCAGCGAGCGCTTGCCAGGGTCGGCATAGGCCGCACCAAGGTTGCCGTGCACCAGGAAGTGGCGATGGGTCAGCCAGCATTGCCACAAGCGCGCCAGGTCGAACGCCGGCTGGCAGGCCTCGACCCGGCAGCCCAGTTCGGCGAAGTCCGCCAGGGCCGCTTCGCACAGGCTCAGCACCCCGTCATCCATCGCCAGGTAACCGTCGTAGTCGCCCAGCCAGCCAACCCGCACGCCGCGGAAATCGCGCTGCAACCCGGCGGCGAAATCGCCCCGGCCCTCACCCAGCGACAACGGCGCCCGCGCATCGAAGCCCGCCTGGGTCGACAGCAGCCGCGCCACATCCACCACGCTGCGGCCCATCGGCCCCTCGGTGGCCAGCTGCTGCACGAACAGTTCCGGCGCCGGCCCGTGGGGAACACGGCCCTGCGACGGGCGCAGGCCATACACGTTGTTGAATGCCGCCGGGTTGCGAAGCGAGCCCATCATGTCGCTGCCATCGGCGACCGGCAGCAGGCGCATGGCCAGCGCCGCCGCCGCCCCGCCGCTGCTGCCTCCGGCCACCTTGTCCGGGTCGTAGGCGTTGGTGGTGGTGCCGAACAGGGTGTTGTAGGTCTGAGAACCAAGGCCGAATTCGGGCACATTGCTCTTGCCCACGATCAGCGCCCCACTGGCCCGCACCCGCGCCACGCTGATTGCATCCTGATCGGGCACCTGCTCGGCGAACAGCGGCGAGCCCAGGGTGGTGCGCAGCCCGGCAGTGGCGGCCAGGTCCTTGATCGCCTGGGGCATGCCATGCATCCAGCCGCGCGAATGACCACGGGCCAACTCGCGGTCACGCTCATCGGCCTCGGCCAGCAGTGCCTCGGCCGGGCGCAGCGACACCAGCGCATTGACCTGCGGGTTGAAGCGTTCGATATGCGCCAGATAAGCCTGCATCACCTCCCGGCACGACATCTGGCGGGCATGGATGGCCCGGGACAATGCCTCGGCATCGAGGGCAACGATGGGGTCGATGGCTAGCGGCATCACGGTTTCACTCCAAGGTTGAAAGCAGCAGGCTTGCCCGCGCGTGGGGCTTCTTTCAGGCAATAGGTGCCCAGCAGTGTCAGCAGGCAGGCGAACAGCACATAGAACGATGGCGCCACCGGGGTGCCGAGTACCTTGCTCAGCCAGGTGACGATCAACGGGGCGAAGCCGCCGAATACCATCACCGCCACGTTATAGGCCACCGACACACCGGTAGAACGCACCTCGACCGGGAACTGCTCGGCCAGGGCCGTGGGCGCCGGCCCGAAGAAGCCACCGATGGCGGTGCACAGCAGCAGCTGCATCACCAGCAGGCGCTCCAGCGACGGCGCGGCAGCCACCCACACATACAACGGGTAGACCATGACGAAGAACGCCAGGGTGAAGGCCATCAGCACCGGGCGCCGCCCCAGCCGGTCAGACAACGCCCCGGACAGCGGGATCACCACGGTCATCAGCCCAACGGCAAGCATCTGCACCAGCAGCACCTGGTCCAGCGGCAGGCCGAGGTTCTTGTGGGCGAAGGTCGGCATGTTCACCAGCACCACGTAGAACGACACCGTCGCGCCACAGGCCAGGCCCATCGATACCAACAGGCTGCGCCGATGCTCACGCAGCACCTGCCACAGGCTGGGCGACTGGCCCTTGGCCTGGCGGCGCGCCTCGATGAATTCCTCGGGCTCTTCCATGTGCTTGCGAATCCACAGCCCCACCGGGCCGATCAGCAGGCCGAGCACGAACGGGATACGCCAGCCCCAGCTGTCCAGCGCCGCAGGCGTGCACAAGTGGGTGACCAGGGCCACCATCGCCGCCCCGGAGAACACCGCCAGGCACTGCCCCACCAGCTGCCACGAGCCATACAGGCCCTTGCGTTGGGCCGGTGCGCTCTCCACCAGGAAGGCCGTGGCGCTGGCGTACTCGCCGCCGGTGGCAAAACCCTGCAGCATGCGCGCCACCACGATCAGCAGCGGCGCGGCCATGCCGATGGCCAGGTAGTCGGGGGCAAAGGCGATCATGGCAATCGACACGGTCATCAGCCGGATGATCATCTGCATCGCCGCCTTGCGGCCCTTGCGGTCGGAATACATGCCCAGCAGCACGCCGCCCACCGGGCGCATGAAAAAGCCGACGCCGAAGGTGGCCAGGGCCATCAGCAGCGAGGCGTATTCGTCGTCGGAGGGGAAGAACTGCCGGGCGATGATGCTGGCCAGAAAGCCGTACACGATAAAGTCATACCACTCCAGGGCGTTGCCGATGACGGCGGCGACCACTTGCCGGGTACGCGACACGCCGGTGCTCGAAGTCTGCATAGGAAACACTCCACACAATGATTGGGTGATCGCCCAGGCGCGGTCGCGCCCGGGTTCCAGCGGCAGTCGTCAACAGGAAGGTCAGGCGGGCGCGAGCCAGCGCTCTGCCAGCGCGCCCCAGTAGGCGGCGCCGGTCAGCAGGATGTCGTCATTGAAGTCGTAGGCCGGGTTGTGCACCATCGGCCGCGATACGCCATTGCCGATGAACAGGTAGGCGCCCGGGCAGCGTTGCAGCATCCAGGCGAAGTCTTCGCTGCCCATCAGCTTGCGGGTGTTGCCATCCACTGCCTCGGCACCGAGCAGCTCCACCCCCACCTGCCGGGCGAAGGCGTTTTCCGCGGCATGGTTGACCAACACCGGGTAGGCCGGGCGATGTTCGATGGTGGCGCGGCAGCCAAAGCTCTCGGCCTGGCTGACGATAATGGCCCGCACCCGCTCCAGGGTCTGCGCCCGTACCTCGGCGTTCAGCGCGCGCAGGCTCAGGCGCAGCAGCGCCTGCTGCGGGATCACGTTGGCCGCTTCGCCGGACTGCAAGGCGCCGACGGTAACCACGGCCGCCTCCTGCGCATCGATATTGCGCGCCACCACGGTTTGCAGGGCCATCACCACACTGGCCGCCGCCACCAGCGGATCGACGGTAAGATGCGGCATCGAGCCATGGCCGCCAACCCCGTCGAGGGTCACCGTGAGCAGGTCTTGCGAGGCCATCATCGGCCCCTCGCGAAAGCCCAGGTGCCCGGCCGGTAGCCCGGGCATGTTGTGCATGCCGAACAGTGCATCGCAAGGGAAGCGCTCCAGCAAACCATCGGCCAGCATTGCCTCGGCGCCACCCTGGCCCTCCTCGGCCGGTTGGAAGATCAGCGTCAGCGTCCCGTCGAACTGCCGGGTCGCCGCCAGGTAGCGCGCGGCGCCAAGCAGCATGGTGGTATGCCCGTCATGGCCGCAGGCGTGCATGCAGCCTTGGTGCTGGCTGCTGTACGCTGCGCCGGTGGCTTCGTGGATGGGCAGCGCGTCCATGTCGGCGCGCAGGCCCAGGCGGCGTGGGCTGCTGCCGCTGCGCAGTACGCCGACCACGCCGGTCTTGCCGATGCCGGTGTGCACTTCATAGCCCCATTCTTCGAGCAGTCGGGCAACCAGCGCTGAAGTGCGGCTTTCTTCGAAACCCAGTTCCGGGTGAGCGTGGATATCGTGACGGATTGCGTGCAGGTCGCTGGCCACATCGTTCAGCCAGGCCAGGATGTGCTGATGTCGGGACATGTAGAGTCTCCTCGCGCGGGTGGATTCCCGTTCTTGTTGTTCGCCTTGAGGTCACGACGGGTAAGGCAGGTCGTGCTTGGCTGACAGATAAGCGCGAGGAAGCTGGGAGCACAATCGAATCTGGTTTCACACGGTGGAACACAAAGTCGTGCCTTTGCTGTTACCTTGAGCGCACTGTTCAGCCAAAGCCAAGGACTGCGTCATGCCCCCACGCCCCACCACCCCCACCGGCTTCATCCGCGTCCGTGGCGCCCGCGAGCACAACCTCAAGAACATCGATGTCGATATTCCCCGTGACGCACTGGTGGTATTCACCGGCGTGTCCGGCTCGGGCAAGTCCTCGTTGGCCTTCTCCACTCTCTACGCCGAAGCCCAGCGCCGCTACTTCGAGTCGGTCGCGCCCTATGCGCGACGCCTGATCGACCAGGTTGGCGTGCCGGATGTCGACGCCATCGAAGGCCTGCCCCCGGCCGTGGCCCTGCAGCAGCAACGCGGCACGCCGAGTGCACGTTCTTCGGTGGGCAGCGTGACCACCCTGTCCAGTTCGATCCGCATGCTCTACTCCCGCGCCGGCCACTACCCAGCCGGCCAGGCGATGCTGTATGCCGAGGATTTCTCGCCCAACACGCCGCAGGGCGCCTGCCCGGAATGCCATGGCATGGGCCGGGTCTACGAAGTGGACGAAGCGACCATGGTCCCCGACCCGTCGCTGACCATCCGCGAGCGCGCCGTGGCGGCGTGGCCGATGGCCTGGCAGGGCCAGAACCTGCGCGACATTCTGGTGACGCTAGGCTACGACGTCGATATCCCCTGGCGCGACCTGCCACAGGCGCAGCGTGACTGGATCCTGTTCACCGAAGAAACACCCACCGCGCCGGTGTATGCCGGGTTGACCCCGGCGCAGACCCGCGCCGCCCTCAAGCGCAAGCTAGAGCCCAGCTACCAGGGCACGTTCATGGGTGCCCGGCGGTACGTGCTGCACACCTTCATGCACTCGCAAAGCGCGCAGATGCGCAAGCGCGTTGCCCAGTTCATGCGCCCCAGCCCGTGCCCGCTGTGCCAAGGCAAGCGCCTGAAGCGCGAGGCGCTGGGGGTGACCTTCGCCGGCCTGGACATCGCCGAGCTGTCGCACCTGTCGCTGCAGGCGCTGGCCGAGGTGTTGCGCAAGGTGGCGGCAGCAGACTACCTGGCACAACAGCAGGACGACCTGACCCTGGAAAAGCGCCTGGCTGCCCAACGCATCGCCAACGAGCTGCTCGAGCGCATCGACACCCTGCTCGACCTGGGCCTGGGTTATCTGGCCCTGGAGCGCAGCACGCCGACCCTGTCCTCTGGCGAGCTGCAGCGCTTGCGCCTGGCCACACAACTGAATTCGCAACTGTTCGGCGTGATCTATGTGCTCGACGAGCCTTCGGCCGGTTTGCACCCGGCCGACAGCGAAGCCCTGTTCGAGGCGCTGCAGCGCCTGAAGCACGCTGGCAATTCGGTCTATGTGGTGGAACATGATCTGGACACCATGCGCCGCGCCGACTGGCTGGTGGATGTAGGGCCTGCCGCTGGCGAGCATGGCGGCACCATCCTCTACAGCGGGCCGCCCAAGGGCCTGGCCGAGGTCGAGCAGTCGAGTACCCGTGCCTACCTGTTCAGTGCACCGTCCCAGACCACGCGCACACCACGCCAGGCCCGCGACTGGCTGAAGCTCGAAGGCATCAGCCGCAACAACCTGAACAACCTCAGTGCGCAATTCCCGCTGGGCTGCTTTACCGCCGTCACCGGTATTTCCGGTTCGGGCAAGTCGAGCCTGGTCAGCCAGGCCCTGCTGGAGCTGGTGGGTGCGCACCTGGGCCATGCCGCCCAGCGCAACGAGCCCGAAGAACAGAACCTGGAAGATGAACCCGAACAGGCCAGCGGCGGGCATGTGAGCGCCGGCCTTGGCAGCATCAGGCGCCTGGTGCAGGTCGACCAGAAGCCGATCGGCCGTACGCCCCGCTCCAACCTGGCCACCTACACCGGCCTGTTCGACCATGTGCGCAAGCTGTTCGCCGCTACCGAACAGGCCAAGGCAAAAGGCTTCGATGCCGGGCGTTTCTCCTTCAACGTTGCCAAGGGGCGCTGCGAGAACTGCGAGGGCGAAGGCTTCGTCAGCGTCGAGTTGCTGTTCATGCCCAGCGTCTATGCGCCCTGCCCGACCTGCCATGGCGCCCGCTACAACCCGGAAACCCTGGCGGTGAGCTGGCAGGGCATGAACATTGCCCAGGTGCTGCAGCTGACGGTCGACCAGGCCCTGCAGGTGTTTGCCGAACAGCCTGCGGCGCGGCGCTGCCTGCAGGTGCTGCAGGACATCGGCCTGGGCTACCTGCGCCTGGGCCAGCCGGCCACCGAACTGTCCGGCGGCGAGGCGCAGCGCATCAAGCTGGCCACCGAGCTGCAACGCATGGCCCGCGGGGCGACGTTGTATGTACTGGACGAACCTACCAACGGCTTGCACCCGCAGGACATCGACCGGCTGCTGGTGCAGCTCAACCGCCTGGTCGATGGCGGGCACAGCGTGGTGGTGGTCGAGCATGACATGCGAGTGGTGGCGCAGAGCGACTGGGTGATCGACATCGGGCCGGGGGCCGGGGATGCCGGGGGCCAGGTGGTGGTCAGCGGTACGCCACAGGTGGTGGCCGGGTGTGCCGAAAGCCGCACTGCGGAGTTTCTGGCCAAGGCCTTGTAGCGCCTGCACCGGCCTCTTCGCGGGTAAACCCGCTCCCACAGGGTCACCACAGATCTTGCAAGCTGTGCAGTACCTGTGGGAGCGGGTTTACCCGCGAAGAGGCCAGTGCAGGCGATAGACTGTTTTCATCCCTCGGCGCCCTCAAGTACAGTCTGCCCCATGGACAAATACGCCCCCCGCCAGTGGCTCCCCCACGAAAAGCCCAGCTTGCCGGGCTCCCCCTCCACGCCCCTGCACACGCCCGCAAAGCGCCTGGCCTACGGCGTCGTCGGGCTGCTGGTGGCGATCACCGGTGGGCTGGGCAACGCGCTGGTCACCGCCAACCTGGTGTTCCTGCAAGGTGCGCTGGGCGCAACCACGGCGGAAATGGCCTGGCTGCCGGCTGCCTACGTAATGACCAACGTGTCCATCAACCTGCTGCTGGTGAAGTTTCGCCAGCAATTCGGCCTGCGCGCGTTCACCGAGGTGTTCCTGGTGCTCTATGCCCTGGTCACCTTCGCCCACCTGCTGGTCAACGACCTCAACTCGGCCATCGCAGTGCGGGCGGCCCATGGCATGGTCGGTGCCGCGCTCAGCTCGCTGGGGCTGTACTACATGATCCAGGCGTTCCCGGCGCAATGGCGGCTGAAGGCGATGGTGCTTGGCCTGGGCGCCTCGCAGCTGGCGTTGCCACTGGCACGGATATTTTCCGAAGACCTGCTGCAGATCGCCGAATGGCGCGGCCTGTACCTGTTCGAACTGGGCCTTGCACTGGCTGCGCTGGGTTGCGTGCTGATGCTCAAGCTGCCCCCCGGTGACCGCTTCAAGACCTTCGAGCCGCTGGACTTTCTCACCTTCTCGCTGATGGCCAGCGGCACCGCCCTGCTGTGCGCCGTGCTGTCACTCGGGCGTATCGACTGGTGGCTGGAGGCGCCCTGGATCGGCATGGCGCTGGCGGCCTCGATCGCACTGATCTTCAGCGGCCTGGCCATCGAGCACAACCGCCAGAACCCGCTGCTGATGACCCGCTGGCTGGGCAGCGGCGCGATCATTCGCCTGGCCCTGTGCGTGGTGCTGATCCGCATGGTCACCTCGGAGCAGTCCACCGGGGCGGTCGGCTTCCTGCAGGCGCTGAACATGGGCAGCGAACAGATGCGCACGCTGTACGCGGTCATGCTGCTGGGCGCAGTGGCCGGCCTGGCCAGCAGTGCCCTCACCATCAACCCCAACCACCTGGTGATCCCGCTGTTCATCTCGCTGCTGGCCATGGCCACCGGCGCCTTCATGGACAGCAGTTCGAGCAACCTCACCCGCCCGGCACAGATGTACCTCAGCCAGTTCCTGCTGGCGTTCGGCAGCACCTTCTTCCTCGGCCCATCCATGGCTCTGGGCATCAGCCATGTGCGCGCCAACCCACGCAACCTGGTGAGTTTCTCGGTGCTGTTCGGCATCTGCAACAACCTCGGCGGCCTGATTGGCGCGGCGCTGCTGGGCACCTTCCAGACCTGGCGAGAAAAATTCCACTCCAGCCACCTGATGGACCGCCTCAGCTACCTGGAACCGTTGGTCACGGCCCGCGTGCAAAGCGGCGGTGCCGGCTACGGCGGCATCATTGCCGACCCGGCGCTGCGCAGCGAAGCCGGCATGCGGCTGTTGGCCAGTGCCGCCACCCGCGAGGCGAATATCATGGCCTACAACGATGTGTTCGTGCTGATCGGCTGCATCGCTATCCTGACCATGATCTGGATCTGCATCCGTGGCACCTGGCTCTGGCACACCAAACGCCGGGCCATTTCCCCTGACTCCACCCCCGGCGCGCCCACCCGATGACCGACGACACCCGCACCACGACCACCACTGCCATTGCCGAAACCCCGGAAGGCGCCACGCCGCCCAGCGAGCCGACCAGCCCGGTGCGTTCGCGGCGGGTGCGTATCCTGTCGTCGATCAGCTTCGCCTGTGTGGCCCTGGCCGGTATCCTGCTGGTGCTTTATGCCTGGCGCCTGCCGCCATTCAGCAGCGCCATCGAAAGTACCGAGAACGCCCTGGTGCGCGGCCAGGTGACCATCATCGGGCCGCAGCTGAGCGGCTATATCGTCGATGTGCCGGTGCACGACTTCCAGTTCGTCAAGGCCGGCGACCTGCTGGTGCAACTGGACGACCGCATCTACAAGCAGCGCCTGGCTCAGGCCATCGCCCAGCTGCAGCAACAACAGGCGGCGCTGGCCAACAACCTGCAGCAACGTAAAAGTGCCGAAGCCACCATTGCGCAGCGCCAGGCGGCCATTGGCGATGCCGCTGCCCAGGCAGCCAAGGCCAGGGCCGACCTCGGCCGCAACCAGGCGCTGGTCAGCGACGGCTCGGTGTCGCGCCGCGACCTGGACCTGGCCCGGGCCAGCGAGGCCGCAGCTGTCGCCAGCCTGGCCCAGGCCAGGGCGGCACTGGAAATCGCCCGCCAGGACCGCGAAACCGTGGTGGTCAACCGGGCCGCGCTGGAGGCCTCGGTGGAAAGCGCCAAGGCCGCCGTGGAGCTGGCCCGCATCGATCTCGACAACACCCGTGTCACCGCCCCGCGCGACGGCCAGCTTGGGCAGATCGGCACGCGACTGGGGGCCTATGTAAATTCCGGTGCGCAGTTGATGGCGCTGGTACCCGACACCTTGTGGGTGATCGCCAACATGAAGGAAACCCAGATGGCCAACGTGCGCATTGGCCAGCCGGTGAGTTTCACCGTGGATGCGCTGAAACACTTGAAGCTGCAGGGGCATGTGCAGCAGATATCACCGGCCACCGGCTCCGAGTTCGCCTTGCTGCAGGCGGACAATGCCACGGGCAACTTCGTCAAGATTGCCCAGCGCATACCGGTGCGGATCACCGTGGATGCAGACCAGCCGGAGGCTCGGCGCCTGCGACCGGGAATGTCGGTGGTGGTCAGTATCGATACCCGTGGCGAACACTGATGAAAGCTGGAAGTCAGCTACCATCGCGAACAGGCCACCCACCAACCCGCTCAATACACCGAAGCACGCCATCGATCTCGGCCACTACCTGCCGCGTTGCATCCTCGATGGCCCCTTCATTACGGCACAGTACCCAGCCGTATTGCGCAACCGCACGTTCGAACGCCTCGGTACAGGCAACCTGCTCGTCCAGGCTATGGATCACCGTACTGCCCAACCCACGTGTTCGTGCCGCGGCCCTTGCCCATGAAGTATCGGGGAGCGTGACAACGCCGACATGCAAATCGGGCACTTGCACATTTCGCTCGAGGTTCAGGCGCAAGATCTCGTCGAACGCCACGCTGCGCCGAAATGCGGCGTCAGACGGGTACCAGCGATCGATCAGGATGATGCTGCCCGCGGGCTGCCTGGGCAGCACGTGCCGGGAAATCCAGGCACGGCTTTCGGCGAAGCGCTCGCATACCCTCATTTCCAGGGCCCGGGAGGGGCTTCTGACCAGTTGATTGACGAGGGCCATGGTTTCTCCCCGGTAGGGGTCGCTTTTTTTCTCGCAAAGCCGGATCACTTTCTTGTTGTCAGCCCTCAGGGCCTTGGTAACCGCCTCCAGAAGCGTGGTTTTGCCGGTGCCCTTGGGCCCATCGATGGAAACAAACAGCGGGCGGGTCATTTTTAATTACCAGTCAGATCTGAAGATGCAGCACAGGCCCCAGGTGACAAAACATTCAGCACAAGCCAGTTGGGGCATGCAGCCAGCGTGAATCAACCCAGCTGGGCCTGAAGAAACAGCGAAAACAGCTCCGACTGCGATTTGATACCCAGCTTGCTGTACATATGCTTGCGGTGCACTTTCACTGTTTCCACGGAGATTTCAAGCTTGCGCGCGATTTCTTTGCTGGAACACCCACTCAGCATCAGCCGCCCCACCTCCAGTTCACGACCGGTCAATGGCGACTCCATCTGCTCGACCCTGTCCTCCATGCGGCTTTGCCAGTGCGGTGCGGGCTTGGTGGCCTCTTCCAGCAACTCCCGCTCGAAGGTCATGCGCTGGCGCATCAGCGCAGTGACCCACGGCCGCAACAGCTCCAGCAGGGTGGCCTGTTCGATGCTGAATCGGCGTTTGCTACCCAACGACAGGCACAGCGTGCGCTGCGCATCCAGCTGCACGTTGAACTGAATTTCATCGGCAACCACGTTAAGCCGGAAATAGCGCTGGTAGTAGTCCGTCTGCTCGAAACACTCAGGGGCTACATCCGCCAGGCGCACCAGGCCGGACGCTGCCGACTCCCGACTGGCCACGTAGAACGGGTCCAGCAGGTACAGGCCCTTCAGATAATCCTGAAACAGCGGATCAGGGTTGCCGTCTGCACTGGGGCATTCGGCGAACACCTGTGGGCGCCCAGCGGAAAACAGCAGCGCAACCCAGCTGTCGCAGGCAACGTACTCGTTCAGTAACCGCACCAGGGCTGTCCAGAAGTGGTCCTTGTCGAGGGTTTCGATCAATTGGCCTACCGATCGGTGCCAGGCGATGTCGTGCAGCGTAAGATTCATCCTCTACCCCTGTTGGGTTACCACGTGGGCGTAATACCCCCCGCCATGATGACCACCCCATAATCCGGGCTAGCTTACGCTGAGCGAACCTGTACCGGGATCGTTTTTTACACCCCATGCCGCCAGGGCATGGCGGTCGAAGCTGTTAGTCGAGGATTGGAAATGAAGGTAGAGCTTGTCCAACTGGCCGGTCGCGATGGCGATACCGCGTACAACCTGCAGCGCACCATCGAGGCGATCGGCAACTGCGGCGCCGATACCGATCTGCTGGTCTTCCCGGAAACCCAACTGATGGGCTTCCCGACCGAAGAGAATATCCGCCGCCTCGCCGAGCCACTGGATGGCCCGAGCATCACGGCAGTCCAACAGGCTGCACAAGCGCAAAACGTTGCCGTGGTCGTCGGGATGGCCGAAGCCGCAGACGACGGTCGTTTCTACAACACCACCGTGCTGGTCACACCTGAAGGCGTAGCGCTCACCTACCGCAAGACTCACCTTTGGGCATCGGACTGCGGGGTTTTCACCCCAGGCGACCGTTTTGCGACAGCCCTGTTCAAAGGCATCCGTGTCGGCCTGCTGATCTGCTTTGACATCGAATTCCCCGAAACCGCCCGTGCCCTGGGGCAGCTGGGCGCAGAACTGATCATCGTCACCAACGGCAACATGGACCCGTACGGGCCCACCCACAGAACCGCCATCACCGCACGCGCCATGGAAAATCAGGCCTTTGCGGTCATGGTCAACCGCGTGGGCGACGGTGATGGCGGCCTGGTTTTCGCTGGCGGCAGTGCCGTCGTCGACCCGTACGGCCAGTTGCTGTGCGAAGCCGGCCGGGGCGAGTGCCGGATGACCGTCGAGCTGGGCATGGAGCAACTGCAGCAGTCGCGGCGCGATTACACCTACATCGCCCAGCGCCGCATCCGGCTGCCGGGTGAACAGGTCGAGCATGCCAACGGCCTTCGCGAACTGATCATCCCCTCCTGAATATTCCACCCTTCCAGGCTCTCTTACTGGAATGCAAGGCCGCCAGGGACGGCAGCGTGTTCGACTCTGAATAACAATCACAAGCTGGAGCAAGCAGTAATGGCCACACTCAAGCGAACGCTTTCGCTGGGCTCGGTGGTGCTTTTCGGCATCGCCTACATGACCCCCATCATCGTTCTGGGCACATTCGGCATCCTCGCCGAGACGACGGGAGGGAAGGTACCCGCAGCCTACCTCGCTGCCGCCATCGCCATGCTCTTCACCGCCTTGAGCTACGGCCACATGGCGCGTGCCTTTCCGGTCGCAGGGTCCGCCTATACCTACGTGCGCAAATCGATCAGCCCGCAGCTGGGCTTCATCACCGGTTGGGCGGTGTTGCTCGACTACCTGTTCCTGCCCATGGCGATCTGGCTCATTGGCGCGGCCTATCTGCACTCGGCGTTCCCGGGCGTGCCGCAAGCCATCTGGGTGCTGGCATTCATTGGCATCACCACAACGATCAATGTGATCGGTCTGCGGCTGGCCAAGACCGTCAATGGCCTGTTGATGTTCATCCAGTTGCTGGTGCTGGCGGCATTCGTTGCACTCGCGGTGCACTATGTATGGGGTGACCCCACGGTGGCGCTGTGGACACTCGAGCCGTTCTACAAGGAAGGCACCCAGTTGCCGCTGATCATGAGCGGTGCGGCGATTGCCTGCTATTCATTCCTGGGCTTCGACGCGGTCAGCACCCTGACTGAAGAAACCAAGGAACCACGCAAGAACATCCCGAAAGCCATCCTGCTGATCACCCTGATCGGCGGTGGGCTGTTCATCGCCTGCAGCTACTTCGTTCAGCTTGCTCACCCGTCCACAGACTTTGCCAACGCCGACGCGGCGGCTTATGAAATTGCCCAGAACATCGGTGGCGACATCTTCGTCAGCACCTTCCTGCTGGGGCTGATTGTCGGCCAGTTCACTTCGGGCCTGTCGGCGCAAGCCAGCGCCTCCCGGCTGCTGTATGCGATGGGACGTGATGGTGTGCTGCCCAGGGCACTCTTCGGCAAGCTGAGCGAACGCTTCAGCACGCCAGTGCCCAGCATCATCCTGTGCGGGGTGGTCGCCCTGCTCGCCTTGCGCATGGACGTGACGACCTCCACCTCGTTCATCAACTTCGGGGCGTTTCTCGCCTTCAGCCTGGTCAACCTGGCGGTGATCTTCCACTACTGGGGTGCCATGCAACAGCGTGGTGCCAACGCGCTGCTGATGTACCTGGCGTTCCCCCTGGTGGGCTTTGCCTCCACCTTGTGGCTGATGGCGAGTCTTGATCACCTGGCGATCTACCTGGGGGCAGGTTGGCTCTGCCTCGGGGTGCTCTACCTGACCGTGATCACCCGTGGTTTCAGGCGCAAGCCCCCGGAGATGCACTTCGAGGAAGCCTGAGCGGCCCATCGATGAGGAAGATCCGGTCATCGTCGACCTCGACCTTGAGGGGCCTGGTGCGCAGTGCCTTGGCAAAGGCCCAATAGCGCTACACAACCTGCGAGAGCAACCGTAAGGCCCTGTCGAAGGCCCGCGCGGAGGTTACATTTGTAATCCTCTTCGCGGGCCGGCGATCATCCCGCGCTTACCACCCGATTGCGCCGGGCGTCCTTCGCCCTGTACAAACGCTCATCCGCGCACTTGAGAATGGCGGCGGACGTTTGCTCGGCGGACGTACGGCCGGCTACCCCGATGGAAATCGTCATCGCACCGACCTGGTCCAGCGGGCTGGCAGCGATTGTGGTGCGGATGCGTTCGGCAATGTCGGTTGCCACCTGCAGGCTGGTATCCGGCAACAGCAGGCAGAACTCTTCCCCGCCGGCCCGGCAAGCCAGGTCGCCTGCGCGTGAACAGGACTGGATGATGCCCGCGATATGCTGCAGGGCGACATCCCCGACATCGTGCCCCCATGTATCGTTAACCCGCTTGAAGTGGTCTATATCCAGCGCCAGCGCACAATACTGCTGCTCGCGCTGGTCGAGGATCGCCAACGCCGCGTTCATGCCCCGGCGGTTGACCAGCCCGGTCAGCGGGTCACTTTCCGCAGCGTGGTTCAGGTTGCTGATCTTCAAGTCCAGTAACTGCACCCCGGCCACCAGCGCACTGCGAATGGCCGCAGCCTCGGCGTACCAGGCATTCAGCGCGTGCAATTCCCGGCTGGCACCGAGTTCAGGCACGTGTTGCGCACTGTTGGCCAATTGCCGCAGTGGGCGGGTAACCCAGGTGGACACCGCCAGTATCAGCAACAGCCCGAACAGGCTCACGGGCAGCAGTTTCAACAATGTGTCATGCATCAGGTTACGCAACGGGTGCAGCGCGTCCTCCCGCGGTTGCTGGGTCACCACCGCCCAGTGCGCGGCCTTGACCTCGGCATACCCGGCCAACATCGGTATGCCTCGATAGTCAGTCGCTTCCAGTTCCCCCTCGCCCCCTCGCAAGGCCGCATGGGCAGTTGCGCTGGAGTCCAGCACCACCCCCAGCCTGGTGGGATCCGGGTGATACAGGACCTGCAGGTTCTCGTCGACGACGAACGCAAATGCGTCGGCGAGCTGATGCCCACCGATAAGGATGCTCATTACCCCACCTTCTCGCAGGTTCACCACGCCCCCGATCAAGCCGAGCACGTTGCCTTGGCCATCGCGAATGGGGTTGGAGATGAAAACGCTGAAATGGCCGTCAGGTGAGGTGAACGCCTGGCTGACCAACGGGCGTCCGGCGCTTGCCGCTCGCCTGGCGGCTTCACCGAGTTTCAAGGTTTTCGCGAAGTCCAGGTGCGGGTAACCATCGAGTATGTTCCCCGAGGCATCGGCAATGATCACGATCTGAAGCTCGGAATCCTGCGCCTGCAGGCGTTTCGCTTCGCTTGTCACCAGGGCGCGGTTGGTGAAGTCCTGCCCGATCAGTTGGCTGCTGTATTGCAGGCGCTCATGCACCGAATGGATGAACTGGTCGATACTGGACGCCACCTTGTAGGCATAGGCCTTGTGCGATTCCAGTGCCGAGTGGATCAACGAGTCACGCATCACCCCGTAGGCAACGACCAGGCAGGTGGCCAGCGTGACCAGGACGCTGGTCGACAGCAGCCACAGCATCAGACCGCGAATGCCTATGTATCGCGCGCTCGTTCTGCTCGTTCTATCCATGAATAGCGGCTCCCCCTGCCCCCTTCAGAGCGTAGAAGACTCCGCCATCGGTGCAAGGGCCGGGGTAAGGCCGCTTTGCGGCCCCAATCGGCTTGACTGGCTTGCATCAGAAAACAGGGAATCGGCGCCAGCCCTACGGTGGCGCCGATCCTTTCAGGCCTTACACCGCCAGCGCGCGCTCACGCAGTTCGCTGTTGAGGATGCGGTCGTTTTCGCTGTAATCGACCGGGCAGTCGATCACGTGCACGCCTGGGGTCTTGATGCAGTGCTCGAGCAGCGGCAGCAGGCCTTCGGCGCTTTCCACGCGGTGGCCGTTGGCACCATAGGCTTCGGCGTATTTGACGAAGTCCGGGTTGCCGTAGTCCAGGCCGAAATCGGTGAAGCCCATGTTGGCCTGCTTCCAGCGGATCATGCCGTAGCCGTCGTCACGCAGGATCACCACGGTGATGTGCATGCCCAGGCGCACAGCCGTTTCCAGCTCCTGGCTGTTCATCATGAAGCCACCGTCGCCGCAAACCGAAATAACCGGGCGGTCCGGGTGCACCAGGTGCGCCGCCATGGCCGATGGCAGGCCGGCGCCCATGGTCGCCAGGGCGTTGTCCAGCAGCACGGTGTTTGGCTTGTGCGCCTTGTAGTTGCGGGCGAACCAGATCTTGTAGATGCCGTTGTCCAGGGCAACGATGCCTTCGGACGGCAGCACGCGACGGATGTCGGCGACCATGCGCTGCGGGTAGACCGGGAAGCGGTTGTCGTCGGCACCTTCGGCGATCTGTGCTTCGTTGGCTTCACGGATCGCCATCAGGCGGGTGAAGTCCCAGTGCGAAGTGTCGTTCAGCGCTTCGCTGATCTGCCACACGGCGTTGGCGATGTCGCCGATCACTTCCACCTGCGGGAAGTACACGGCATCGACTTCGGCAGAGCGGAAGTTGATGTGGATGACTTCGGTGCCGCCACGGACCATGAAGAACGGCGGCTTTTCGATCACGTCGTGGCCGATGTTGACGATCAGGTCGGCGGCTTCGACGGCGCGGTGCACGAAGTCACCCGACGACAGTGCGGCGTTGCCCAGGAAGCGTGGGTGACGCTCGTCGACCACACCTTTGCCCATCTGGGTGGTGATGAACGGGATGCCGGTCTTGTCGATCAGTTGCTTGAGGACCTTGGCGGTCATCTTGCGGTTGGCGCCGGCGCCGATCACCAGGATCGGGTTGCGGGCGTTCAGCAACTTTTGCACGGCAGCGTCGATCGCCACGTGCTCGGCCAGCGGGCGGCGGTGCAGGCTTGGCGGGATAGGCAGTGCGTCGGTCTGCTCGGCGGCGATGTCTTCTGGCAGCTCCAGGTGCACGGCACCCGGCTTTTCTTCTTCGGCCAGGCGGAAGGCTTCGCGCATGCGCGACGGGATGTTGTCGGCGGAAGCGAACTGGTGGGTGTACTTGGTGATGGGGTCCATCATGCCGCACACGTCGATGATCTGGAAGCGACCCTGCTTGGACTTCTTGATCGGCTTCTGGCCGGTGATCATCATCATCGGCATGCCGCCCAGGTAGGCGTAGGCGCTGGCGGTGACCAGGTTGGTGGCGCCAGGGCCGAGGGTCGACAGGCTGACGCCGGTCTTGCCGGTCAGGCGGCCATAGGTGGCAGCCATGAAACCTGCGGACTGCTCGTGACGGGTCAGTACCAGCTTGATCTTCGACTTGCGCAGGGATTCGAGCAGGTCGAGGTTTTCCTCACCGGGAATGCCGAACACATACTCGACACCTTCGTTTTCCAGGCATTGCACAACGACATCGGCGGCCTTGGCCATTTGGGGTACTACCTCAAAATCTTTGTGGGATTGCAGATTATTAAGCTGCGTGACTGAGATGTTTCAGGATGTCTCAGTGGCGCGCATCGTAGGCCCTCTGGTTAATAATAATAAATATATTGTTATGATGCTTGGCATCACAGTTTGTTATGAACGGTAAACCCCCTCGATGAACCTCAAGGCATTGCGCTGCTGCGTCGAAATCGTCCGCCAAGGCAGCTTCACCAAAGCCGCGCAGCACCTGCATATCGCCCAGCCGGCACTGAGCATGGCCGTTACCCGTCTTGAAGAAGAACTGGGCGTGACCCTGTTCAACCGCACCACGCGCAAAGTCCTCCTGACGGCCGAGGGCGAACGGTTTCTGCCACGTATCGAATCGGCACTGCGCGAAATGGATGTTGCCCGGCAAGAACTGCGCGACATGGCCGACCTGAAGCGCGGCGAAGTGCGCCTGGGTATCCCGCCAATGTTCGGCCTGCACTATGTACCCGGGTTGATGAACGCCTTCCGCAAGCTGTACCCGGGCATTGCCATGACCGTGTTCGAAGGCAGTGCCGAGGACATCGGCCATCGCCTGGAACAACGGGAAATCGACCTGGCGTTGCTGGAGTCCAGGCGCGTGCCGCCCGACAAGGAATCGATCCTGCTGGGCAGCGACGAGATGCTGGCGTGCATGCACCCTGACCATCCCTATGCCCGCAAGGCCTTTCTCACGGCCGAGGACCTGCGCAATACCGACATGGTGGTATTCGACCGCACCTTCGTGCAGCGCCACCTGCTGGACGCGTTCTTCGCCGAACATGGCATCACTTACCAGGTAGCGCTGCAGAGCAACTTCGTGTCGCTGGTGGTGCAGGCCGCGCTGGACAACATGGGCGTGGCGACCCTGCTGCGCTCGGTGCAACAGCGCACGCCGGGCATCGTCGGCGTACCGTTCCAGCCAGCGCAGCAGATGAGCTTCCGCTTGTGTTGGCGCTCGGGGGAATACCTGTCGCTGGCCAGCAAGCGCTTCATCGATTTTGCCGCGCAGACCCATTACCTGGAGCGTTGAAGCCAGCCTGTGCCGGCCTTCTTCGCGGCTAAAGCCACCCCCACAGGGGGAGTGCATACCGCAAGCCTGCAGTGATCCCTGTGGGAGCGGCTTTAGCCGCGAATACCCGCGCAACCGGTGGCAGACGATTTGACCGGGACAGGCAGCAAATGTCAGGTAATGCTCCCACCAAATGCCAATACAAACCTGTAAATCGTTGCAATTCGTCAGGTTCTTGCCTGCGCTTCGCCTCCCTACAATGGCCTCACAACAACAAACGAGCCCAGCTCCGTGAGGCACGACCCCATGTACAGAGACCACATCGTCAAACCGCGTGCGACCGACAACCCTGCGTTCATGGCCCTGGCCACCACCGTAATCTTTGCACTCGCCCTGCTCTACGGCGTGGGCGACGGTAGCCTGGCCCGGCTGATGGGCCCGATCGTGCTCGACCTGCAGGCACCGCTACTGCGCAACATGGCCGTGGCCGGGACCTTGGCCATCACCCTGGTACTGAATCTGTTCATCCTCGGCCGCTTTGCGCTACGGGCCCAGGTGATCACCGTCTGGTTCGAACTGTTGCTGCTGTTCCTGCTGTTCTTCGACACCTTCGACCTGTCCTACAGCTTCATTGCCAGCAAGGTCGGCTTCATGATCACCCAAGGGGTGTTCACCACCGTCTACGTGTCCACGATCTCGATCGCCATCGCCTTCGTCCTGGCCCTGATGGGTGCCACTGCACGCTTGTCGTCCAACGGCTTCGCCATCGCCATCGCCAGTTTCTATACCTCGTTCTTCCGCGGTGTACCGCTGCTGATCCAGATCTACCTGATCTATCTCGGCATCCCCCAACTCGGCTATGTGGTCGGTGCAGTGCCGGCGGGCATCCTGGCCCTGTCGCTGTGCTATGGCGCCTACATGACGGAAATTTTCCGCGCCGGCATCAGCAGCATCCCGCGCGGGCAGTGGGAAGCCTCGCGAGCGATTGGCCTGACACCCTTCCAGGCGATGACCCGGGTGATCCTGCCGCAGTCGATGCGCCTGATCATCCCGCCCACCGGCAACCAGTTCATCTCCATGCTCAAGGACAGCTCGCTGGTGTCGGTGATCGGCGTGTGGGAATTGATGTTCCTGGCCCGCACCCAGGGCCGCGCGGAATTCCGCCACCTGGAAATGCTGATTACCGCCGCCGTCCTGTACTGGGTGCTGTCGATCCTGCTCGAAACCGTGCAGTCGCGCCTGGAAAAACGTTTCGACCGCGCCCACCGCTGATCGAGGAGCATCACGATGAATCAAGTAGTCACCCCCGCTGCCACCCAGGCCGCCGTGTCGATCCGCAGTCTGCAGAAATGGTACGGCGAGTTTCACGTACTCAAGGGTATCGATCTGGAAATAGCCAGCGGCGAGATCGTGGTGGTCTGCGGCCCGTCAGGCTCGGGCAAGTCCACGCTGATTCGCTGCCTGAACCTGCTGGAGGACTTTCAGAAAGGCCAGGTGCTGATCGCCGGCAACCCGCTGGACCGTGATGCCGCCAGCGTGGCCGCCATTCGCCGCCAGGTCGGCATGGTGTTCCAGCAGTTCAACCTGTTCCCGCACCTGACCGTGCTGGAAAACCTGATGCTCGGGCCGCGCCTGGTCAGCAAGCTCAGCGAGGCCCAGGCCCGCGCCCTGGCCCTGGAGTACCTGGAGCGGGTTCGCATCGCCAGCCAGGCCGACAAGTTCCCCGGTCAGCTTTCCGGTGGCCAGCAACAGCGGGTAGCCATTGCTCGCGCGTTGTGCATGAAGCCGCGGATCATGCTGTTCGACGAACCCACTTCGGCACTGGACCCGGAGATGGTCAAGGAAGTGCTCGATGTGATGGGTGAGCTGGCCCAGGATGGCATCACCATGCTCTGTGTCACCCACGAAATGGGCTTCGCCCGACGGGTTGCCGACCGCATCATCTTCATGGACCAGGGCCAGGTCATCGAGCAGGCCCGGCCCAACGACTTCTTCGACAACCCGCGCCATGCCCGCGCCAGGGAGTTCCTTTCGCAGATTCTCAGCCACTGAGGCCTGTGTCTACCGCTGTGCCAACACCACAACAACAATTGCATACCCGGAGACTTATCGAATGAACCCACTTGCACGCTTGTTCGCACTCACCGCCGTCGCCGGCAGCCTGGCCCTGATGACCGGTGCCGCCTGGGCGGGCGCCACCCTGGATCGCATCCACCAGAGCAAGGTCATGAAAGTGGCCACCGCCGCCAACTGGCCACCGCAGTCGTTCCTTGGCGAGGACAACACCCTCAAGGGCTTCGACATCGATGTTGCCAACGAAATCGGCAAGCGCATGGGCACCACCGTAGCCTTTGTCACCCCCGAGTACGGCATCATCACTGCCGGGCGCTGGGCCAGCCGCTGGGACCTGTCGGTCGGGTCGATGACGCCTACCACCGAGCGTGGCCGCGTACTCGACTTCCCGGCCATCTACTATTACACCCCCTACATGTTCGCCGTGCACAAGGATGCCGCCGGCGCCAGCGCTGCCGACCTCAACGGCAAGACCATCGGCGTCGAGGCTGGCACTACCTCCGAGGACTACATCAACCGCCGGCTGAAGATCGACGCGGCGGACGTACCTGCGTTCAGCTACACCGTGGAGCCTGGCGATGTGCAGACCTACGGCGACAGCATGGGCCCGCTGGATGACCTGCGCATGGGCAACGGCACGCGCCTGGATGCCGCACTGTCGCCGCTGCCGACCATCATGGGTGCGATCAAGGCCGGTTACCCGATTGCGCCGGTGCAGGGCAAGCCCGCCTACTACGAACCGCTGGCCATCGCCACCGACAAGGGCGACGACGCCTTCAATGCCGAACTGGCCAAGGCCGTCGACAGCATGAAGGCCGACGGTACGTTGAAGCAGCTGTCCGAGAAGTGGTACGGCGCCGACCTCACGCAAGTGCAGTAACCCCATCACCCACAGACCAACGCCCTTCAGCTGAAGGGCGTGCGGCCCCCGCGTGCCCGTGGAACATGCAACGCCCAGTAAAAGGATGACCCAGCCGATGTTCAGCTACAGCAACAACTACTACACCGGAACCATGCGTCCAGCCCCACAACGACCGGCTTTGGCCGGCGAAACACGAGCCGATGTATGCATCATCGGCGGTGGCCTGGCGGGCCTGAGCGTAGCCCTGGAACTGCTGGCGCGCGGGCGCTCGGTGGTATTGCTGGAAGCCGCTCGAGTTGCCTGGGGTGCCTCAGGGCGCAATGGCGGCTTCGTGCTGCAGGGCTGGTCCGAGGGGCTGTCGGCCATCGAACGGCGCTGCGGCAAGCAGACAGCGGCGGCATTGTTCCGGCTGTCACTGGAGGGCGTCGATATCGTCCGCGACACCATCGCCCGCCACCAGTTGCCAGGCTGTGCCGCGACCACCGGCAAACTCAGCGTGGTGCGCTACGACGACGCCGACAACCTGCAGCGCACCCGCGACCGCATGGCCCGTGATTTCGGTTTCGAGATGGAATACCTGGATACTCCTACGCTACGCAGCCACCTGAACACCGACCGCTACTACCAGGGGCTGCGCGACAGCCATGGTTTTCATTTTCACCCGCTGAACTACTGCCTGGGCCTTGCCGAGCTGGTCGAGCTTGCCGGCGGCCGCGTCCACGAGCAATCGCCCATGCTGCGGGTAGCACGCGAGGCCGGGCATCACCGCGTGACCACTGCCCACGGCGCGGTCACCTGTGCCGACGTGGTGTACTGCTGCGGCGGCTACGGCGGCGCCGAGTTCGGCCGACTGCGCCGAGCTTTCCTGCCTATCACCACTTACGTGGTACTCACCGAACACCTGGGTGAACGCCTGAATGACGTGGTACGTACCACGGATGCCGTCGGCGACAACCGCCGCGCCTCGGACTACTACCGTATCGTCGAGGGTGATCGCCTGCTTTGGGGGGGGCATATCACCACCCGCAATCTGCAGGACGAACAACGCCTCGGGCAGTTGCTGACCCGTGACATTCTCAGCGTATATCCGCAGTTGCAGGGCTTGAAAATCGCCAAGGCCTGGTCCGGGCTGATGGGCTACGCCCGCCACAAGATGCCGCACATCGGCCCTCTGGGCCCCGGGTTGTGGGCCTGTACTTCGTTTGGGGGGCATGGTATGAACACCGCACCCGTGGGCGCCAGGGTGGTCGCCGAGGCGGTGTGCGGCGAAACCGACCGTTATCGCCTGTTCGATGCCTATGGCCTGGAATGGAACGGCGGGCCGTTCGGGCCTGCTGCGGCACAAGCGATGTATACCGGGCTGAAGCTGATGGACCGGTTTCAGGAAGCACGCTCGCAATACAACAACTAGAACGACTACCAGGAGTCGCCATGGACGCCCTCCCCCCCGGCGCGCTGTTCAAACTTACCGAAAAGGACCGCCAGTTGCTGGCGCTGCTGCAGGCCAACGCCCGTGAGCCCACCGCCTCGCTGGCACGCAAGCTGGGTGTGTCGCGCTCGGCGGTGCAGGAGCGCATCAACCGCCTGGAGAACGCCGGCGTGATCACCGGCTACAGCGTGCGCATCGACCAGGACAAGCTGCAGCAGGTGATCAACTGCTTCACCATGACCTCCTGCAGCAACAAGAGCTACACCGATGTGATGACCACCTTGCGCAAGATGGAGTCGGTGCAGGCGGTGTACGCGGTGTCGGGCGAAATGGACTTCATCATCCACCTGACCACCCATACCTTGGGCGAACTGAATGCCGAGCTGACCCGTATCAACATGATCAAGGGCGTGACGCATACGGCGTCGCACATTGTCATGGAGACCAAGTTCAGCAAGAAGCTGACGTTGTAACCCCCTCCCAGGCTTTTCCAAGGCCTTGTGGGAGCGGGCGTGCCCGCGAACACCGGCGCAGCCGGTGCCATCCGTGCGGGACGCTCCCTCATGTGCCGCCGCCAGACGAAAGCCGGCCACCTTCCTCGACGTCACCGGCACGGATTGACTATGATCCCGCCTTGAACGTTTCAGCATGTTTCAACAAGGACCCAGATGTCAGTTCAGGAACTACCCCCTCTCCCTGGTAAAAGTACCGTCGCGAAAATGGAAGCCGCCATGGCGCTGGGCAGCTTTGCCATTGGCACCGGCGAGTTCGCCATCATGGGCCTGATGCCCGATATCGCCAGCAACTTGCAATTGAGCGAGCCCCAGGTGGGCCATGCCATCAGCGCCTATGCGCTGGGGGTGATGGTTGGCGCCCCCACGCTGGCGATCCTCGGCGCTCGGCTGTTGCGCAAGCACATGCTGCTGTTGTTGATGGCGCTGTACGCCCTTGGCAACCTGGCTACCGCCTTCGCCCCCTCGTTCGGCGGCCTGGTCGCCTTCCGTTTCATCAGCGGCCTGCCCCATGGTGCCTACTTCGGCATCGCGGCGGTAGTGGCCTCTAGCATGGTGGCCAAGGACCAGCGGGCGGGAGCCGTGGCCCGGGTGATGATGGGGCTGACCCTGGCCATGTTGCTCGGCAACCCGGTTGCCACCCTGCTGGGCCAGTACTTCGGCTGGCGCTCGGCGTTCGTGCTGGTCGGCGCGATCGCCGTGAGCACCATCGCTCTGGTCTGGCACTTCGTGCCCCAGCGTCATGATGAAGTACGCAGCGACCCGCGCAAGGAACTGCAAGCGTTCACCTTGCCGCAAGTGTGGATGGCACTGGGCATCGCCTCGATCGGCTTTTCCGGCATGTTCTGTGTGTTCAGCTACCTTGCGCCGACCATGTTGCAGGTAACCCAGGTGTCGCCGCAGTGGATTCCGTTCGGCCTGGCGGCGTTCGGCTTCGGTGGCATCGTCGGCAACATCGCCGGTGGCAAGCTGTTCGACCGCCTGCAGTTCCGCGCCGTCGGGCTGGTACTGGTGTGGTCGATTGCCGTGCTGCTGTTCTTCAGCTTTGCCGCGCAGGCGCTGTGGAGCCTGCTGCTGGGCATTGGCCTGGTCGGCACCATGATCGCCCTTGCGGCGCCGTTGCAGATCCGCCTGATGGACATTGCCCATGAAGCGCCAAGCCTGGCGGCGGCGTCGAACCATGCGGCGTTCAACCTGGCCAATGCGCTGGGGCCGTGGCTGGGTGGCATGGCGATTACCGCAGGCATGGGCTGGACCAGCACCGGTTACATCGGCGCGACTACGGCGCTGGTCGGGCTGGGGATCTACCTGGTGGCACGGCGGATGAAGGGTGGGCACTAAGGTTGAGGCCTGACAGATAGCTTGAACGGGGCTGCCATGCAGCCCATCGCCGGCAAGCCAGCTCCCACAGGTACAGCGTTGCTCTCGAGGTTGTCGCTGTACCTGGGGGAGCGGCCTTGCTCAGCCAGGGTTTGCCTGCGGCAGCTCGATGCGCACCCGCAACCCGCCACTCGCGGCAGCCAATGCGGTGATGCTGCCGCCGTGCAAGGCAACGGCCCGCTGGGCAATCGCCAGGCCCAGGCCAAAGCCGTCACCGTCATTGTCGGTGCCGCGGTCGAATGGCTCGAAGATGCGCTGCAGGCGCGCCGGCTCGACGCCCGGGCCATGGTCGCTGACGCTGACCTGCAACCATTGCCCGCCCGGTGCCAGCGCGGCCTCGACCAACACCTCGGTACCCGCTGCGGTGTAGCGCACGGCATTACGGATGATGTTCTCGAACGCCCGGTACAGCAGTTCTTCATGCCCATGAGTGATGAACGTGCCCTGGGCCTGCAAGCAAACCTGGCACTGTTTCATGCCAGCCTCGAAGCGGGCGTCTTCGACGATTTGCGCCAGCAGTTCGACCACATCGAGGCTGGCGAAGTCGTCCCCCTGCCGGGACTGGGCGCGGGCCAGGGTCAGCAACTGCTCGATCAGGTCGTCCATGCGGCGCGACTCGCGCTCCACCCGTTCAAGCATGTCCAGCCGGTCCGGTTGCTGGCGCATCAGGCCGATGGCGGCATGCATGCGGGTCAGCGGCGAGCGCAGTTCGTGGGAAATATCGTGCAGCAGGTTCTGCTGCGCCTGCACCAACGCCTTGAGCTGACCGGCCATGCGGTCGCAGTCTTCGGCCAGTTCGACGATTTCGTCGCGGCGCTTGCCCAGCCTGGGCTTGACCCGCACCTCGAAACGGCCCTGGGCGACCTGGCCCATGGCTTCGCGCAGCCAGGCCAGCGGGCGGGTCAGGTACAGGCTGCACAGCAAGGCGAACAGCGCGCTCATCAGCGTGCCGGTAAACAGCGGGCCCATGCCGCGCGGGCGTGGTGGCTCGCCAATGGTCGTGGCCACCGAAGCGCGCAGCACCAGCGGGCGGCCGTCACGGTCGCTCAGCGCCTGCTCAAACCGCGCCACTGATACCGCCCTGCCGGCCAGCAACCGGCCCTGGCTATCGTAAAGGCCCACCTGCACATCCGGCGGCTGCGGCAATACCTCGAGCAACTGTCGGCCAGCCTGCTCGCCGTAACGTTGCAACAGCTGCAGTTCGGTGGCCAGCAGCGAGCGCAGCGCCGGGGTATCACCACGCAGGTCATTGAGCATGAAGGCGCCCGCGCCCACCAGGAAGGTCAGGGTGTTGGCCAGCCAGAAGGCCAGGAACAGCTTCCAGAACAGCCGCCGGCGCATCATTCGACAATCAGCATGTAGCCCATGCCGCGCACGCTCTGGATCCAGCTGCTGCCATCGGCGCGCGGCCCGAGCTTTTGCCGGATGCTGCTGATGTGCACGTCGATGCGCCGGTCGTAACGGGTCAGCGGCCGGCCCAGGGCATTGAGCGACAGGTCCTGCTTGCTGACCAGCTGGCCGGCCTGGCGGGCCAACGCTTCGAGCAGGCTGAACTCGGAGCCGGTCAGCTCGAGGGTGGCAGCGCCCCAACGCGCTTCGCGGCGACCGGGCCACATGTTCAAGGCACCGCTGCGCACCTGTTCGGGCGCCTCGGGCACCATGCCGTCACCCATCGGCTGTGGCTGAACACGGCGCAGGATCGCCCGCAGGCGCGCCACCAGTTCGCCGGGGGAGCTGGGCTTGGGCACATAGTCATCGGCGCCCAGCTCCAGGCCGGCGATGCGGTCGATGTTGTCGCCCCGGGCTGTCAGCAACAGCACCGGTACCTGGCTGCGCGCACGCACGCGCCGAAGCACTTCGATGCCTGAAATGCCCGGCAGCATCACGTCCAGCACCACCACCTGATAGTTGCCGGTCAATGCCTGGGCTTCGCCCTCCTCGCCAGTGTCGACGGCGGTGGCCTGGAACCCTTCGCGGGCCAGGTACAAAGAGAGCATTTCGGTGAGTTCGCGGTCATCGTCGACCAGCAGCACAGGGATCATCAGGGCCAGGAATCGTGATTGCAGGGGTTGCAATGATCGCCCCGACGGCCGGCACTGTCACCGCTGGCCGGTCGGACTTTACACATCTTTACCCTCGGCTAACCGCGCCGAACACAGCCCGCCCGTATCCTCATCGCCCGCTGCATGCGGGTTGCCCGCGCTTGCTCCCTCCGAATCCGCTTGTCTGGAACCCTCGATGAACTACCCGCGCCTGTTGCTCTCCGTCCTGCTGCTGAACGCCACGCTGGCCCAGGCCTCCCCCTTCAGGATCGCCGATATCCGCGTCAACGGCCTGCAGCGGGTTTCCGCCGGCAGTGTCTTCGGTGCCCTGCCGCTGAACGTCGGCGACCAGGCCGATGACCGCCGACTGGTGGAGTCGACCCGTTCCCTGTTCAAGACCGGCTTCTTCCAGGACATTCAGCTGAACC
>NZ_NEJU01000008.1:0-213381 GCF_002113295.1 Pseudomonas sp. B10(2017)
CGCCGACATCCGTCGCGTGCTGCCGTCCGAAGGCATCGTTGCCCTGGACAACGGCATCTACAAGATCTGGTTCGCCCGCAACTACAAGGCGCACAAGCCGAACACCGTGCTGCTGGACAACGCCCTGGCGACCATGGGCGCCGGCCTGCCATCGGCCATGGCCGCGCACCTGGTGCACCCGGACCGCCCGGTTATTTCGGTTTGCGGCGACGGTGGCTTCATGATGAACAGCCAGGAGCTGGAAACCGCGGTACGCCTGGGCATGCACATCACCGTGGTGATCCTGCGTGACGACGGCTACGGCATGATCCGCTGGAAGCAGGCGAACATGGGCTTCACCGATTTTGGCCTGGACTACGGCAACCCGGACTTCGTCAAATACGCCGAAGCCTATGGTGCCAACGGCCACCGCGTGGAAAGCGCCGAGGGCCTGCTGCCGCTGCTCGAGCACTGCATCAAGACCCCGGGCGTGCACGTGATCGACTGCCCGGTCGATTACAGCGAGAACGACCGCATCCTCAACAGCGAGCTGCGTGAGCGCGCGCTGGCGGTGTAAAGCGTAACAGTCCAGTTGATGCCTATCCGGCGGTCACCGGTATTTCCCGAGCCGGTGGCTGTCGGCTGATGGCAATAACCCCTTTATGTTGACGCTTGGCTGCCCGTGTTTCTGCAACCGCGGGTAGCCCTTGGACGGTTCTGTGCTAGGGTGCACACACTTTTGCTTCCCAGGATGTCCACCCATGCTACCCGCCCTCAGCGAAAAAGAACTCGACCGCCTCGAAGACCTGCTGATCACCTACGGCAACGATTACTCGGTGCTGAACCTGGCCGAGCTCAATGGCTTTTTCACGGCGCTGGCCAGCTCGCCGGTCACCGTCACCCCGGAGCAATGGCTGCCCGTGGTGGCAGGTGGCAAGGTGCCGAAATTCAAGAAGCCGGCGCATGAAGAGGCCTATACGGCGTTGATGCTGCGCTACGCCAACCAGGTAGCCGAAGAGCTGAGCGATGACATCGACCGGTTCGAGCCATTGTTCGAGGAAAGCGAAGGCGAGCAGGGCACGGTGGTCGTGATGGAGGAGTGGTGCTTTGGCTACATGCGCGGCACTCAGGTCGCTGGCTGGGAGCCGCTGCCTGCGGAGCAGGATCAGTTGCTCAAGGCCATTTCGCTGCATGGGCTGGAGGATAACTTCGAGCTGTTGGACCAGATGAGCGAAGAGGACATCCAGGCCTGCGTACCGAAGGTGGTCGAGGCTGCACGTGGATTATTCCGGTACTTCAACCGGCACTGAATCCAGCGGGTGCCCCTGAGGCGGACGCTTGCAGGGGCTCTGGCCGGCGCGTGTGCCACGATTATTCCGCCATGCGAAATTATGGTTTCCCTGGCGCACTGATTCTGTTGCCAGGCGAACCCGTGCAGCATGTGCTCCATCAGCCCACCCCGGAGCTGACCAGGAGCCAAGCCCATGTCGAACCCGATCAAGCTTTACAACTTCCCCAAGTCCGGCCACGCCCACCGCATCGAGCTGATGCTTTCGCTGCTGAAGCTGCCCACCGAGCTGGTCTTTGTCGACCTGGCCAAAGGTGCACACAAACAGCCCGACTTCCTGGCGCTGAACCCGTTCGGCCAGGTGCCGGTCATTGATGACAACGGCACGGTGATTGCCGATTCCAACGCTATTCTCGTCTACCTGGCGAAGAAGTACGACAACGGCACCTGGCTGCCCGAAGAACCTGCCGCCGCCGCCCGCGTACAACGCTGGTTGTCGATCGCTGCCGGCCCGCTGGCATTCGGCCCTGCCGCTGCCCGCCTGGTGACGGTATTCGGTGCTTCGTTCAATACCGATGAAGTGATTACCCGCGCCCACACCTTGCTCAAGGTGATCGACGCCGAACTGGCCAAGGCACCTTTCCTGGCGGGGAGTACCCCGACCATCGCAGACATCGCCAACTACTCGTACATCGCCCACGCACCGGAAGGCAATGTGTCTCTGGAGCCCTATGCCAACGTACGCAGCTGGCTTGCGCGGGTCGAGGCGCTGCCGGGCTTCGTGCCCATGCCACGCACCGTGATCGGCCTGCAGACCAGCGCCTGACATCCCGCCACAGCGAGGAACGCCGCCATGCAACAGAACCCGGACCACCACTCCTCGCCTTGGCATGCGGGGGAGAAGACCCTGCAGGAAAAAGTCGGTGTCGCGGAGCGCATGGAGGCGTTCGGGCAGAAGGTCATTCGTGACTACATGCCCGACCAGCATCGTATTTTCTATCACCAGTTGCCGTTCATGGTCGCCGCCAGTGTGGACGCACTGGGGCGGCCCTGGGCAACGCTGCTGGAAGGGCCGGAAGGTTTCGTCAGCTCGCCGGACCCGCGCCAGCTGACGATCGACACTCAACTGCCAGCAGACGATCCCGCTACCCAGGGGCTGGCTGCCGGGCAGGCGGTCGGCCTGCTGGGGATCGAACTGCACACCCGCCGGCGCAACCGCCTCAACGGGCAGATCCGCCAGGCCGGCGATGGGCAACTGCAGGTGACTGTGGAGCAATCCTTTGGCAACTGCCCGCAGTACATCCAGCTGCGTGACTACACCCGTGTCGCGGAACCCGCCCAAGGGCGTGTCGATGCGACGACACTCGATGCCTCGGCTGTCAGCATGATCCAGGCAGCCGACACCTTCTTTGTCGCCAGCTATGTCGAGCATGACGACGGCCAGCGCTCGGTGGATGTCTCCCACCGTGGCGGGCGGCCCGGGTTCATCAAGGTCGAAGGCAACCGCCTGACCATTCCCGACTATGCTGGCAACCTGCACTTCAACACCTTGGGCAACCTGCTGGTGAACCCGCAAGCAGGGTTGCTGTTCATCGATTTCAGCAACGGCAACGTGTTGCAGCTATACGGGCATGCCGAGTTGCTGCTGGACAGCCCCGCCATCCAGGCATTCGAAGGTGCCGAGCGCTTGTGGACGCTGGAGATCGAGCAGGTGGTGTGCCGCCCGGCTGCCGTTTCCTTGCGTTGGGCCTTCAAGGAGTACGCGCCGACCAGCCTGATGACCGGCACCTGGGCCGAGGCCGACATACGCCTGCAGCAACGCCAGCGGCAGCGCCAATGGCAGGCCTGGCGTGTGCTGCGGGTCGAGCAGGAAAGCCGTGATATCCGCTCGTTCTACCTTGAGCCTCCTGCTGGCAGTGCAATGGCCTTTGCGCCGGGGCAGCATGTTCCGGTGCAAGTCCAGCTCGACGGCGAAGCGGCGCTGATCCGCACCTACAGCCTGTCCAGCGCGCCTTCCGACGGTTATCTGCGCATCAGCGTCAAAGCGCAGGGCCCGGCCTCGCGGCACCTGCATGAGCGCGTCGTGGCAGGCGATGTGCTGAACGTGCGCCCGCCGATGGGCAGCTTCACACTGGACCAGCAGAGCACACGGCCGCTTGTGCTGATTGGCGCGGGTGTGGGTATCACGCCGTTACTGGCCATGCTGCGCGAGCAGTTGAGCAAGGGTCAGGCACGGCGCATTCATCTGTTCCATGGTGCACGCAGCCTGGCCGACCTGCCGTTCCGTGAGGAGCTGGCAAGCTTGCGGCAACAGGCCGGTGGCCTGCTGCACGTGCACCGCGCCCTGAGCCAGCCGGAAGAGGATGCACTGGCGGGGCGTGATTACGAGTTTGCCGGTCGGCTGGGTATCGAGCAGGTCAAGGCGACGCTGGCGCTGGACGACTACGATTTCTACCTGTGCGGCCCGGGCAGTTTTACTCAGGACCTGTATGAAGGGCTGCGCGGGGTGCATGTGCCGGATGCGCGGATCCATGCCGAAGCCTTTGGCCCGTCGACGCTCCGGCGGCACACCGACGATGACCAGCCCACCCTGCAGCAGCCACCTGCTGCCAGCGAGCCGGTACCGGTGTACTTTGCGGCTTCAGCCAAGGAGGCGCGCTGGGCGCCGGGTAGCGGGACGCTGCTGGAACTGGCCGAGGCTCGCGGATTGTCGCCGGAGTTCAGTTGCAGAGGTGGATCGTGCGGTACCTGCAAGACCCGGTTGGTCAGTGGCCAGGTGCATTACCCGACCCCGCCGGCCGAGCTGCCGGAGGCGGGCTCGGTGCTGATCTGCTGTGCCGTGCCGGCCCGGGTCGAGGAGGGGGAGCAGGCGTTGGTACTGGATATCTGATCGTGCTCGGTCCCCTGTCCAAAACGCTCAGATGAAAGATAATTCCGGTACTTCATAGCCCCAGGAGCCCGCATGGACCAGATCCACCTGATGAAGGTGTTCGTCGCCGTAGGCGAGCTGGAAAGCTTCGCCGCCGCTGCCCGCCGCCTGGACATCTCCCCAGCCGCGGTCACCCGTGCCGTCAGCGCCCTGGAAGATCAGCTGGGGGTCAAGCTGCTGCTGCGCACCACCCGTAGCGTACGCCTGACCGAAGCCGGGGGCCGCTACCTGGAAGACACCCGGCATATCCTCGCCAGCATCAACGAGGCCAACGAAGCCGCCGCCGGCATCAACGCCACGCCCAAGGGCGACCTGGCCGTCACTGCGCCCATCCTGTTCGGCAAGAAGTTCGTCATGCCGTGCATCGTCCACTACCTGCAGCAGTACCCCGAGGTTGACGTTTCCGCCTACTTCCTCGACCGCATCGTCAACATGGTCGAAGAGGGCATGGATGTGGCTGTTCGTATCGGCCCCTTGCCTGACTCCGGGCTCAAAGCACTGCGGGTGGGCAGGGTCCGGCGCATGCTGTGCGCCTCTCCCGAGTACCTGGCGCGCCACGGGGTGCCGAAGCACCCGTCCGACCTGGCGGAGCATGCGGTGATCGGTACCACCAACCTGTCGCCGCGAGCCGGCTGGCGTTTCGGAGTAACCGATGAGCCGACTCTGGTGCGCATGAAGCCTCGCTTGACAGTGACCAGCAATGACGGGGCAATCGCCGCTGCCAGCGGCGGGTTGGGCATTGCCCGCCTGCTGTCGTATCAGGTCGCGGAAGAGGTGGCCAGTGGGCAGTTGCAGGTGATCCTTGCCGAATACGAAGAGGCGCCGTGGCCAATCCATATACTGCACCGGGAGAGCAAGTACGGTTCGGCCAAGGTCCGGGCCTTCATTGACATGCTGGCGCAGGCGCTGAGGGCTCGGCAGCTGGACTGATTCAATCCAATGCCGCGCCCCAGTCTCCCCAAGGGAACGGCGTGTTGTCCAAATGGTAAATGTTGATGTGGGGCTCCTCAGCCCTGGCCGCTCTCGGGTGGTCGAAGTTGCCGATTCAGGTGAACTGAATGAAGAAGAACCCGGCGTCATCGCCTTCCCTGCCACGGCGCGCCTGCATGTCCACGAACAGGTAGCCGTTACCTTCGCCAAACAGCCCAACATGTTGCGGACTGGCTTCGGCCACGTCGGCGTCCACCAGCTGCATCATGAACATGTAGCGCGGTGGTTCATAGATCGGGTCTTGCAGCCAGCAAGGCCGGCCGCTGGGTTTGCTCAGGCCGATCCCGCTGTCCTCGTCCTCATGCTCCTCGTCATGCTCCTCGTCGGTCATTTCTTCGAAATCGATGAACGCTCGCTCCAGCAGCAAGGGCGGGTTGCTGGACTCCAGTGGCTGGCTGGCGAGCTCATGCAGGATGACCCGGGCAAAACCACTGCTGATGACCTTCTGCAGCTCCGACTGCTGATTGACCGTATAGCGGCGCTGGAGCGGGCGGCTGAAGCTACCGTCCTGCTGTTGCTCGACGGCAAGGAAAACGGTGATAGCCATGCCTGGCGGGACGAACCGGGCCGGTTGGAACTGTTCGGTCAGGGTCAGGATGGGCGTCAGCAACCCACCGGTTTGCGGGTTGGCTGGCCACAAGGATAGGTCCTTGAGCAAAGGCGCACCGCCGATCTGACCGAAGCCGCGATCTTGTTGAGACAACACGATTTTCTTCATGGCTAGTAACACCCTTTGCTTTTGGCGAACGACTTGGCGTAACGCCGGGCCGTCCTGAGTTGTTGGATTGTGACATCTCCCTGGCTGACCAGCGATTGGTAGATAGCCTTGGACATCAAACGGATCTCAAGCTTGCCGCTCTTGAGCATCTGGTTAGGCTTGAGGCCCATTGCCTTGCGCAACCGGTTCTCTGCGGCATGTACCTGGTCATGGTGCTTAGGCGTCAGGGCAATCGAAGGGTTGCCACGCATCCTGCGGTTTTTCGGTGCCAGACCGGCATCCTGTAAGAACTTGTTACGCAGAATTTCATGGGCTTCAAGGCCATCGCCTCGGTGCACCTTGGCACCATAGCCTGCGGTTTCGCCTTCTTTGAGCAGTCCCCACGGATCAATCCATGTGAAGGGGTTCGGGGCATACTCGTAAAGGTTCAAACCACCGGCCAGACCGATTGGGTCAGGCTGGGTAAAGCGACCTATCTCCGGGTCATAGAAGCGGAACAGGTTGTAGTGCAGGCCGATTTCGCGGTCCAGGTACTGGCCCTGAAAGCGCAGGTTCTGTTCTTCCGGCAGGCGGGTGGCGCGCTGTTCATCCCAACCTGCGCCCCAGGTCAGGTAGCGCGCCGACCACACGACCTCGCCGGTGTCATCGGTCAACTGCTCCGGCAGGCCGTTGATGTCATTGTGGTAATGCAGCACTTGCTGGTGAGCGCCCAGGCCATCCACCCGGGCCAGCGGTTCGTGGCCATCGTCTTCATACAGGTACAACGCCTGCCGGCCATTGTGCTGCTCACCTAGCAGGCGCAGGCCACTCCAGTTGAAGCGGGTGCGGCTGACCACCTGGCCGTCGAGCGTCGATTCGATCTTCTCCGTGCGCCGGCCCATCGGGTCGTAGCGCATGTCTATGATGCGCTCCCGCCCGGCTTGCAGGTTGCGTACCTGGACCAGCCGGTGCTCGGCGTCATAGCGAAAAAGCTGCGTGCCGCGTCGGCGGCTGCGCTTTTCCACCAGGCGACCGAAGCCATCGTAGCGATAGCGCTTGTCCTCGAAGGTGAGCACGCGGTTGTGCCGGACCAGCCCGGCACTGGCCGCCACCGGGTCGAGCAGGTTGCCAGCCGGGTCGTAGCGGAACGCTTCGCGCTGGCCGGTCGGGCTGTCCTGACGGCCCAGGACATAGCCGCAGCCATCGTGCTGAAAAGTCTGTAAATACCCGTTGCCCGGGTGTTGCACCTCGCGTACGGCCAGTTGGTCGGCTGCGTCGAACTGATAACGCTGCTGGTCTGGCGCCGGCAGCCGGCTGGGTTGCGCTGTCGGGCGGCGGAGCAAGGTGCGCAGGCGCCCGCCACGGTCGTACTGGCGTTGGATCGCCAGGTTGCCCTGCAGTCGCAGTGTTTCCCGGTGAACACGGTCACGCTCGAAATCGCACACCACCTTGCCATCGAGGTTGACCTGGTGCAGGTGCCCGCTACCGTAGTACAGGCGGTTGACCCAGCGGCCGTCGGGTACTCGCGTGCGGGTGAGGTTGCCGAGCGGATCGTACTGGTACTGCACGCTGCCCTGCGCGCTGTGTTCTTCGAGCAACTGGCCCAGTGCATCGAAAGCGAAGCCCAGTTCCTCGACCTGGCCATCCACGGCGGTACGGCGGATCGCAACCACGTTGTCCAGTGGGTCGTTGCAGTAGTCGGTGCGTCCCTCATCGGTGTGGCGGGTCAGCAGGCGACGGCCTGCGTCATATGCCATGCGGTGAATGATGGGCGCGTCCTCGCTGCCCGGCGCAGGCAGGAAGGTGACCTGGACAAGGTTGTCCAGCGGGTCGTACTGGTAGCGCCTCATGCCACCGTCCAGATCGCGCTCGGCAATCAGCCGGTCGCCTGCATCCCATTCGAAACCGTAGGCCTCGCCATTTTCGTTGTACAGCGCGAGCAGGCGCCCACAGTTGTCATGGTGGTAGCGTACCTGCCGGCCGAGCGCATCAATGCGCAGCTCCAGCTGGCCACGGCAGTTACGCCGGTATTGGGTAACGTGACCTGCCGTGTCGATGTGCTGGGTCAACAGGCCGCTGGCATCGAGGGCAAACGCTTCGCTGCGGCCATCGGGCAAGGTCACTCTGCGCAAGCGACCTTTGTCGTCATGCTGGTACTCGGTGCGCTCGCCCTGGGCGTCGGTAATCGATTGCAGGTGGCCCAAGGGGTCGTAGGCGAGGCGGGTCAGGTAGCCGGAGCAGTCCCGCTGTTCGACCACCAGGCCTCGTTCGTTCCAGCGCAGGTGGCGGCTGGAACCGTTGGCATCGATGATTTCGACTGGGTTGCCCTGGCTGTCATGGCGATAGCGGGTGTGCTGGCCCAACGGGTCGGTCTGGCGCGTGCAATTGCCGCGTTGGTCATAGGTGAAGGTCCAACGCTGCCCTGCCGGGTCTGTCTGGCTGCGCGGCAGCGACCAATGCTCGAGCCACTCGGTCGACTCGCTACGCCCCAGTGGGTCGACGGTCTCGGCAAGGTTGCCCGATTCATCGTAGAAGAACTGCCAGCGTCCATCCATGGGGTCGCTGGCCGCAAGCAACTGGCGCTCGTCATTCCACTCGAAGCGCCAGGTCCGCTCAAGGGCATCGGTATAGGTGGTGATCTGGTATTGCTGGTTCCAGTGGCGCACGGCAACGCGGCCAAGACTGTCGGTCACCCGGGTGATGCCTGCGGTCACGTCGTATTCGAAGGCGTAGCTGTCGCCGCCGTTGGTCCAGTGCCGCACCACCCGCCAACCGTCCTCGTGCTGCGCCCATTCGTAGAAACAGCACAGGCCGCCGCCGGTACGGTGTTCGATCATGCGTCGGGCGGCGTCATAGGCGAAACTGCGCAACGGCTGGCCTGTGCCATCCAGCACCTGCGCGAGGTCGCCATTGGCGTCATGGCCATAGCTGGCCAGGCGTTGCGATTCGCCGCTCGCCGCATGGAAGTCGATGTGGCTCACCCGTCGTGGCCATTGTTCGCCGTAGCCCAGGCTGACACGCACCTGGTCGAAGGTGTCGCGCAACTGGCAAAGGCGGCCCTGGTTGTCGTAGTCCAGATAGATCCGGTTGTCGTTGCGATCACCGATCTGGCTCAGGCGCAGTCGATCGGGCCGCCCCGGGGTCGGCTGGAACAGCCGATACTCGCCTTCGCGGCTTTCGGTCAGCAGTTCGCCGTTGTGCGCCCGGCGTACGCTCAGCCCTTCACCGACGCTGAACACCGCATCACCCAAGGTAATGATGCCCATGTCCACCCGGCGTGCCTGCTCGTCGATCAGCACCAGGTGATCGTCTGCACCAACCTGCACCGAAACTTCGTAGGGCACGCTCCAGCCCGCGCCGAACAGGCCGTCGACCCTCTCGTCATGGCTGTTGTAGAAGCGTTGCCAGGCGATTGGCAGGGTTGCCTGCACGGTGAAGTCGAGGTCTTCCTCGCCACACAGGACCTTGCCGCCGGTGGCGGCATGTACCGGGTTGGGCGAACCGGCCATGGCCTGGGTGAGGGCGCCTGTCACCTGGCCGGTAACCACGCTGCTCACGCCGCCCACCAACATGCAGCCGAACTTGCTGTAGAACTTGCCGCCACGCCCGCGCAGCAGCATCAACGCGGTCACTGCCAGGCCAATGCCCGGCGTCTTGCCGCTGCGAATCTCGCGCACCACGATCGGCTCGCCACCGATGCGCACGTTGTTCGACACCAGGCCGCCATCGACGATCACCGCTTCGCAGGTGCTGCGGTCGCCGCTGCGGCAGGCCGGGTGGCCATTGATCAGCACTTTGCTGGACCCCTCGGCCAGGTACTGCGGTGGCATCGGCGGGTGCTTGCTGCACAGTACCTTGTCGTCCGGGGCTGGCAAGGTATTGGCAGCGGGCGTGGCTACGGTCGGCCGCCACATCTGCGAGAAGAAGCCCTTGGCCATGTCGAGGAAGGTTTCTTCCTTCGCCTCGCCAGCCTCGGCGCCGGCCTGCTCCAGCGGTGCCGGCGGGCCGGTGACGACGCCGGCGGCACGTGCCGCGCGCTTGCCATTGGTGCGAGTGTTAGGCGAGCCACTGATGATGTTGGCCTGCACCGACGGCGGGAACAGGAAATTGCCGATGCCCTCGCATAATCGGCTCAGGCCCGTATCGGCGCCGGTCTTGGCCATGACCACACCGACCACCAGGCCGACCACTGCGCCCAGCACGAAGCAACCCAGGCCACCGGTGGCCACGGTCAGGCCGAATGCCGCCGCCACGGCAGCCGTGGCCAGGGCGCCGATGGCCACCGTGGCGGCGATTTCCAGCACACCCCCGACGATGTCGGCCAGCATCGAGGTGTGCATCAGCGCGTCGCCTTCGCGGGCGGCCCACAGAGCGTCGGACATGGTGCGCGATCAGCCCAGGTTGTCGAAGTCGAGCGACTGCTTGATGCTTGCCCAGTGCGCCGCTTCGGTCGCACCCAGCGGGCTGGCCTTGACGTAGCTCAGGGCAAACATCTTGCGCGTGCCAGGCAGCACCAGGGCCAGCTGGTACTGATAGACCTTCTCCTGGCCCTTGCTGAACTGGCTGCTCAGCTCGATGGCGGCGATCGCCTGCCCGGCGCCTACCTGCACCGCCTGGGCGGGTTGCATGCGCAGGTCCTTGACCTGCTGCTGCAGGCGCTGCAATTGGCCATCGAAATTGCTCTGCAAGGTTTCGCCTTCGGCCAGCAGGCTGCGGCTGATGATCAGCGAGGTAGCCAGCGCCTCGAAGCGCAGGATGTTGATACTGCTGTCCTGCACGGCGGCATCGGGCAAGGCCAGGCGGAATTCGTTGACGCGATAACTCATGACAGGTCTCGTTACTGGTCGGAGCCGGAGAAGATCGCCTTCACCGAGTCGTCGATGGTCTTTTTCACGCCCTGGTTGTCGGGCGCGGTCTGCGCACCACTGCCGACGTTCAGGTCGAGGGTGCCGTCGGTATTGATCTCGCCGTTCTGCCTGGCATGGAAGCTGAACTGCTCGCAGCTGATATTGATCTGGCCGCTGGCGTTGAGCTCGATCACGCTCTTGCCGCACACCAGGCGCAGGTTTTCGCCCACTTCGATCAGGTAGCTGGTGCTGACGCTATCGGTCTTGCTGGCGCCGACCAGCAACATGTCGTCGCGGCGCACGGCGCGGATGCGGTCCTGGCCTATGGTGATGGTTTCCAGCATGCCCACCGTCTGGGTACGGTTGATGCCGACGGCCAGCGTCTCGCTCTGCTCGACCACGGTGTCCATGTTGCGCTCGGCATGTACGTAGATCTGCTCGGCGCCCTTTTTGTCCTCCATGCGGATTTCATTGAAGTTGGCCGGGCTGCCACCTTTGCTCGAGCGGCTCTTCATGCCGCTTTGCGTAGCATTGGCGGGCAAGTCGTAGGGCACGCTCTGTTCGGCGTTGTAGACGCGGCCAGTGATGATGGGCCGGTCGGGGTCGCCTTCGAGGAAGCTGACAATCACCTCCTGGCCGATGCGCGGGATCTGCATCGAGCCCCAGTTCTTGCCGGCCCAGGCCTGCGATACGCGGATCCAGCAGGAACTGTTCTCGTTGGACTGGTCGTGGCGGTCCCAGTGAAAGTGCACTTTCACCCGGCCATACTGGTCGGTCCAGATCTCCTCGCCAGCGGGGCCGACCACCACGGCGGTCTGCGGGCCCTTGACGATCGGCCGCACGGTGCTGCCCTGCGGGCGGAAGCTCTGTTGTGCGTCGATGCAGCTGAGGTTGCTTTCGAATTGCGCTGCGCTGCTGCCGGTGCCGCTTTCCAGACGCTCCTGATGCACGTAGTAGCGTGCGCCGACGATCAGGTACTCGCGGTTCTGGTCCTGGCGGGTGAAACCGCTGAGGCTGAACAGGTGGCCACTGCCCAGGCCGCGGGCGTTGCCGCGCAGCTCGACCCGCTCGTGCAGGCTCTGCAGCGATTCCAGGCGGGTACGCGCATAGTGTTCGCCATCCTGGCTTTGCTGGTAGGCGCCGGGGTAGTCGTACAGTGGGTAGTCACCGGCCTGGTGCGGGCGTGGCATGGCCGAGCGCACGTCGATGCGTGCGCTGGGGCGCTGGAAGTCGTAGTCGTTGAGCTCCAGCGAACCAGGCTGGACTTCCTGGGCCAGGTGCCAGTCGTTGATGTGGTCACGCTCGCGGTGCTGCCCGTCCGGCGGGTAGTAGGGCACGCTTTCGTAACCAGGCACCTGCGGGTGAGCGCCATAGGCGTCGGCCAGCACCAGCACGTGGCGCTGCGCTTCGTGGCGGAAGAAATAGTAGATGCCTTCTTCTTCCATCAGCCGGCTGACGAAGTCGAAGCTGGTCTCGCGGTACTGCACGCAGTATTCGCGTTCGCGGTAGCTGCGGCTCAGGGCATCCTCGAAGTCGGAAAAGCCCAGGTCGCGAAACACCTGCTTGATGATCTGCGGCGCGCTCAGGTGCTGGAAGATGCGGCAGTCGCTGGTGCGGGTCAGCAGCCACAGCCAGGGGCGCAGGGTGACCCGGTAGCTGGCGAACTGGCCCTGGTCCACCGACTGGCTGCAGCGGGCGACGATGCCATGGAAGTAGCGTGAGGTGCCCAGGCCCTGCTGCACGCTCAAGCTCATCGGCTTGCCCAGCAGGGCATTGAGGTCGATGGCCGGGTCGTCGCTGGTCAGCTGCAGCTCATAGTCGAACAGGCGGCCGAGCTCGTCGCTGCCACCCATTTCGGCCAGGATCAGCTTGTCCGGCCCCAACGGGCTGTTGATCTGCGCCAGGCGCGTGAACTGCGTGAACAGCATGGTCCGTCCTGTCAGTCGGCTGCGCCGAAGTCATAGTGCAAGTCGTTTTCGCGGCGGCTGATGCGCACGCTGGCCAGCGGCTTGCCTTCGAGCATGCGGGTAAGGAACTCGCGGCTCATGTCCGGCAGCAGGCCGTTTGTGAGGATGGCGTCGATCATGCGGCCACCGCTTTCTGTTTCGGTACAGCGCGAAACGATCAGTTCCACCACACCTTCGTCGTAGGCGAAGCCGACCTTGTGCGTGCCTTCCACGCGCTTGCGGATGCGCTCCAGTTGCAGGCGGGTGATGGCCTTGAGCATGGCGTCGCTGAGCGGGTAGTAGGGGATTGTCACCAGGCGGCCGAGCAGCGCTGGCGGGAAGATTTCCAGCAGCGGCTTGCGCAGCTGGCTGGCCACCGCATCCGGGTCGGGCAGGGCCTGCGGGTCGCTGCAGGTGCGCGCAATGAGCTCGGTACCGGCGTTGGTGGTGAGCAGAATCAGTGTGTTGCGGAAGTCGATCTGGCGGCCTTCGCCGTCCTCCATCACGCCCTTGTCGAACACCTGGAAGAAGATCTCGTGCACATCCGGGTGAGCCTTTTCCACCTCGTCCAGCAGCACCACGCTGTACGGCCGGCGGCGCACGGCCTCGGTCAGCACCCCGCCTTCGCCGTAGCCGACGTAGCCAGGTGGGGCGCCCTTGAGGGTCGAGACGGTATGGGCCTCCTGGAACTCGCTCATGTTGATGGTGATCAGGTTCTGCTCACCGCCGTACAGCGCCTCGGCCAGGGCCAGTGCGGTCTCGGTCTTGCCCACGCCAGAGGTGCCGGCGAGCATGAACACGCCAATCGGCTTGTTCGGGTTGTCGAGGCCGGCGCGGGAGGTCTGGATGCGCTTGGCGATCATTTCGAGCGCGTGGTCCTGGCCAATGATGCGCCTGGCCAGCAGGCTGTCGAGGTTGAGCACGGTCTCGATCTCGTTGCGCGCCATGCGTCCCACCGGAATCCCGGTCCAGTCGGCCACCACCGAGGCGACTGCCTGGTAATCCACGGTCGGCAGGATCAACGGGCTCTCGCCCTGCAGGGCGCTCAGGCGCCGTTGCAGGTCGGCCAGCGTTTGGCGCAGTTCAGGGTTGCCTGGCACCTGCGCGTCCTGGTCGACCACCCCGGCCTGGTCGCGCAGCTGGGTGCGGGTGGCCAGCAACTGGTCGACCAAAGCTTTCTCTTCAGCCCAGCGGCTTTCCAGCGTGGCCAGGCGTTGGCGCTCTTCGGCCAGCAGGGTGTCGGCCTGGGCCTGGCGCTGCCCGGTAGGCACGCCGATGGCGGCTTCACGAGCGATGATCGCTTGCTCGACCTCCAGCGCCTCGATACGCCGGCGGCTGTCGTCGACCTCGGCCGGCACCGCGTGCAGGCTGATGGCCACGCGCGCGCAGGCGGTATCGAGCAGGCTCACCGACTTGTCCGGCAGCTGGCGCGCCGGGATGTAGCGGTGCGACAGCTTGACTGCGGCTTCGAGTGCTTCGTCGAGGATCTGCACCTGGTGGTGCTGCTCCATGGTCGATGCCACCCCACGCATCATCAGCAGCGCCTTGGCTTCGCTCGGCTCGTCCACCTGCACCACCTGGAAGCGACGGGTCAGGGCCGGGTCCTTCTCGATGTGCTTCTTGTACTCGGCCCAGGTGGTAGCCGCCACCGTGCGCAGGCTGCCACGGGCCAGTGCCGGCTTGAGCAGGTTGGCCGCATCGCCGGTGCCGGCGGCGCCACCGGCACCGACCAGGGTATGGGCTTCATCGATGAACAGGATGATCGGTTTGGGCGAGGCCTGCACATCCTCGATCACCTGGCGCAGGCGTTGTTCGAACTCGCCTTTCATGCTGGCGCCAGCCTGCAGCAGGCCAACGTCCAGGCTGCGCAGCTCAACGTCCTTGAGCGCCGGCGGCACGTCGCCAGCGACGATGCGCAAGGCGAACCCTTCGACCACGGCGGTCTTGCCGACACCAGCTTCACCGGTAAGGATCGGATTGTTTTGCCGGCGCCGCATGAGGATATCGACCAGCTGGCGGATCTCTTCGTCACGGCCGACGATAGGGTCGAGCTTGCCGCTTCGGGCCTGTTCGGTAAGGTCGACGGTAAAGCGCTTGAGCGCCTCCTGCTTGCCCATCGCCGCAGGCGCCACGGCGCCGCTGGCCTCGCCAGGCTGCGCAGCGCTGAAACCGTCGGTGGCGGCCAGGTGGTTCTCCGGTGAGTCTCCCACGTACTCGTCGAAGCGTTCGCTCAACGCCTCGACCTTCAGTTTGGCGAACTCGCTCGACAGCCCCAGCAGGGCATGGCGCAGGCCAGGTGTCTTGAGGATGCCGACCAGCAGGTAGCCGCTGCGCACCTGGCTCTCGCCGAACATCAGGCTGCCGTATACCCAGCCGCGCTCGACGGCTTCTTCCACCTGCGAGGAAAGGTCGGTGATCGAGGTCGAACCGCGCGGCAGCCGGTCCAGCGCATCGGTCAGGTCGCGGGCCAGGCGCGCCGGCTCGATATCGAACTGGCGCACGATACGGTGCAGGTCGCTGTCCTGCAGTTGCAGCAACTGGTGCAGCCAGTGCACCAGTTCGACATAGGGGTTGCCCCGCAGCTTGCAGAACACCGTTGCGGCCTCGATGGCCTTGTAGGCGATGCTGTTGAGTTTGCCGAACAGCGCGGCGCGGCTGATTTCACCCATGGTCCTGGTTCCTTGTATGGTGGGCGGCGGCCGGCTGGTCGGCGTAATACCGGGCCAGCTTCAGGTCGCGTGCATCGTGCGGAGGGCGGCCAAGCCAGGTATCGAAGCCCAGGCGTTGGCCGGCATTGAGTTGCAGTGCAGGCACCTGGTCCTGCGCGAGGATCAGGTTGAGGTCCCAGTCCAGTTCCTGGCCCAGGTATTCGGCGACCCATGCCGCCAGTTCGACGAAGGCCTGCCCGCCGGGCAGCAGGGCGTGGTACTGGTCGAGGCTGAGCGGGCCGAGGCACAACCGGAACTTGTGCTGGCGGTCCCAGGCGTAGCGGCCCAGGCACAGGTCCACGCCCAGGCGGTTGGCGCGCACGCCGAGCTGGCTGCGTTCGGGCAGCTCAAGCCACTGGCCGACGTATTCTTCCAGCGTCACAGGCACGCCGAAATAGCCGCTCAGTATGCTGCACAGGCCGTCCGGGTAGCGTGTTTGCGCGCTCAGGTGGCCGGACCAGTGCAGTTTGGCGGTGTCGGCCAGTGCGCCCTGGCCTTGCAGTTCGGGTTGGCCACGGCCACTGAGCGCCGCCAGGCGCGCGGCCCAGTAGTCATCCCCCGGGCGATCGTGGCTGACGGTCGGCCGGGCTTCGGCCCAGGCACGGTAGAACAGGCTCAGCAGGCGGTGATGGAAGACGTCCAGAAACGCCTTGCTGGTCGAATCGGCATGGTTGCGCTGGCGCTCGCGCATGTATTCGGTCAGGTGCAGTGGCAGCGGCCCGTTGGGGCCACCGAGGCCGAAGAAGAACTGCTCCAGGCGCGCCGGCTGGTTGCCGTCGGCGCTGACCGAGGCCAGGGTCGACGGGGCGAACCCGCAGTCCAGGCGCTGGCCCAGGCGCACAGGCTCGTCGGCCAGGCGCAGGGAATGACCGAAGCGTGGCAGCTCGGGGTATTGCGCTTCGAGGCGGCGCAGCGCCTGGAAGAAATCGTACGCCCAGGGCTCGTCCTGCATGGCCTGCAAGGTGTTCATAGGGTCGGCCTGCGCCCCGGTTTGGCCGACCAGCGCATGATCTCGCCGCGTTCGCTGGTGCGCAGTACCGTTTCGGTGAAGCTGTTGATCGACACGTAGCGGGTCAGGAAACGCTCGAATACCGCGCCGAGCAGGAACACGCCGGTGCCGCGGAAGGCGTTTTCGTCGAAGGTCAGGGTTATCTCCAGGCCACGCCCGAAAACGATCGGCCCGGGCATCGGCAGGCGTCGGGTGCAGGGCTTGCTGCTGACGTCGCGCAGGCCATCGATCTGCAGGTTCAGGGCGCTGTCCTGCGGGTCGCCATACAGGCGCAGCAATTCGCGCAGGGCGGCGGCGCCCTGGCCGTGCTCGGCCAGCGACAGGTAGTTCAGCGACAGCTGGCTGATCAGGCGCCAGGCGCGGTTGTCATGGGCATGGCTGGCCTTGGGCCGGCTTGGGCCGGCCAGGCAACGCACGCCGGCGACCGGTGCGCTGTCGGCCAGGCTGAAGTCGCTGCGCCCGTCGCCAACACTCATGAACAGAGGCAGGTCGCGGTTGCTGCACAGGGCGCTGATACCCAGCTGGCGCAGGTCGTGGCGGTAGGGGGCCTGCTGGCCGTCGACCAGGCTGATGAACGTTTCGCTGCCCATGTAGCTGGAGCGGGTGCCATTGCGACGCTGGTCGCTGGACAACACCCGCGGCTCCCGGCGCACTATGTAGTAGGCCTGGTCGCGGCCGTAGCGCGACGGGTCGCGCACCGCGTAGAACGGCAGGAATTCCTGATCCGGCCCGGTGCCGTGGCCGGTGACCCGCTGCAGGGAATGGATCTCGAAATCGGTGGGCCGGGTGCGGTCGGCGATCACGTGGTGTTCATGCACCCGATCGGAAAGGTGCAGGCGGTCGACACGGCGCGGGAACAGGTTGATCGCCGGGGTGCAGAACGGCACGAACTGGCTCGCGCCGACGCTGCTCTCCAGGCTCTGGTCGAAGCGTTCGAACAATACCAGCACTTCCAGCGTCTGGCCGGTGCAGCGCTGTACGGCCTGCTCCAGCCCGGCAAAATCGACGAACAGGAAGCGCTGCGGCAGGGCGAAGTACTCCTGCAACAAGCGGTAGCCCTGGAAGGCCTGGGGCACCACCGGCAACGCCGCTTCACGGTCATCGAAGCCACACGGGCGCAGGGCCTGTTCGACCGGAATACGTTCCACCCAATCGGCGCCGGGTTGGCGCACGAACACCGCACAGGCACTGCCCAGCAGTTGCTCGTAGAGACGGAACGGGGTCTCGTCGGCGCCGTTGAGGTACAACGGCAGATGGCTGAGCGGCAAGCTGGCGAACGGCAACTCGGCGCCACTGCGCAGGGTCAGGCGCAGGCCGGCGCGGGCTTGCGGCACGCTGCTGGCCAGGCGCCCGAGCACCGCGCCGGGGTTGCCGAAGTACTCGGCGCGGGCTACCTGCAAGGGCCACAGGGTGACGTCCTGGGTACTGCGGAACTCGCACGGGGTCTGCGAGTTGCGCCCCAGGTTGGCGCGTAGCACGCTGTCGCGCGGCAGGCGGAACCCGGCGGCCAGGGACCCCTCGTCGGGGTCGGTCTGCAGTTGCACCACGGTCATCGACGGGGTCGGCGCCAGGTAGTGCGGGTAGGCGATCTCCAGCAGGTTGTGGGTGAAGGTCGGGTACTCGGCATCCAGCTTCAGCTGCACCCGCGCGGTGAGGTAGGCGAAGCCTTCGAGCAGGCGCTCGACATAGGGGTCGGCACACTCGATGCCGGACAGCGTCAGGCGCCCGGCGATCTTCGGGTATTCCCGGGCGAACTCCGCCGCACTCTCTCGGATGTGCTGCAGCTCCTGGTTGTACAGCTCGAGCAGGCGTGGGTTCATGCACGCCTCCGGCGCTCGGCAGGGGCCACGCGCACATGGCCGGACTCAAGGTCCACCTCGGTATGCAGCAGCAACGGCAAGGCCGCTGGCTGGGCCCAAAGGTCGCCTTCGATTTCGAAACTCAGGGCGTTGGCATTCATCTCGCCGGGTGCGGCCTGGGCACGCACCTTCAGGGTATGGGCGAGGATACGTGGCTCGTAGGTGGCGATGGCCTGGTGGATGATGCGCTCCAGGGCGGCCAGGTCGATGTTCGAGGCGCTGTTGCCGGCCAGGGCCGGCAGGCCGTAGTTGATCACCGAAGCCCCGGCGGGGGTGCCCAGGGTGGCGGCGCTGTCGAGCAGCGAAGTGGTGTTGAGCAACCAGGCGAGGTCGCGCAGTACCGAGGCCTTGAGCTGGTGCAGGCTGAGCACGCGCTTGTCCGGTGCTTCCTGCGGGTTGCCCGGGTCGTCGTCGGTCAGGCGGTCCAGCAGCGAGGGCTGCAGACGGTCGCGGGCGGCGATTTCGGCTACCACTCGAACAGCCCCACGAAGTTCTTCTGGTCTACAGGGCCGTTCGAACAGCTGGCGCCACGTGCCAGGATGGAAGGCTCCAGGCGTTCGCCCAGCTGGCGAACAGCCTGGTACTGGCTCTCGCAACGGCCGGGTTGTGACGGGTCTGGCTGCACATGGCTGACAATGATGATCTGCGCGCCATTGAACTGCTCCACGCGAGGCTTGCCGCCATCTCGCTCCGGGCTGAGCTGGCAGGGCCAGGGCATCTCCAGTTGCAACAGCGAGGCATCGGCCTTGCGCAACGCGCAGCGGCCTTCGTGGTTCACCAGTACAAGCTTTTTCCCGGCAAGGTTGACCTCCGGCGCCGCGTTCGAGGAAGGAGCGGGTGGCTGTGCACAGGCATTCAGGGCGAACGCGACCAGCAGGGCGGGCATGGCTTTGGGCGCACGTTTCATTTCAGCTCCCAGAACCAGACGGCCTTCGAACGATGGGCCTGGTCGGCGAAATAGCCCGTGACCCGGCCTCTGTCCCACAGGTCGATGTGATCGCCGGTACGGTTTTCGAATGCCTGCCCGGCACGGGCGAAGCAGTCCTTGAAGAAGATGATGCCGCGCTTTTCGCCGAGCTTGAGGCGGTCGCTTGCGCTGCCGCTCAGTTGCAGCGGGGCGCCGAGATGGTGCTTCCACAGCCAGTTGGCCAGCGACTCGGCACCCCGCGCATGGCCATGGGCACAACGTGGTTCGCTGTAGGTACCGGCGTTCACCTTGATGGTGTGCTCGCCGTTGAGCGCGATGCTCATGCGAATGGCGCACTGGTTGTCCCAGCCGCCGTCGCAAGGCGAGGAGTCGGTCGGGTAGGCATTCCAGAGGTTGATGAAAGAAGGCTTGGCCATGGGGTTCACCGTGAGCGGGTGAGGTGGGGGAAGGCGCCCGCGCCAGCCAAGGCGGCGCGGGCGCGGTCGGTCAGATCTTGACGTTGGAGCGGATGTTCCAGCCGTACTTGATCGGGCCGCCTTCCTTGGTGCCGTCGGCTTTCTGCGGCTGATAGTCGACGGTGACCTTGGCGAAGTTCAAGGTCACGTGCTCGGTCAGGCGGTCGTCGCTGCCCGAGCCACCGGTGCTCAGCGAGCTGATGATGACTTCTTCAAGGTTGATGATCAGGTACTCGACCTGACTCTCGCCCCCGGCCTTGCGCACGGTCAGCTTGACCTTGTCGATGTGCTTGCCGCTGGAGCAGTGGGCCATCAGGTTAGGGCTGGACTTGTCGATGTACTTGGTGATCGACAGGTCCTGGATGTTGACCTTGCCCGAGCCGCCGCCGCTGCCCATGTGCATGTTGCCGGACTGGGACATGCCCCAGCTCCAGTTGAGCACGTCGATTTCGTCCTTGTGGGCCTTGTCGTGGGACTCGCCCTTGATGTCGCCGATCTTGATGAAAATATCTACAGCCATGGTGTCCTCGGTATTACATGTCAGGTTGGCGGTTGGGTGCAGTTGGGGCTGTCAGGCAGCCCCCGGGGCTGTCAGGCCCCTTTGGCCGAAGGCAGCTTCGATACCAGGCGCAGCGACACGGTCAGCCCTTCGAGCTGATAGTGCGGGCGCAGGTAGAAGCGCGAGTTGTAGTAACCCGGGTTGCCTTCGACGTCCTCGACCACAACCTCGGCCGCTGCCAGCGGGTGCTGGGCCTTGGTGGTCTCGGTGGAGTGCGCCGGGTCGCCGTCGACGTAGTTGAGGATCCAGTCCTGCAGCCAGCGCTGCATCTCGTCCTTTTCCTTGAACGAGCCGATCTTGTCGCGAACGATGCACTTGAGGTAGTGAGCGAAGCGGCAGGTGGCGAACAGGTACGGCAGGCGCGCGGCCAGGTTGGCGTTGGCGGTGGCGTCCGGGTCGTCGTACTCGGCCGGCTTCTGCAGCGACTGGGCACCAATGAAGGCAGCGAAGTCGGTGTTCTTCTTGTGCAACAGCGGCATGAACCCGTTCTTGGCCAGCTCCGCTTCGCGGCGGTCGGAAATGGCGATTTCGGTCGGGCACTTCATGTCCACGCCACCGTCGTCGGTGGGGAAAGTGTGCGCCGGCAGGCCCTGTACTTCGCCACCCGACTCAACGCCACGAATGCGCGAGCACCAGCCGTAGTACTTGAACGAGCGGTTGATGTTCACGGCCATGGCATAGGCGGCGTTGGCCCAGGTGTACTTGCTGCTGTCGGCGCCGTCGGTGTCTTCTTCGAAGGCAAACGCCTCGACCGGGTCGGTCTTTGCGCCATAAGGCAGACGCGCCAGGAAGCGCGGCATGGTCAGGCCGATGTAGCGCGAGTCTTCGGACTCACGCAGCGAGCGCCAGCCAGCGTATTCCGGGGTGGTGAAAATCTTGGTCAGGTCGCGCGGGTTGCTCAGTTCCTGCCAGGAGCCCATGCCCATCACGGTCGGCGAAGCGGCGGCAATGAACGGCGCATGCATCGAGGCGCAGATCTTCGACATCTCGCCCAGCAGCTCGACGTCGGGTGGCGACTGGTCGAAGTAGTAGTCGCCGACCAGGCAGCCATAAGGTTCGCCGCCGAACTGGCCGTACTCTTCTTCGTACAGCTTCTTGAACACCGGGCTCTGGTCCCAGGCGGTGCCCTTGAATTTCTTCAAGGTCTTGTGCAGCTCGGTCTTCGAGACGTTGAGCACGCGGATCTTCAGCTGCTCGTCGCTCTCGGTGTTGTTGACCAGGTAGTGCAGGCCACGCCAGGCGCTTTCCAGCTGCTGGAAGTCGTTGTGATGGATGATCTGGTTGACCTGTGCGGTCAGCTTGGCGTCGATGGCGGCAATGATCTGCTCGATCGAGCCAATGGCATCGTTGGACACCAGGCTGGTCTGCGCCAGGGCTTGCTCGGCCAAGGTACGCACGGCGCTTTCCACCGCTTCCTTGGCACGTTCGGTCTTGGGCTTGAATTCCTGCAGCAGCAGGGCGGCGAACTCGCTCGGGTCCTGGGTGGCAGCTTCCGGCTGGGCCTGGGCGTCGCGCAATGGATCGTTCATGGGCTGTCTCCTCAGGCCTTGGGCTCGTTGTCGACGGGTTTCGGTGCGCTGGCCAGGGCTTGCAGCAGGGCCGGATCCTTGATGGCCTTGAGGATGATGTCCTCGGCACCGGTCTTGCCGTCCATGTAGGTCAGCAGGTTGGCCAGTTGGGTGCGGGCCTCGAGCAGCTGGTTGAGGGCGTCGACCTTGCGTGCCACGGCGGCCGGGCTGAAGTCGTCCATGCTCTCGAAGGTGATGTCCAGGCTCAGGTTGCCTTCGCCGGTCAGTTCGTTGGGCACGTTGAAGGCCACGCGTGGCTTCATCGCCTTCAGGCGCGAGTCGAAGTTGTCGACGTCGATTTCCAGGAACTTGCGCTCGGCCACCGCTGGCAGCGGCTCGGCCGGCTTGCCGGCAAGGTCCGACAGCACGCCCATGACGAACGGCAACTGGACTTTCTTCTCGGCGCCGTAGAGCTCGACGTCATATTCGATCTGCACCCGCGGCGCACGGTTGCGCGCGATGAATTTCTGGGAGCTGTCTTTCGCCACGTTGTTCCTCCTGGTCGCCGGTACGGCGGCGCTGTTCGTTGCGGGCGTCGGTGTTGATGCGGGCCGAGGACGTCAGTTGTCCTCGGGGCCGCGCAGGTTCTCGAATTGCGACCAGCCATCGGGGATCAGGTCGCGCACAATGGTTGCGAAATCGGCATGGACCAGCTTCTTCGCCCGGTGTAGCAGTACCGGCAGCGGGCTTGATGGTTCGTGGCGGGCGTAGTACTGCAACAGGCGGTCAAGGCTCTGCTGCACGTCTTCGCGGCTGTTGACTTCGCCGGGGCGGGCAGCCGGCCGTGTGCCGGGGCCGGCGCTGGCGGTCGCCTGCTGTTCGTCATCGCGCTCCGCAGCCGGCGTGTCACCGGCTTGCGGGGCAGGGCCCGCACCGTCGGGGCAGTAGTCAGCCAGTACCTGCTGCACCAGGCGCAGCGGCTGGCGCAAGGCTGACAAGTCGATACCGCTGGCCGACCCGACCTGGTCGTTGACTCGGCTCTCGATGGCGTCCACGGCCTCGCGGGCCAGCTGTAGCGCTTCTTGGCATTGCTGCAGCTGCTCGGGGTCGGCATCACGCAGGGCGGCGGCCAGTTCCTCGGCGCTGAGCTGTTCGCTGGCGAAATGCTGAACACCTGCGGCGTGCAGCGCCGCGCGCAGGGTAACCGGGCCGAAGGCACGCGAGCGCACCAGCACCGCGTCACGCAGCAGCGCGATGTTGGTGTCGCAGGCCAGGCCGGCCAGGGCGTTGACCCGTACCGTGGGGTCATTGTCGTCGGCGGCGTCCAGTTGCGGGTGCAGGTGCAGCCAGTACTCGCCGAGCAGATCGCGGATCAGTTCCAGGCTGGCGGCAAGCCCTGGGAGGCCGTGCAGGGCCAGGTTGGCCTGAAGCAGAAAATGGGTGATGCGCAGGTCCTTGCTGCGTTGCAGCAAGGCCGTGCTTGCCTGCTCGATATCGCGCCACTGCGGTGGCTCGGCAGGCTGGACGGCGTCGCCCATGACGCGCTCGGGGCGGCCCTGGGCGTCACGTTCCAGTTGCAGAAACTCGGCGTCATATTCCAGGTCATCGCCGCAGGGGAAGTCAGCGGAAACAGCGGCGAGCAGCGGCGATGCATTCACCAGAATTCGATCTCCATATCGGCCCTTGGTGAGGGCGTGTTGTTGTGCGAAGTTGCAAATGTGAACTGGCGCACAAACTTTCCAAAGAGTGCCGGGGTGATATCATGGTGATATTATTTTGGCACTTCGAAGTTGCGCATTTATGGTTTATTTATTCGCGCGTGTCAAGGTAAGCTACGCGCCCTCGAGTGCCAGCTGTGAATTCGTTGGCAGTAACCGGGCACCGCTCGTCCGATTCCATTCAGTTAACCTCGGCGTTAGCGTTGAATAGCCGTCGTATGTTCGGTTGCAGGCGTGAAGCCCCGTGAATCAAGGGGTTCAGCCATATTTGAGTGGCTGTTGAAAAACAACTCAAATGGATGGATCGGTGTTTTAAATGGATGCATGGAGGCGTGATGGCACTTTGCCTAACTATCACTAGTTACCACAAGATTACTCCCGGGCAATGCCCGGAGATGCGGCTGGAAACCGGTGCCATCACTCTTGGCCGTGCGGCGGATAATGACTGGGTACTTCCGGACCCCGAGCGGTTGGTATCGGCCCGGCATTGTGTGATCCAGTTCAAGGACGGGCGATATTTTTTGACCGATGACAGTACGAACGGTGTGGAATTAGTTCGTGCTGGTATTCGCTTGCGTCGCGGTAACAGTGAGCCGTTGCTGGATGGCGAAGTTATCCGTATTGGGGAATACGAGATACAGGCGCGCATCGACGCGAACCTGCCCGGCACCCTGGATGGCGAACCCCAGGCACACAGTTTCGAGGCGCTGATGGCCAACCAGGTGGCGGCCCCGGCCATTCCCGCCCCGCCGATTTCCGGTGCGCCGGCTGCGTTCCTGCAAGGCGCTTCGAACCACGACACGCTGCCTGATCTGTTCGACTTCCTTGGCCCCTCGAGTGTGCCGCCGGTCAGCCAGCCCGACCATGTGCCGGCTCAGCAGCACGACTTTCGCCCGCCAACCCCCGTGGCGGTGCCTGCCCCGACCGTCGAACCGGCTGCGCCGGGGATGATCCCGGAAGACTGGAACCTGTTCGGCTCGGCACCGGCACCCGCACAGACACAGACCCCGACTGCGCCGCCTGCGCCAGCCATTCCGGCAGTGCCTGCACAGCCGGCTGTGAGCGCTCCGGTCGCAGCACCCACCGCTGCGCCTGCGCCTGCGCCAGCTGCAAGCAGCGATGCGTTGCTGCAGGCGTTCCTGCGCGGCGCCGGTGTCGAGCACTTGCGCATCGACGCCGCCGACGCCGCCGCGCAGATGGAGGCTATCGGCCAAAGCTACCGCTTGATGGTGGAGGGACTGATCGACGTGTTGCGTGCACGCAGCAGCCTGAAGGGCGAGTTCCGCATGCAGCAGACCACCATCGCCCCGGTGCAGAACAACCCGCTGAAGTTCGCCCCAAATGCCGACGAGGCGTTGCTGCTGTTGCTGCGTCACGGCAACCAGGCGTTCATGGCGCCGGACCAGGCCGTGCGCGAAAGCTTCGATGATGTGCGCGCCCACCAGCTGGCGGTGATGGCGGGCGTGCAGGCCGCCATCAAGCACCTGCTTGCGTGTTTCCAGCCGGCGCGCCTGGAGCAGCGCCTGGCACCTGCGGCTGGGCTGGCCAAGTTGTTCGGTGGCTCGCGCCAGGCCCACTGCTGGCAGCAGTTCACCGAGCTTTACGGGCAGATCTCCCGTGAAGCCGAAGACGATTTCCAGGAACTGTTCGGCCGCGAATTCAGCCGCGCCTACGAGGCCCACAGCAACCGTTTGCAACGCAGTTGAGCGCACCCAGGAAGACCACGGTACGTCAAGAGGACAAGGATGAAAGCAATAAGACTGGTCGCAGCCCTGAGCCTGGTGCTGCTGGCCGCCTGCAGCAAGGACACGCCGGTTGCCCCCGCTGCCGACAGTGCACCGGACAGCGCCGCCGTGACCCTGTATTTCAGTGCCGCCGAGGGGCTGAACCCAGGCCCTGGCGGCACGCCTGCGCCGGTACGGGTGCGCCTGTACGAGTTGAAGAACAGCGCGGCATTTGCCCGCGCCGACTACTTCGCCCTGGCCGAGCGCGCCCAGGCCACCCTCGGCGCCGACCTGATCGACCAGGACGAAGTGCTGTTGCAACCCGGCGGGCAGTTGCGCGTGGAGCGTCCGCTCGACCCTGCCACTCGCCACATCGGCCTGGTGGTCGGTTACCGCGAGATCGACCAGGCCCAGTGGCGCAGCGTGCTGCCGGTGCCGCCGCGGGACTATCAGATCAGCCTCGATGTGCGTGCCGTGCGCAGCGCCGTGGCCACCCCACAACCTGAACCTGCCCGCTAGGCAATCGGAGTCCCCATGTCCTGGAACAATCGCGTGGTGTGGTCGGAAGGCATGTTCATAACGACCCAGCATTTCCAACAGCATGATCGCTACCTCGAACACTTGGTCGACGCCCGCAACCGGCCGCTGAACGCGGCCGCCTGGGGGTTCTCCGAGCTGCTGCTCGATCAGGGCCTGCTTGCCCAGGGCAAGGTGGCGATTATCAGCGCCCGCGGCTTGCTGCCCGATGGCACGCCGTTCGACATTCCCCGCGACGACCTGCCACCCGCGCCGCTGCAAGTGCCCGACGATCTGCGCGATGGCGTTGTCCACCTGGGGCTGCCACTCAAGCGAGCAGGGGCCCGCGACACCGTCGACGAGGGCGAAGCCCTCGCTGGCGCCCGTTACATCAGCCGAGTCAGCGAAGTGCGTGACGACAACGCGCCCTTCGAGAACCGTGCCCCGCTGGCCCTCGGCAGCCGCGCCCTGCGCCTGCTGCGCAGCGAGGACGGCCTGAGCGACTACGCCGCCCTCGGCATGCTGCGCATCCGCGAAAAGCGCGCCGACCGCGCGCTGGTGGTGGATGACAGCTACATCCCGCCGGTACTCGACGTGGCGGCCAGCCAACAACTGTCCGGTTTCTGCGGCGAGCTGCTGGGCCTGTTGCACCAGCGTGGCGAAGCGCTGGCGGGCAGGGTGGTCGCCTCGGCCAATGGCGGGGCGTCGGAGATTGCCGACTTCATGCTGCTGCAACTGGTCAACCGCGCCCAGCCGCTGGTCGAGCACCTCAACCAGCTGAGCCCGCTGCACCCCGAGCGGCTGTACAGCGAGCTGGTGGCCCTGGCTGGCGAGTTCGCCACCTTCACCCGCGATGGCCGCCGACCGCACAGCTTCCCGGTCTATCAGCACGACGACCTGGCGGCGACCTTCGCGCCAGTGATGGCCGCCTTGCGCGAGGCCCTGTCGACGCTGATCGACAGCAAGGCGGTGGCCATCCCCATCGTCGAGAAGGCTTACGGCATCCACGTTGGCATGCTTGCCGACCGCAGTTTGCTCGACAGCGCCAGTTTCGTCCTGGTGGTGCGTGCCGATGTGCCCAGCGAGACGCTGCGCAGCCGCTTTGGCCAGCAGAGCAAGATCGGCTCGGTGGAGCACATCCGCGACCTGGTCAACCTGCAACTGCCGGGCATCGGCCTGTTGCCGTTGCCGGTGGCGCCCCGCCAGATCCCGTTCCATGCCGGTTCCACCTACTTCGAGCTCGACCGCGGCAGCGAGCATTGGAAGCAGTTGCAACACTCCGGTGGCTTTGCCTTCTACGTCGCCGGCGAGTTCCCCGGCCTGAGCCTGGCCTTCTGGGCCATTCGAGGATAACCCGTGATGCACCCGGACGATCCGCAGGCCAACGACCGTACCCAGTTCATGCCGCGCCCCGGTGGCCGTGCTGCCCCGCAACCCGCCGCGCCAGCGCCGCAGCCGCCACCGTTGCAGGTACCGGCCGAGCCCCTGGCGCCTGGCCAGGGCGTGGGTCTCAACCCACTCGAGCAGGCGGCCGGGCCGTTGCTGGCCTTGCTTACCCGCCTGCGCAACACCATCGCTCATTCGGCGCCGGCCAGCCTGCGAGCGCAGTTGCTGGCGTATCTGCGCCAGTTCGAGACCCGTGCCGAAGCCGCCGGGGTGGTGCGCAACGAAGTGCTGCTGGCGCGCTATGCGCTGTGCACCGCGCTGGACGAGGCGGTGCTCAGCACGCCGTGGGGCAGTGCCAGCGACTGGAGCCGCCAGAGCTTGCTGATCACGGTGCACAACGAGGCCTGGGGCGGTGAGAAGGTGTTCCAGCTGATGGAGCATTGCCTGCAGAGCCCGCGCGAACGCCTCAACCTGCTGGAGCTGTTGTACCTGTGCACCAGCCTAGGCTTCGAGGGCCGCTACCGGGTCATGAACGATGGCCGCGCCCAGCTCGAAGCGCTGCGCGAGCGCACCGCTGCGGCAATTCGCAGCGCCCGTGGCGAGCGTGAGCGCGAACTCTCGCCACACTGGCGTGGGGTGGCCGTCAGCCGTGACCGCCTGGCCCAGTTCGTGCCGCCATGGGTGGGCCTGGCGGTGGCCGTGGCATTGCTGTTGCTGCTGCTGTTCGGCCTGCGCCTGAAGCTGGCCGCCGATGCCGAGCCGGTGTTCCGGGGTATCCACGCACTGGGCGAAATCCCGGTACAAGCCATGGACCGCCCGGTGCTGCAGCCCAAGCCAGTTGAGCGCCCGCGCCTGGCCGGGTTCCTCGCCGATGACATCAAGGCCGGCCGGGTTTCCGTCGAAGACGCGGTCGACCGTTCGGTGGTGACCATTCGCGGCGACGAGCTGTTCGCCAGCGCCAGCGCCAGCATCAAGGGCGATTTCCAGCCGCTGATGCTGCGCATCGCCGAGGCTGTGGCCAAGGTCAAGGGCAATGTTCGGGTCACCGGGCACAGCGACAACCAGCGCATCGCGACGTTGCGCTTCCCATCCAACTGGGCGTTGTCCCAGGCGCGCGCCGAAGAGGTCAAGGGCATCCTCGCCGCGCGCACCGGGCAACCCGAGCGCTTCAGCGCGCAAGGGCTGAGCGACACCGAACCCCTGGCGTCGAACGACACCGCGCAGGGCCGGGCGAAGAATCGCCGGGTTGAAATCACCGTTCTGGCGGAGGGCGTCGAGTGAAGGCGTTTTTCAGTTTTGTCATTCGCTGGGTAATCCCGCTGCTGGGCCTGATCGCCCTGAGCCTGATCATCTGGTTCGTCGGGCCGTTGCTGGACATGCTGGCGTCGCCCACGCCACGCTGGCTGCTGATCGTCCTGTTGTTCGCCCTGTGGGGCGGCTATCGCGCCTGGCGCATCGTGCAGGCGCGCCGGCAGGCGGCCAAGGTCATGCAGAGCCTGGCCGCAGAAACCGCCCCGGACCCTGCCAGCGTGGCCACCACCGAAGAGCTGGCGGCGCTGCGCCAGCGCATGGACGAGGCCCTGGCCCTGTTGAAGAAGGCCCGCCTGGGCGGTGACGAGCGTCGCAACCTTTACGAGCTGCCGTGGTACGTGATCATCGGCCCGCCCGGCTCGGGCAAGACCACCGCGCTGGTCAACTCCGGCCTGCACTTCCCGCTGGCGGCGCAACTGGGTGAGGGCGCCATCCGCGGTGTGGGCGGCACGCGCAACTGCGACTGGTGGTTCACCGACCAGGCGGTGCTGCTCGACACTGCCGGCCGCTACACCACCCAGGACAGCCACGCCCAGGTCGACAAGGCGGCCTGGCTGGGTTTTCTCGACCTGCTCAAGACCCAGCGCTCGCGCCGCCCCATCGACGGTGCATTCATCGCCATCAGCCTGTCCGACCTGCTGCTGGGCAGCGACGCCGAGCGCGGCGCCCACGCCGTGGCGATCCGTGCGCGCATCCAGGAGCTGTACAGCCAGCTGGGCGTGCGCTTCCCGGTGTACCTGATGCTGACCAAGCTCGACCTGGTGCCGGGCTTCATGGAGTTCTTCGACAACCTGGGCAAGGACGAGCGCGCCCAGGTATGGGGCATGACCTTCCCGCTGGATACCGTCGAGCAGGGCGCTGACGGCCCGTTGGCGCAGTTCGACAACGAGTTCGCATTGCTCGAACGGCGGCTCGGCGAGCGCCTGGTCGAGCGCCTGCAACAGGAACGCGACCCGGCCCGACGCGACCTTATCTACGGTTTCGTGCAACAGTTCGCCGCCTTGCGTGGCAACCTCCACGCTTTCCTCGACGGCATCTTCAAGCCCAACGCCTTCGAGGCGCGGGCGTTGCTGCGCGGTGTGTATTTCACCAGCGGTACCCAGGAAGGCAGCCCCATCGACCGACTGATCGGCAGCATGGCCCAGAGCATGGGCCTTGACCGTGCGCACCTGGCACGCCAGAGCGGTAGCGGGCGCAGCTATTTCATCGAGCGGCTGTTCACTGCCGTGGCCTTCGCCGAGCGCGGCCTGGTCGGCAGCAACCCCAAGGTGGAGCGGCGGCGCCGTTGGATCGCCCGTGGTGCGCTGGCCCTGAGCGTAGCCCTGGTGCTGCTGGTCGGGACCTTGTGGGCCCTCAGTTACCGGGCCAACCAGCAATACATCACCGAGGTCGACAGCCGCCTTCAGCCACTGGGCAAAAGCGTGCAAGGCCTGAGCCCTGCGCAGCGCAACGTGGTCGACGTGCTGCCGCTGCTCAACGCCGTCCGCCACTTGGCCGACAACCCTCCCAGCTGGGCCGAGGGCCTGGGCCTGTATCAGGGCGACATGCTCGAAAGCGAATCGCAGAGCCTGTACCGCAAGCTGCTGATCGCCATTTTCGCCCCTCGCCTGGTCACCCGTATCGAGGAACAGCTGTATGCCGGGGGGCCGTCCGACTACCTCTACGAAGGGCTCAAGGCCTACCTGATGCTCGCCGATGCCGAGCATTACGACCCAGACTTCATCAAGGCCTGGATCACCCTCGACTGGGAGCGCCAGTTACCCCGCGACCTTGCGCCTGACCTGCGTCAAGCCCTGGGGCAGCACCTGGCGGCGCTGTTCGAGAAACGTCCGCCGAACGCACGCCTGGACCAGCGCCTGATCGACGACACCCGTCGCCAGCTGCAGCAGTTGCCGGTGGCCCAGCGTGTTTACGACCGGGTCAAGCGCCAGAAGCTGCCAGGCGGGGTCGAAGACTTCCACGTCAGCGACGCCGCCGGGCGTGATGCCGCCCTGGTGTTTCGCTTCAAGAGCGGCAAGCCGCTGAGCGAGCCGCTGCCCGGGCTGTTCACCGTTCAGGGCTACCGGCAGGCATTTCTCGCCGCCAGCCTGGCGCAGAGCACCACGCTGGCCGAGGAGCGCTGGGTGCTGGGCCGCACGCCGGGCGAAACGGGCGATGCCAAACGCCTGGCCGATGATGTGCAACAACTCTACTACCAGGATTACATCCGTCACTGGGATGCCCTGCTCGACGACCTGGACGTCGTGCCTGTCACCAGCGTTGGCCAAGCCGCCGATGTGCTGCGGGTGCTGTCCGGGCCGACCTCGCCGCTGAAGCAGCTGCTGCAGGCGGTGGCCCGTGAAACCAACCTGGCGCAGCCGACCACGCTCGACAAGGTCCAGGACAAGGCCGAGCAGGCCGGTGTCGACCAGTTGCGCCAGCGCCTTGGCGCTCTGCTTGGCGACGCGCCGCTACCCGTTGACAGCCCAGCAGCCCGTACGCAGGACCCGGTGACCGCGCACTTCGCCGAGCTGGCCGCGCTGGTTGGCAGCGGTGAAGGCCAGCCCGCCGCCATCGACGGCTTGCTCACCGACCTCAATGCGCTGTACGTGCAGGTCAGCGCCATGGTCGGTGCCAGCGGCGATGCCTTGCTCGGCGAAGCCAAGAACCAGGCCCAGGCTGCGGCGCAACGGGTAGCCCTGGGTGCGGCGCGCCAGCCCAGGGTGGTGCAGAACCTGGTCAGTTCGGTACTCGGCTCGACCCATGGCATCGTCATGGGCGGGGTGCGTAACCAGCTCAATGCCGCCTGGGCCAGCGAAGTGCTGAATGTCTACCGCCAGTCGCTCAGCGGCCGCTACCCGCTGGTGGCCGGCAGTTCGCGTGACGCCACCCTGGAAGACTTCGGCCAGTTCTTCGGGGTCGGCGGGGTGATGGACAACTACTTCCGCAAGTACCTGCAGCCCTACGTCAATACTTCCAGCACGCCCTGGAGCTGGCAGCCGGGCGCTGCGCAGAAACTCGGGATCAGCGGCAATGTGCTGTACACCTTCCAGCGCGCGGCGACCATCCGCGATGCGTTCTTCCGCAGCGGTAACGGCCTGCAGCCAAGCGTGCGTTTCGAGCTCAAGCCGGTGGCGATGGACGCCAGCATCACCCAGTTCCTGCTCGATCTGGACGGTCAGCAGGTCAGCTACGACCACGGCCCGAGCCGCCCGGTGGCGTTGCAGTGGCCCAACCCGAACAGCATCGGCGTGGTTCGCCTGTCGATCGCGCCGCCATCGGCCAGTGGCCGTTCGGGGCTGACCGTGGAGGGCCCATGGGCGTGGTTCCGCCTGCTCGACCAGGCCGACCTGGTGGCTGGCAGCTCGCCGGAGCGTTTCAACCTGCGTTTGCGCGTGGATGGCGCCAGCGTGTCGTACGAGCTGCGTGCCAGCAGCGCTTTCAACCCGTTCCGCAGCCGAGTGGTCAGCGGTTTCAGCCTGCCGGAGCATCTGTGAACGACGTGGGTTTCTACGGAAAACTGGCCTGCCGCGGCGACTTCGTCAGCCGTGGCTTGCCGCAGACCTTCATCCAGCCCTGGGACCAGTGGCTGGCCGCCGGTATCCAGGCCAGCCAGCAGGCGCTTGGCGAGGCCTGGCTGCAGGCCTACCTGGTCAGCCCGTTGTGGCGTTTTGCCCTGGCGCCTGGTGTGTGTGGCCCGGATGCGGTGGTTGGCGTGCTGATGCCGAGCATTGACCGGGTGGGGCGGTATTTTCCGCTGAGCGTGGCGCAGGTGCTGGAGCCCGGGGTGGCGATCGCAGGCATCGTTGGCGGGGCCGATGAGTGGTTCGAAGGTGTCGAGGCGGCGTTGCTGGGCACGCTTGAAGCGGATGCAGCCTTCGAGCACTTCGAGGCAGCCTTGCAGCCTTTCGACCAACCCCGGCCGCTGCTGCAGGGGGCACGTGTGGCCGTGGGCGGGTTGCAGCGGCTGGACGGCATCACACCGCAGGGCAGGGCGTTGGCACTGGCCGAATGCGCCTGCGAAGGCATGAGCCTGTGGTGGGGGCTGGGCAGCGAGCGGATCGCACCTGGCCTGCTGCGTAGCCAGGGCCTGCCGCGCAGCGACCAGTTCGCCGCGTTCCTGCTGGGCAGCGAGGCAATACCAGCATGAGCCGGGTGCACTACAGCGCGGCCAGCTACAGCCATGTAGGCATGGTCCGCAAGATCAACGAAGACGCCTGCCTGGAGCTGACCTGGGATGGCCTGTGGGCCGTTGCCGACGGCATGGGTGGGCATGCCGCCGGTGACTATGTGAGCAGCCTGGCCGTGGACAGCCTGCGCCAGTTGCCTCTCGTCGATGGGCTGGAGGATTTCACCCAGGCCCTGCGTGACACCCTGGCACGGGTAAACCGCGCCGTGCGCGAGGAGACCTTGCGCCGGGGCGTGGCGATGATGGGCAGCACGGTGGTGGTCCTGGCGGCCCGTGGGGACCGCGCCGTAGGCCTGTGGGCCGGGGACAGCCGGCTGTATCGGTTGCGCGATGGCTGCATCGAGCGCCTGTCGCATGACCACAGCTACGTCCAGGAACTGCAGGACAGCGGCCTGCTCAACGAGGCCGAAGCCCGCGTGCACCCGCGCGGCAACATCGTCACCCGCGCCATCGGCGTCGAGGACCAGCTTGAGTTGCAGGCGGTGGATGTGCAGGTAAAGCCCGGCGACACCTATCTGCTGTGCAGCGACGGCTTGAACAAGACCGCCGAAGACCACGAGATCGCCGACGTGCTCGGCCACGCCGACCCCTATCAAGTGGTTCGCAGCCTGGTGCACCTGGGGCTGACCCGTGGCGCCCCTGACAACATCACCGCCGTGGTGGTGAAGGCGAATTGAAGAGCACACCGAACATGCAGATTCCCGGATTCGACATCGACAGCGAGATTGGCCAGGGCGCCATGGCCAGTGTCTATCTGGCCACCCAGCGCTCGCTGCAGCGCAAGGTGGCGCTGAAGGTGATGGCCGCGAGCCTTGCCGCCGACCCCACCTTCTGCGAGCGCTTCCTGCGCGAAGGGCGCACCTTGGCGCGGCTGGCGCACCCGCACATCGCCACCATCCATGACATCGGCAACGTCGGCGAGCTGTACTACATGGCCATGGAGTACCTGCCCAGCGGCACCCTCAAGGAGCGCATCGCCGCCGGGCTTGCCCCCGAGCAGGGCTTGCTGTACGTGCGGCAGATCGCCCAGGCGCTGGGTTATGCCCACGGCCAGGGGTTGGTGCACCGCGACGTGAAACCGGCCAACATCCTGTTCCGCGCCGACGGCACGGCAGTGCTCTCGGACTTCGGCATCGCCAAGTCGCTGGATGACCGCACCCAGTTCACCCAGGCTGGCTTCGCCGTCGGCACCCCGAGCTACATGAGCCCGGAGCAGGCGCGGGGCATGGACATCGACGGCCGCGCCGACCTGTATGCGCTTGGGGTGGTGCTGTACGAGATCCTTGTCGGCGAGCTGCCCTACCGTGGCACCGATGCGTTGTCGACCGCACTGGCCCACCTGACCGAGCCCCTGCCGGAGCTGCCCATCGAGCACGGGCGCTACCAGGACATCCTGCGCAAGCTGCTGGCCAAGGACCCTGATCACCGCTTTGCCGATGCCGACGCGTTGCTGGCTGCACTCGACCGCTTGCCTGCCGATGACCAGGACAGCACGGTGATCCGGCCTTTGCCGGTCGCGATGCCGGGCAAGGCCGACCTTGGCGGGCTGACGCCGGTATCCATCGATATTCCGCAGGTCGCGGCCGAGCCGGTCGCCTCACCCGCGCCCGCAACGCAGCCGTCGCGGCCCGGGCCTGCTGCGCCGCCGAAACCAGCCTCGGGCATGCCGGCCAAGGCCTTGCTGGCCGTGGCCATCGCCGCGGCGCTGGGCCTGGGCGCGACCTTCTTCTGGTTGCGCAGTGGCAGCGACCAACCGGCTGCGCAGCCACCGGTGGTGCAAACCGCGAGCGACCCGCTTACGGCAACCACTCCGCCGCCAGCTGCCAGCGAAGACGGCCGGCCTTTGCTGATGCCGGGCAAGAAAACCCTGTTCCAACGTGTGCTGACCAAGCCCGAAGCGCAATTGCGGGCACTGCCCGGTGACAGCGCGGGTGAGCCACTGCCGGCGTTCTCGGTACTGTACGTGTACCAGCGCAAGGACATCGATGGCCAGCCATGGCTGGAAGTGGGCGCCTCCAGCAGCGGCCAGCGCGACGGCTGGTTGCCGGCTGCACAGACCAGCGACTGGAAGCAAAGCCTGGTACTGAAGTTCACCGAGCGTTCCGGCCGTTCACCGGTGATGTTCATGCGCCAGGCCGACGACCTGCAGCAGTTGCTCGATGACACCGGCAAGGCCCGCGCCGACCTGCTCAAGGCGCAGAACGAGCCCGATCAGGTGCCTCAGGTGCTGGCCCTGGAGCCGGCCGCCAGCGCGGTGCCGCAGAACCAGTTCTACCTGATGCCGATCTTCGACTACCGCGAAAGCTTCGGCGCCGACGGCCAGCCGGTGCAGTTGCTCAACGTCGCCTCCATCGACCCCGGCAGCAGCGTTCGCGGCCAGGCGGCCACGGCTGCTGGTGCGGCCGTGGCGACGGACAACCGCTTCCGTACCGGCATCGTCCTGGTGGTCGACACGTCCGTGTCGATGCAACCCTACATCGACCGCGTGCGCCAGGTGGTCAGCGAACTGCAGGCGCAACTGGCTGCGCAGGGCGAGCTGGACAACGTCAGCTTCGGCCTGGTGGGCTTTCGCAACAGCGTCAAGCGCACCCCGGGCCTGGACTACCTGAGCAAGACCCTGGTCAGCCTGGAGGAGGGCCGCGATCCGGCGCGCTTCCTCAAGGCTGCCGCGCAGGTCAAAGCCACCAGCGTCTCCAGCCATTCGTTCAACGAAGATGCCTTTGCCGGCGTGATGCAGGCCGTGGAGGGCATGGACTGGTCGGGCTATGGCGGGCGCATCGTCCTGCTGGTCAGCGATGCCGGTGCCCTGCGCAAGAACGACCCTTACAGCAGCACACAGATGAACGAGGCCGAGGTTCGCCAGGCTGCGTTGAGCAAGCAGATCAGGATCTACGCCCTGCACCTGCGTACCCCGGCCGGCGCGAAAAACCATGGCGCTGCGGAAAGCCAGTACCGCGTACTCACTGCCGACAGCAACCCACAGATCGGTGACCTGTACGTGGGGGTGCCGGGCGGCGATGTGGGCGCCTTTGGCGAGCGCGTGCGCGAGATCGGCTCGACGTTCGCCGAACTGGTGCACCAGGTGCGTGAACAACAGCCACAGCCGTTGCCCCAGTTGGGTTCGGGCGCGAGCCTGGCGGCGAAGTCCCAGGCAATCGGTTATGCCATGCACATGGACTTCCTCGGCCGTAACGGCGCCAGCCAGGCGCCGCAACTGGTCAGCGCCTGGGCCGCCGACCATGACCTGGCCAACCCGGCGTTGCCGAGCCTGCAGGTGTGCGTGATGCTGACCAAGCTGCAACTCAATGACCTGCAGCAGTCGCTGAAGCTGATCGTCGACGCCGCGCGCAAGACCCGCAGTTCGCCGGGTGATTTCTTCAACGAGATCGCCAGCGCGAGCGCCTACATGAGCCGCGACCCGGGCGCCCTGCGCAAGGGCGCAAACCTGGCCCAGGGCGGGGTACTGGGCGAATACCTCGAAGGCCTGCCGTACCGCAGCAAGTCCCTGAGCATGACCGAGGACCTGTGGCTGTCGCTGTCGGTGGCCGAACAGGAGGATTTCATCGACGAACTGGACTCGAAGATCCGCCTGTACGAAACCTTCCACAACGACATGGCCAACTGGGTGCGCTTCGGCAAGGCCGAGCCGGGCGATGCCCTGTACCGTGTACCGCTGTCGACGTTGCCGTGATGATCAGCCTGCACGCGGTGCGCAAGACGCGCGGCCAGGGGGCCCAGCGCTACAGCCTGCAGATCGACCGGCTGCAGCTGGCTGCAGGGGCACGGGTGGCGCTGGTCGGCCCCAGCGGCTGCGGCAAGAGTACCTTGCTCGACCTGCTGGCGCTGGTGCTGGCGCCGGATGCCGCCGAGGGCTTCGTCTTCGCCGGCACCGATGTGGCTGGCCTGTGGCGCCAGCGCCGCCTCGATCAGTTGGCGGCGCTGCGCAGCCGCCAGCTGGGCTATGTGCTGCAGGCCGGTGGGTTGCTCGGTTTCCTCGATGTGCGTGGCAATATCCGCCTGCCACGGCAGCTGTTGGGGCTGGGCGAGGACGGCAGCGTCGAACGCCTGGCCGAGGCGCTGGATGTGCATGACCAGCTGGCCAAGAAGCCCGCCGCGTTGTCGCTGGGGCAACGTCAGCGGGTCAGCTGCGCCCGGGCTCTGGCGCATGCGCCGGCCTTGTTGCTGGCCGACGAGCCTACCGCGGCGCTGGACCCGGTGAACGCCGAGCGGGTCATGCAGTTGCTGCTGCGCGAAGCACAGGCGCGCCAGGTGACCTGCGTGCTCGCCACCCATGACGAAGCGCTGGCACGCCGGGCCGGGTTGAGCGTGCTGCGCATGGCCTGCCGGCGCGATGCCGACGGCGGCGTCACCGCCACCTTGGCGCAGGCTGTCTGATGCGCCCGTGGCTGATCGCCGGCCTGGCCTGGCAGGACTACCGCAACGATGCGCGGCTGTCGGCGTGCAGCGTGCTGGCGCTGGTCGCGGTGATCGCGCCGTTGCTGGTGCTGTTCGGGCTCAAGTTCGGCCTGGTCGGCAGCCTGACCGAGCGCCTGCAACGCGACCCGAGCGTACGCGAGATCATTCCCTTGGGCGGTGGCCGTTTCCGCGCCGATTTCATCGATGCCCTGGGGCAGCGCCCGGACGTCGCTTTCGCCATCGCGCGGACCCGGCAGATCGCCGCCACTGCAGAGCTGCTGCTGCCTGCCAAGGGGCGTGCGGTAACCGTCGAGATGCTGCCGACCGCTGCCGGTGACCCCTTGTTGCAACAGGTGCCACCGCCGCAGGGCTTGCAGCAGGTGGTACTGAGCTTTACCGCTGCCGAGAAGCTCGGTGCCGCTGCCGGTGATGAGCTGCAGGCCAGCTTCAGCCGGCAGCAGGCCGGCCAGGTGCAATGGCGCCAGACGCGCCTGCAGGTAGCCGCCGTGCTGCCGTTGACGGCGTTCGAGCGCGATGGCCTGTTTGCTTCCCTGGCCCTGCTCGAAGCGGTCGAAGACTACCGCGACGGGCGCGGCGTGCCGGCGCTGGGCTGGCCGGGCGAGGGCGCAGGCACTGATGCGCAGCGGATATACCCGGCGTTTCGCCTGTATGCCCGTGGGCTGGCTGATGTCGAGACGCTGCGCACCTATTTTGCCGAACGCAGGTGGCTGGTATCGACCCAGGCTGCGCAGATCGCCCAGGTGCAGGCCCTGAGCCGCAACCTGGACCTGCTGTTCTGGATCATCACCAGCCTGGCCGTGGCCGGTGCCGTGGCAGCCGTCGCCGCTGGCGCGGTGGCGGCGGTGCAGCGCAAGCAGCGTGAGCTGGCGGTGCTGCGCCTGCTGGGGTTCGGCACGGCCGCGCTGCTGCTGTTCGTGGTGCTGCAGGCGCTGTACAGCGGCGTGCTGGCGGCCGCAGTTGCCGCCGCTCTGTACCTGCTGGCCGAGCAGGGCCTTAACCGGATCTTCACGCAGGTGCCAGGCGAATACGCCAGCCATCTGTTGCCCATGCATTACTTCGTTGCGTTGTCTGCGGTGCTGCTGGCCAGCACAGCCGCTGCTGCCCTGGGCGGCTGGCGGGTGACGCGCATCGATGCCAGTCAAGGAATCCGTGATGTCTGAACTTCGCCTCGGGGCTGCGGCCCTGCTTCTGACAACGCTGGGCCTGGCGGCCTGTTCGCCGGGTACCGACGAGCCGCCTGCCAAGTCGGCCAAGCCGGCCAACGCCGCTGCCGCCAGCGCCCCGGCACAGCCGGTCGACACCAGCAAGCTGGACAACCCCAAGCCTTTGCCAGGCGACGTCAGCCTGCCGCTGCCATGCGGCGGCGAACTGGTGCTGCGTAGCGTCTATGTGCTGGCCCAGGGCAGCCTGGACGACCGCGAGGTCAACCTCGGCTACCCGTTCAGCGAGGGTGAGGCCGGCTACCAGCAGTCGTTCATTTCCGGTTATCGGCGTGACTTCATCAATGGCCAGTTCAGCCTCCAGGACCTTTCGCCCGCCTGGCAGAAGGCCGTCGCCCCCAACCTGCCCGAACTCGACCAGGCTGGCCCGCTCAAGCCGATGATGTATTTCATTGGCAAGTACGAGGTCAGCGCCCGGCAGTACGCCCAGGTGATGGCTCAGGCCCAGTCGCTGGCCAGCGGCGAGGCGCCGCCGGCCTGCCAGCCCGATACCACGGCGGCCGGGCGCCTGCCCAAGGTCAAGCTGTCGCGCTTCGAGGCCGAGCGCTTTGCCGCGGTGTATAGCGCCTGGTTGCTCAAGCATCACCGCGACCTGCTGCCGGTCAGTGGCCGGGGCAGCAAGGCCGAGGACGGCGGGGTCGGTTTCGTGCGCCTGCCCACTGAAGTGGAGTGGGAGTTCGCTGCCCGTGGTGGCTCTGCGGTCAGCCGACAGGAGCTGGAAGGGCGGCTGTTCCCGCGCAAGGTCCAGGGCAGTGACAGCGACGGGCCGCTCGGCGACTGGGCGGTGTTCAACCAGGTGGCTGGCGGCACCGGGCAGGCCGCACGCCTGATGCCGATCGGTACCCGGCTGCCGAACCCGCTGGGGCTGTTCGATGTGATCGGCAATGCCGCCGAAATGGTTCAGGAGTCGTTCCAGCTGGTGCATGCCGGCCGCTTGCAAGGCGCCTATGGCGGCTTTGTGGTCAAGGGCGGCAACTACCTGGAAGGCGAGGGCACGCTGTTTACCGGCATGCGCCGCGAGTACCCGTTGTTCGGCGCTGATGGTACCGAGCAGCGCAACGAGACCACGGGCTTCCGGGTGGCCATCGGCGCCTTGTCGGCACCCCGTTCGCGTTACCAGGAGCTGTTCGAGCAGTGGCAGAAGGAAGGGCGCCTGGCCAGCCTGACCGACGATATCGATGCCGTACAGGACCCGACCAAGCGCCTGGACAGCATCATCGCCGCCACCGCCGACCCGCGCCAGCAGGCCGAGCTGGGGCTGGTCAACGAAGAACTCAAGCGCAGCGTTTCGCTGATCGGCCGCCAGCGCGAAGAAGCTGCCGGCAACCTGATCCAGTCCGCCGCGCTGGTGGCCGAGACCATCAACAACTACAACATTCGCCTGACCAACCTGCGCAACACCCAGGCCGAGGCGAAGGCGCGTGGCGACCAGACCACCGTGAGCATGTATGCCGCAGCCATCGCCAACGGCCGCGCCGCCCTCGATGGCGCCGTGGCGATCTACATCGACAACCTGGCCAGTGGTACGCGCTACACCGACGCGGTGATCCAGGCGCAGTTCCAGCGGGTAAAGGAAGAACTCAACCGCAAGCCGGTCCTGGGCAAGAGCCTGGTAAGCCGCGCGACCCTGTTCGTTCGCCACGTTGGGGAGTACCGCCAGAACCGGCGGGCCGACCCGGCGACGATCCTCAAGGAGCTCCTGGCATCGGCCGCCGCGCGGCCTTCGTAGTGGCTTCTGCCTGACGCAACCGCGGGGCGGCATGAAGCCCCCCGTTTTAACCACCCCACGTGAGAAAGTGACATGTCCAAGACCATCTTCACGGCTACCCATGCCCGTTCCGCCCTGCTGCTCGCTGCCGGTTTCAGCACCGTGCTGCTGGCGGGCTGCTCCAGCTCCCCGGTATCCAAGGTTGGTGCCACGACCAAGGTCGAGTACTACCCGAGCTGCTACGAGCCTGTGCAGCACCTGCGCTCCACCGACGGTGACATGACCCGCTCGGTTGCCACAGGCGCCGTCATCGGGGCCCTCGGCGGTGCCTTGACCGGCGCCCTGGTCGACGGCGACAACCGCGGCCGCAACGCCGCCATCGGTGCGGCGGGTGGTGCCCTGGTGGGCGGTGCGGCCGGTTACTACACCGAGCGCCAGAAGCAGATCAGTGACGACAAGCAGCGCATTGCCTCGTACGCCACCGACATCGACAAGAGCGCTGCCGACCTGGACCGCACCACGGCCTATGCCAAGGCTTCGCAGAGCTGCTACCAGCGTGAGTTCACCAGCCTGATCGACGGCCGCAAGGCCAACCGCATCAACGACACCGAAGGGCGCAAGCGCCTGGCCGAGATCGTCTCGGGCCTGCAGGAGTCGAACAAGCTGTTGGCCACCGTCAATGGCCGTGTTGCGGAAAACCTCGACAATTACACCCAGGCCTACGAGCAGGACCTCAAGCAGGTCGGTGTGGCTCGTACCGATGTGGCAACCGTGGCTGAGCCGCCGAAGACCACCACTGGCAAGAAGAAGACCCAGGCCGTCAAGGTGAACAAGAACGTGCCGCAAGAGGCTGTCGCCACCGAGAAGACCCTGCAGAAGGCTACTACCAAGAAAGCCGAGGCCCAACAGGTGGCCAATGCCGGCGTCGACCAGGTCAACAAGATGTGCCGCAGCCCCGACATGGGTGACTGGGCGCCGGTGCCTTGCCCGAACGTGTAATCCACGCACCGTTGCGCTCGCGCTGGTGCACGTGCAGCCCTCGCGCAGGTCGCCTGACCTGCCTGGGCCGTGCGTGGGCCGGCGCAGCGGCTTTACGATTCAAGGAGAGTTGTCGTGACTGATCTGATGTCCGGCGCCCTGGGCGGCTATAGGCAGCAAATGGCCCGTCAGCGGCTGTTGTTGACCGTCGACCAGCAGAAGCTGTTCAGGGCCATCGATGCCGACCCGGGTATCGTGGGTGCTGGTGTTGTCTATATCGATGCCGAGTACAACGTGATCGTCCTGCGCGAATTCAAGCCTATCTGCAGCATTGCGCCCAAGCGTGTGATTCTGCAGGAGGCAGCACCTTACAAGTCGCCTGAACAGTTCATGACCCAGCTGCAAACCGGCGCGCGTGAGCGCAAGGTGATGGCAGAGGCCGTGAACGCCAGTTTGGGTTGCCTCTCGGCCTACCTTGGTTGGGTCGTCATGTTCAGTGGCACCATTGCCGTACCGTTCACTGGCGGCGCCAGCATGGTGTTGACGGCGATCGGTTATGCCGCCGCGGCTGCGGGTACCGGGCAGTGCATGATGGGTGGGTACCGAGTGTTCAACGAAGTGTTCGACCCAGGGCAGAACGACTGGCTCGACAGTAACGACACGGTCCAGACCGTGATGAGCATACTGGACGGCGTCGCGCTGGCGGGTGTGGGCGCATCGAGCCTGAACACCGTGCGGTTCCTGCAGGCTCGCAAAGCGGCGACCGGCAAGGGCTGGAGGGAGCTGTTCCATAGCCTGTCGCGGCAGCAACGCAAGGCGCTGGCCGAGGAGCTTCTGCTCATCAAGCATCCGTCGCTCACCGCCAAGCAGCTCAAGTTGAAGCAAGCGGCGGGTACTGCGATCAAACGCTTTACCCCTACCGAAATTCAGCATGCCACGCGTACTTTGATCAAAGACTCGATAGGCGGCTTGTCGGGCTTTGGCAGCAGTAGCTTCGTGCAATCGGTTGCCGTGGGGCTTTACGAGGAGATTACCGAGTGACCCGTGACCAGGAGCTGCAAACGTTTCTTTCCCGTTATTTCGGCGTGTTCATTGCCGAGTTTTTCTTTTCCTGCATGGCGCTGGGCGGCACCGTCTCGCTGGTGTTCTCCACCTATATGCGCAGCTCAGACCCTGAACTCTCGGTGATGGTGCTGGCGGCAGCCGGTGTACTGAGCGTCGCCTCGCATATCGCCATGGTGCGTGGCTTTGCCTGGGGCGTGCGCGGTGTGATCGGCATCCTCGTGGTTGCCTTGCTCGCCGCATTGCCCAGCTACGGTTATCGCCCGCACATGGGGGCGTACATTTCCGTCCTGGTGTTCGGTTTGCTGGCTCTGCTGATCATCAACAGCCAGCGTTACCGCGAGATGCGCGTGCGCCTGGTGGAGTATCGGGACATCCGTAAATTCAACCGTCGCGCGGCTAAAACCTCTAAATGACACCTTTCTCTGATGTAACGAGGGGATCGGGATGAATCTGCGCCGAAAGCGTACCTGGCTCGGTGGTTTGCTATTGCCCTTGCTCGTTGCTTGCAATGGCCATAAGGTCGAGCGTGTCGTGGTCTATGAGAATAACGTCCATCACTGGCGCATCGAGCACGTGGTGGAGCAGAACTGGCCGGTGGGGCCTCGCCAGTATTATCAGGTGTTTCTCAAGGACCGCCTGCTGATCCTGCCTGCCAATGTGTTCAACGACGAGCGCGACATTAGTGAGTTCGTTGCTGCGGGCGGTTTCGACATCAGCAACTGGCGCAACGACACGATCATCGTGGCGTTCGAGAACGTGCAAAAGCGCGAGGGCGGCAACGAGCATTTTGTCCGCTCGCTGATGATCACCCCGGAGTACAAGGAGGGGGAAGTGATACTGACTGACATGGCGACCCATATGCAGATCGTGGTGCAGCGGGTGGAGCCGGTTGGGGAGGGGAAGTAGCAGGGCAGTGGTGGTTGTAGCAAGCAAATGAACTAGCTGTGGATGTCACCGGCATTTGTGGGGAGCGGGCAACGCGGTGTATGGCACCGGCTGCGCCGGTGTTCGCGGCTAAAGCCGCTCCCACAGGTACAGCGTTAATCCGAAGCCAGCGCAGTACCTGTGGGAGCGGGCAAGCCAGCGAAGCAGGCGACGCGGTGCATGGCACCGGCTGCGCCGGTGTTCGCGGCCACGACCGCTCCCACAGGTACAGCGTTAATCCGAAGCCAGCGCAGTACCTGTGGGAGCGGGCAAGCCCGCGAAGCAGGCGACGCGGTGCATGGCACCGGCTGCGCCGGTGTTCGCGGCCACGGCCGCTCCCACAGGTACAGCGTGATCCCGAAGCCAGCACAGTACCTTGTGGGAGCGGGTTCACCCGCGAAGAGGCCCGCCCAGGCAAAACCGCCGCTTAAACCCCATGCAACCGCAGCGCCCGCTGCGCACACTCCCGCCAACTCAACTTCGGCTTCTCTACCGGAGGCAGCTGTTGCATTTCCCCTGCCAGCACCACCGGCATATCCCGCATCCTCACCCAAGGCTCACTCTGCCAATACAACAACGTCGCGCTCCGCCCCCCAGGCCAGCACATCCGCCCCAGTCGCGGAACATCCTCCACCCCCTCCGCCTGCCGATCACGCAGCACCGCCACCACCTCATGCGTCAGCCACCAGCGCAAATGCCGGTTCTCCAGTACATGGTGATGCGCCAACAAGGTATAGGCCCCGGATTCGCTGACCATCGTGGTTTCCTGGTACTTGCCATAGCGCAGCAGCTGCACGGAGCGGTACTGATCCGGGTCGAGCTTGCGCGTGCAGTGTTCGTCGTAGAAGTGACCACTCAGCCGGCCGAGTTCGTGGGCGCAGAACCAGGCTTGGGATTCGAGCCAGAGGGTGTGGAGGGGGCGGTTGTGGCGGGTGAAGAGGGTAGGTGTATTGAAACTGTCCATCTTGGCCATCCTGATTTGGAAAGCCGCTGCTAACGGGAACGGAATACCACTGCGTGAGCATTCTTAAGCGCCGAGAGACGTTATCGCGACGATACAAAAGTCACAATGAGAACCTTGTAGGAAGCTTCCTCTTCGGCTTTTTTCCTGCCAATAAAAAAGGCTGCCAATCGGCAGCCTTCTCTATGCTCGCTCGGATATCAATCCCAGCTCAACGCCCCACCAGTCTGATACTCGATCACACGTGTCTCGAAGAAGTTCTTCTCTTTCTTCAAGTCCATGATCTCGCTCATCCACGGGAATGGGTTGGTAGTCCCTGGGTACTCTTCCTTCAGGCCAATCTGGGTCAGGCGACGGTTGGCGATGAACTTGAGGTAGTCTTCCATCATCGCTGCGTTCATGCCCAGCACGCCGCGTGGCATGGTGTCACGGGCGTATTCGATCTCCAGCTGGGTCCCTTGCAGGATCATCTGGGTCGCTTCTTCCTTCATCGCCGCGTCCCACAGGTGCGGGTTCTCGATCTTGATCTGGTTGATTACGTCGATACCGAAGTTCAGGTGCATCGACTCGTCACGCAGGATGTACTGGAACTGCTCGGCCACGCCGGTCATCTTGTTGCGGCGGCCCATGGACAGGATCTGGGTGAAGCCGCAGTAGAAGAAGATGCCTTCCAGTACGCAGTAGTAGGCGATCAGGTTGCGCAGCAGTTCTTTGTCGGTTTCGACGGTGCCGGTGTTGAATTCCGGGTCGGAGATGGCGCGGGTGTACTTCAGGCCCCAGGCGGCTTTCTTCGCTACCGACGGGATCTCGTGGTACATGTTGAAGATCTCGCCTTCATCCATGCCCAGCGACTCGATGCAGTACTGGTAGGCGTGGGTGTGGATCGCCTCTTCGAAGGCCTGGCGCAGGATGTACTGGCGGCACTCCGGGTTGGTGATCAGGCGGTACACGGCCAGGGCCAGGTTGTTGGCTACCAGCGAGTCGGCGGTGGAGAAGAAGCCGAGGTTGCGCATGACGATACGGCGCTCGTCTTCGGTCAGGCCGTCCATGCTCTTCCACAGGGCGATGTCGGCGGTCATGTTGACCTCTTGCGGCATCCAGTGGTTGGCGCAGCCGTCCAGGTACTTCTGCCAGGCCCAGTCGTACTTGAACGGTACCAGCTGGTTGAGGTCGGCGCGGCAGTTGATCATGCGCTTTTCGTCAACACGCACGCGGGCGCTGGAGCCTTCCAGCTCGGCCAGGCCTTCGGCGATGTCGAGGTCGTTCAGGGCAGCCTTGGCGCGCTTGACGGCGTCGGAGTCGTCGGCGGTGGCGGCACGGGCTTCCAGGGCGGCGGCACCACCGGCGCTGTCGAGCTTGTCGAGGGTGGCGGCGGCAGCGGCCTGCGCAGGGGTGTTGCCTTTGGCGGCTACTTCGCCGTCTTCCTTGTCGAATTCGTCCCAGCTCAGCATGGTTTGGCTCCTGCTTGAGGGTCGCCCTAAGGCAACCGGTTGGATTTTAAGAATGTGATGCCTGACGCAAGGCCCGTAACGGCGAATGGACAGCTCGAGAGGCTGACTCTCGTTTACATCTGGTGTGTTCTGGCTTGTACCTGGCCAGGCCTTCGTGAGGGGCCAGGGACAATTGATAGGTGCCCTTTTCAGAGGGGGCGAAGTATACCGGAATTCGCCTTCGATCGGGGCGCGTGTCTGGCGGGCGAGGGTAACTTTTTCGACCGGTCTGGCGTGCGTCCGTTCACGAAATCTTGTGTAGTTTTCTACGGGGGAAGAGTTTAGCGCTAACCTATATGTTGTGCCAGTTTAAGTTTAAGGCACACCATATGGTGTTTAATGGGTTTTGTGTTGTCTGACCTAGCCTCATCGCCGGCAAGCCAGCTCCCACAGTTTCCGCGTCAGGCCGGGGGGCGATGCAGTACCTGTGGGAGCTGGCTTGCCGGCGATGAGGCCAAGCCAGGCAACCACTAGCTGCGTGGGTGGTGCAGCGTTTCGACAATGTGTGTCTTGGGATGCCTGCGTGCTTCTTCGACCGAGGTGAAGCGGCCGGTTTCCGCGTTGCGACCAATCTTGCGAGTTGCCAGTTTTTTCCGCGCCATGGGCTTAGTCCTTTTTGAGAGGTCCTGTCCTTTTACCGAGCTGCGCGAGCAGTGGGCAAAGGGCAAGGTTTCTCCGTGGCGCAGATACAAAAATGCCGCGCAGGGCGCCCATGGGCACTCTGCGCGGCACTCAGGCCTTACTGGCAGGCTTCGCAGTCAGGCTCGTCGATCGCGCAGGCCTTCGGCACTGGCGCTGGGCCCGCTGCCTGGACCGGGGCGCTGTCGCCACCGCTGGAAACGGCGTTGAGCTTGCCGGTGTTGATGGTCGACTTCTCGGTGCTGGTCGCAGCCAGGGCACGGAGGTAGTAGGTGGTCTTCAGACCACGGTACCAGGCCATGCGGTAGGTAACGTCCAGCTTCTTGCCCGAGGCGCCGGCGATGTACAGGTTCAGCGACTGGGCCTGGTCGATCCACTTCTGGCGACGCGAGGCGGCATCGACGATCCACTTGGTCTCGACTTCGAACGCGGTGGCGTACAGGTCCTTCAGCTCTTGCGGGATACGCTCGATCTGCTGCACCGAACCATCGTAGTACTTCAGGTCGTTGATCATTACCGAGTCCCACAGGCCACGGGCCTTCAGGTCGCGGACCAGGTACGGGTTGATCACGGTGAACTCGCCCGACAGGTTCGATTTCACGTACAGGTTCTGGTAGGTCGGCTCGATGGACTGCGACACGCCGGTGATGTTGGCAATGGTCGCGGTCGGCGCGATGGCCATGATGTTCGAGTTACGAATACCTTTCTTGACGCGTTCGCGCACCGGGGCCCAGTCCAGGGACTCTTCCAGGTTGACGTCGATGTACTTGGCGCCACGGGCCTCGATCAGGATCTGTTGCGAATCCAGCGGCAGGATGCCCTTGGACCACAGCGAACCCTGGAAGGTCTCGTACGCACCGCGCTCGTCGGCCAGGTCGCAGGACGCCTGGATGGCGTAGAAGCTGACCGCTTCCATCGACTTGTCGGCGAACTCGACGGCAGCATCGGAGCCGTACGGAATGTGCTGCAGGTACAGCGCATCCTGGAAGCCCATGATGCCCAGGCCGACCGGGCGGTGCTTGAAGTTCGAGTTACGCGCTTGCGGCACCGAGTAGTAGTTGATGTCGATCACGTTGTCGAGCATGCGCACGGCGGTGTTCACGGTGCGTTGCAGCTTGGCGGTGTCCAGCTTGCCGTCGACGATGTGGTTCGGCAGGTTGATCGAGCCCAGGTTGCAGACCGCGATCTCGTCCTTGTTGGTGTTCAGGGTGATCTCGGTGCACAGGTTCGAGCTGTGGACCACGCCCACGTGCTGCTGCGGCGAACGCAGGTTGCACGGGTCCTTGAAGGTCAGCCACGGGTGGCCGGTCTCGAACAGCATCGACAGCATCTTGCGCCACAGGTCTTTGGCCTGGATGGTCTTGAACACCTTGATCTTGTTGTACTCGGTCAGGGCTTCGTAGTACTCGTAGCGCTCTTCGAAGGCCTTGCCGGTCAGGTCGTGCAGGTCTGGCACTTCCGAAGGCGAGAACAGGGTCCACTTGCCATCATCGAAGACACGCTTCATGAACAGGTCAGGGATCCAGTTGGCGGTGTTCATGTCGTGGGTACGACGACGGTCATCACCGGTGTTCTTGCGCAGCTCGATGAATTCTTCGATGTCCAGGTGCCAGGTTTCCAGGTAGGCACACACGGCGCCCTTGCGCTTGCCACCCTGGTTGACGGCAACGGCGGTGTCGTTGACCACTTTCAGGAACGGAACCACGCCCTGCGACTTGCCGTTGGTGCCCTTGATGTAGGAGCCCAGTGCACGCACAGGGGTCCAGTCGTTGCCCAGGCCACCGGCGAATTTCGACAGCATGGCGTTGTCGTGGATAGCGTGGTAGATGCCCGACAGGTCGTCCGGCACGGTGGTCAGGTAGCAGCTGGACAGCTGCGGGCGCAGGGTGCCGGCGTTGAACAGGGTCGGGGTCGAGGCCATGTAGTCGAAGGACGACAACAGGTTGTAGAACTCGATCGCGCGGGCTTCCTTGTCTTTTTCTGCCAGTGCCAGGCCCATGGCCACACGCATGAAGAACACCTGTGGCAGCTCGAAGCGCACGCCATCCTTGTGGATGAAGTAGCGGTCGTACAGGGTCTGCAGGCCCAGGTAGGTGAATTGCTGGTCACGCTCGTGGTCGATGGCCTTGCCCAGGCGGTCCAGGTCGTAGCCTTTCAGGGCCGGGTCCAGCAGCTCGAACTCGACGCCTTTGTCGATGTAGGCCGGCAGGGCCTTGGCGTAAAGGTCGGCCATTTCGTGGTGGGTGGCGCTCTCGGCCACGTTCAGGAAGCCCAGGCCTTCGGCGCGCAGGGTGTCCATCAGCAGGCGGGCGGTCACGAACGAGTAGTTCGGCTCGCGCTCGACCAGGGTACGGGCGGTCATCACCAGGGCGGTGTTGACGTCCTTGATGGCCACGCCGTCGTACAGGTTCTTCAGGGTGTCGCGCTGGATCAGGTCGCCATCGACCTCGGCCAGGCCTTCGCAGGCTTCGCTGATGATGGTGTTCAGGCGGGCCATGTCGAGCGGCGCCAGGCTGCCGTCGGCCAGGGTGATGCGGATGCTTGGGTGCGGCTCGACCACGGACTCGGTGTTGACGCGGGTGGCACGCTCCTTGGCGCGCTGCTCGCGGTAGATCACGTAGTCACGGGCGACCTTCTGCTCGCCGGCGCGCATCAGGGCCAGTTCGACCTGGTCCTGGATTTCTTCGATGTGGATGGTGCCACCCGATGGCATGCGACGCTTGAACGTGGCGGTGACCTGCTCGGTCAGGCGCGCGACGGTGTCGTGGATGCGCGACGAAGCGGCGGCGGTGCCACCTTCAACTGCGAGGAACGCCTTGGTGATGGCCACGGTGATCTTGTCGTCGGTGTAGGGGACGACAGTGCCGTTACGCTTGATCACACGCAGTTGGCCGGGAGCGGTGGCGGCCAGATCCTGGTTGGAATCGGCGGCCTGCGGCACCTTGGCCTGCGGGTTCTCGCGAGTTGTGTCGGTTTGCATGAGTGGGTGTCTCCACAGTTTCTATATTGTTCAGGCGCCTTTTGGGCGCCCACCGTTCCGTCCACTTGCTCGATGGCCTGGCGGGGATGGGCAATGCATGCGCATCCGCCCGCGCGGGCGTACCAACTTCGGGACAGACTCAGGAATAAGGGCAATTGGCTCGCCGCTCCCTGGCCGAAGTCAAAGGTTCTGGGCCGGGCCCAAAAACTGTTGCTGATGGGTACCAGGCCTGGCCTGTAACACCCATACCCGAACAAGGCCCTGCAAGGGCTTGCCTCGGTCGCCTCCGCAGGAGCGGTTTGGCTGCTGGAATCACTTGAAGTTCACCCGAAAAAATCGCTTGATTTTGCGGGTTGACTTTTATGTGTGATTTTGCACGAACCCCTATATCTAGTGGTTCGCTGCGATCGGGATACAAGATAATGCGGTATCGGGGGCTTTGCAAGGCGAGCGCCTGTGGATAACTTGTGCGTACTTTGTGAGTGAATGGTGGGTATTCGCTGTAGGCCTTGTGCCAAGTGGTTTGCAGTATTTTTCTGCGCCTTGCTGCCCCAGGGCAGAATTTTTCGGGCGCGAACCCTATCACAAAAAACGGTTCAGTCGAGGGGCTGCTGGCAGGTTGGCAGTGCCGGATAGCAGCCGTAGTATTCCGAGGGGATGTTGCTTTTTGGTTAAAGGGTTATGTTGCCTGTGCTGGCCCTTTCGCGGGTGAACCCGCTCCCACAAGGACCGTACCGCTTTCGAACCCTGTGCAGTACCTGTGGGAGCGGGTTCACCCGCGAAAAGGCCGGCGCAGGCCATAGAAAAACAACAAATATAGGCACAAGCCATGGACCACCCCGCACCTCGCATCCTCATCGTCGAAGACGACCAGCGCCTGGCCGAGCTCACCGCCGAGTACCTGCAGGCCAACGGCTACGAAGTCAGCGTCGAAGCCGATGGCGCTCGCGCCGCGCGGCGCATCGTCGACAGCCAGCCCGACCTGGTCATTCTCGACCTGATGCTGCCCGGCGAGGACGGCCTGAGCATCTGCCGCCGGGTGCGCAGCCAGTACCCCGGCCCGATCCTCATGCTGACCGCCCGCAGCGATGAACTCGACCAGGTCCAGGGCCTGGACCTGGGGGCCGACGACTACGTCTGCAAACCCGTACGCCCACGCCTGCTGCTGGCACGCATCCACGCCCTGCTGCGCCGCAGCGAAGCACCGGACAGCAAGCGCCAGGACCTGGCCTTCGGCGCGCTGCGCATCGACAATCGCCTGCGCGAGGCGCATCTGGGTGAACAGCTGATCGAGCTGACCGGCGCCGAATTTGACCTGCTCTGGCTGTTGGCCAGCAACGCCGGGCGGGTGCTGACGCGCGAGCAGATCTTCACTGCTCTGCGTGGCGTCGGCTACGACGGCCAGGACCGCTCCATCGACATACGCATCTCCAGGATCCGCCCCAAGATCGGCGACGACCCGCTCCAGCCAAGGCTGATCAAGACCCTGCGCAGCAAGGGCTATCTGTTCGTCGGCGAGGCCCCATGAACAACTCGATCTTCCTGCGCATCTATGGCGGCATGCTGGCCGTGCTGGTGCTGGTGGCCCTGCTTGGCGGGCTCAGCCTGCACCTGGTCAACGAAGTGCGTGCCGCCCAGCACCGCGAGGGCCTGGCCCAGGGTACCTTCAGCCTGATGGCCGACAACCTGGCGCTGCAGAACGACACCGAGCGCAAGCGCTCGCTGCTGATCTGGGAGCGCCTGCTTGGCGTGCCGCTGGCGTTGCAACCGATGACCGCGCGCACGCTCGATGGCGGCCAGCGGGCGCGCCTGTACCGCGGCCTGGTGGTGGTCGAGAAGACCGGCCCACATGCGGCCCAGGTGCTGCGCAAGGTCGGCCAGGAAGACCTGATGCTGGTAGCGCAGATCAAACAGATCAGCGAGCAACTGGCGCGGGCCACGCTCTATCTGCTGGCCGACGAACTGGTGCGCTACCCGGTGACTGAACAACAGCAGCGCCTGGCGCAGATCAAGAAAGAAAAGGGCTTTGGCTTTGGCGTGGCCCTGCAGCGCATCGAGCGGGTGAGCCTGGACGATGACCAGCGGCGTCGGGTCGAGGAGGGCGACACGGTCATGGCCCTGGGCAAGGATGGTGACTCGATCCGCGTGTTCGCCGGGCTGGCTGGTTCGCCCTGGGTGCTGGAAATCGGCCCGCTGTACCAGCTCAACCCGTATCCGCCGCAGTTGCTGATTCTGATCACCTTTCTTGGCCTGTGCCTGATCGGCCTGGTGGTCTACCTGCTGGTGCGCCAACTGGAGCGACGCGTGTCGGGCCTGGAGATTGCTGCAACGCGCATCGCCCAGGGCAGCCTGGACACCCGCGTGCCGGCTGGCGATGCCGACTCGGTGGGGCGCCTGGCCGCGGCCTTCAACGGCATGGCCGAACACCTGCAGCGCTCGCTGACCATGCAACGCGAGCTGGTGCGGGCGGTTTCCCACGAGCTGCGCACGCCGGTGGCACGCCTGCGCTTTGGCCTGGAGATGATCGAAAGTGCCACCACCGAGCAGGCCCGGGCCAAGCACCTGGCGGGTATGGACGGGGATATCCAGGACCTCGACAAGCTGGTCGACGAGATGCTCACCTACGCCCGCCTGGAGCAGGGCGCACCGGCGCTGAAGTTCGAGCGGATCGACCTGGATGCCTTGCTCGACCGGGTGATCGAAGAGCTTGCGCCGCTGCGTGCCGAGGTACGGGTGGTGCGCGGTGAGTGCCAGGGTGCCGATGGCGAAGGCGCCTGGGTCGAAGCCGAGCCGCGCTACCTGCACCGGGCCCTGCAGAACCTGGTAGGCAACGCCATGCGCCACGCCGAGGCCGAGGTGCGCCTGAGCTACCAGTTGGGGCAACAACGCTGCCGCATCGATGTAGAGGATGACGGCCCGGGCATTCCCGAGGGTGTCTGGGATCGAATCTTCACACCGTTCACCCGCCTCGACGACAGCCGTACCCGCGCCTCGGGCGGGCATGGCCTGGGCTTGTCTATCGTGCGGCGGATCATCTACTGGCACGCGGGCCGGGCCACGGTGGGGCGCAGCGTCGCGCTGGGTGGTGCCTGCTTCAGCCTGAACTGGCCGCGGCAGCAGGCACCGTTGTGACGGTCAGACGCTGACCAGGCTGAGCAAGTGGCCGTCCTGCAGGCAGAACTGGCCCTGCAGTTCGGCGCCATGCCGCCACTGCGGCGACAGGTCGGTGAGCAGGCGCAGACGGGCCAGGCCTTCGGCAGACCAGTCCAGCACTTCGGCGTGCTCGAAGTAGAAGCGCTGGCGCGTCAGCGGGTAGAGCGTCTTGAACAGGCTTTCCTTCAGCGAGAAGGTCAGGGTGACGGCAAGGCCGAGCTGGCGGCGGTCCAGGCGCTCGAGTTCGGGTGGGGTGAGGATTTCACCCATCAGCCGCTCGGCACGCTGGTCATCCAGCAATGCTTCCTGATCCAGGCCCAGGCCCTGGCAACTACCCTCGGCGGCGACCACGGCGGCGGCCCAGCCTTTGCCGTGGGTGATCGAGCCGTGGATGCCGGCGGGCCAGATGGGTGAACGGTCCTCGTGGGTGCCGGGCACGTAGTCACGGCCGTCCAGGCGCTGCAACGCGGCCCGGGCACACACCCGGCCAGCAAGGTACTCGGCCTGGCGCTTGGGCACCGAACGCTGCAGGCTGGCGCCCGGCACGACGCCGGCGCGCTGGAAGTCGTCGGGTGCCAGGCGGGCATGGTCGAAGTTGCAACTGACCAGCACCGCGCCGGGCAGTGGGCGGGGCAGGGGCCAGTGATGCTGGAGCGGGGCGCAGCAGGCGGGGAGTGTGTTCATGGGGCTATTGTGCCAGCCGAGGCGACGCTGTGGGAGATCGGATCGCAGGGGCCGCAAAGCGGCCCCTCGCGTTGTTTACTTGAACACCTTCTTGAAGAACGCCTGCATGTCCGCCCAGGAACTCTCGTCCGCCGTCTTGTTGTAGCCGATATCCGGCCCGCCATGCTCGCCATGGCTCAGCCGGTCTGCATCCGGGTTGGTAAAACCATGCTTGGCCCCTTCGATACTGACCAACTCATAGTTGACCTTGGCTGCATCCATCTCGGCCTTGAACGCCTCCACTTGCTGCGAGGTAATCATGCTGTCTGCCGCGCCGTGCTCGACCAGGATCTCCGCGCGTACCACCCCAGGCCTGGCCGGGGTCTGGGTGGCCAGTGCGCCATGGAAGCTCACCACGCCATCGAGCTTTTCGCCGCGGCGTGCGGCATCCAGCACCACCTTGCCGCCGAAGCAATAACCCACCGCGCCCAACTGATGCTTGTTGGTGTTCGGCTGCAGTTTCAGCAGCTCCAGGCCAGCATCGAAGCGCCGCTCCGCGGCCTTGGGGTCTTTCATCGCCTCTGCCATGAACGCCTTGGCGTCGGCAGGGTGTTCGGTTTGCTTGCCGTCGCCATACATGTCGATGGCCAGCGCGTTGTAGCCCAGCGCCGCAAGCTCGCGGGCGCGGCGCTTGACGTAGTCGTTCAACCCCCACCACTCATGCACCACGACAATGCCGGGGCGCTTGCCTTCGATAGCATCGTCATAGGCGTAGTAGCCGACCAGGCGGTTGCCGTCGGCGTCCTGGTAGGGGATCTCGCGGGTTTGTACCGCCGCTTGGGCGAGGGCGGCGCAGCACATCAGGGTCAAGGCCAGCAGGGCACGCATGGTCACTACTCCTTGTTCTGCAAACAGTTCGTTCAGCCGGGGTTCAGCCAGGGTTCAGTCGCGGTTCAGGGTGCCCTGCTTACTCTAGCTTCCAGACCGAAACAGCGCACTCAACTGGAGTATCCAGCCATGAAAACCTTCAACACCCTGCTTGCCGCCATGGCCGTCTGCGCCGCTGGCATCACCACCGCCCAGGCCGCTGACGACAACTTTGCCAGCCTGACCTACGGCCAGACCAGCGACAAGGTTCGCAAGTCCGGCCTGCTGCAGCGCAACACCGACCACCTCAACGCCGATGGCATCATCGGCAAGGACGACACCTGGGGCGTGCGCGTGGGCAAGATCAATGATCAGGGCCGCTACTACATGACTTACGACAACGTCTCGGGCGACCACAGCGGCCTGAAGCTGCGCCAGGAGAACCTGCTGGGCAGCTACGACCTGTTCCTGCCGGTAGGTGACACCACCAAGCTGTTCGGCGGTGGCAGCCTGGGCGTGACCAAGCTTACCCAGGACTCGCCGGGTGCCAGCCGGGATACCGACTACGGTTACGCGTATGGCCTGCAGGCCGGTGTGATCCAGGACATCACCGACAAGGCTTCGGTGGAACTGGGCTACCGTTACCTGCGTACCAACGCCGCCACCGAAGTGGGTGCGCACGGCGGGCCGAAGGACGGGACCCTGCGCCTGACCAGCAGCGCGCAGACCTACCTGGCTGCAAGCTACAAGTTCTGACGGGCGAGCCGGGTTATCCTGTACCGGCCCTTTCGCGGGCACGCCCGCTCCCACAGGGACTGCACGAGCCTTGGAACCTGTGCGATCCCTGTAGGAGCGGGCGTGCCCGCGAAGAGGCCGGTACAGGCAATACATATCAAGGAGCTGCACATGAAACTGCTGGTGGTCGAGGACGAAGCCCTGCTTCGCCATCACCTCTACACCCGCCTGGGCGAAAGCGGCCATGTGGTCGAGGCGGTCGCCGATGCCGAGGAGGCGCTGTACCAGGCCGGGCAGTACCACTTCGACCTGGCCATCATCGACCTGGGCCTGCCCGGCATCAGCGGGCTGGAACTGATCACGCGCCTGCGCAGCCAGGACAAGACCTTCCCCATTCTCATCCTCACCGCCCGCGGCAACTGGCAGGACAAGGTCGAGGGCCTGGCCGCCGGTGCCGACGACTATCTGGTGAAGCCGTTCCAGTTCGAAGAACTCGAGGCACGCCTGAACGCCTTGCTGCGCCGCTCCAGCGGCTTCACCCAGTCGACCATCGCCGCCGGCCCGCTGGTGCTGGACCTGAATCGCAAGCAGGCGACGCTGGACGAGCAGCCCCTGGCCCTGACTGCCTACGAATACCGCATCCTCGAATACCTCATGCGCCATCACCAGCAGGTGGTGGCCAAGGACCGCCTGATGGAGCAGCTGTACCCGGGTGACGAGGAACGCGACCCCAATGTCATCGAAGTACTGGTCGGCCGTTTGCGGCGCAAGCTCGAGGGCGAGCACGGCTTCAAGCCGATCGACACCGTGCGCGGCCTGGGCTACCTGTTCACCGAGCGCTGCCGATGATCCGTTCGCTGCGGGTGCGCCTGATGCTGGCGGCCGCGGTGCTGGCGCTGCTGTTCATGCTGGCGCTGCTACCGGCCTTGCAGAAAGCCTTCAGCCTGGCCCTGCAGGAGTCGATCGAACAACGCCTGGCCTCGGATGTGACCACGCTGATTTCCGCTGCGCGCATCGAACACGGCCAACTGCAGATGCCGACGCTGCTGCCGGACGAGCGTTACAACCTGCCGTACACCGGCCTGCTCGGCTATATCTTCGACCGCGACGGCAAGCTGGTCTGGCAGTCGCGTGCCACCGCCGCGCAGAACATCAACTACCGCCCGCGCTACGACGGCCGTGGCAACGAATTCGCCCGCATTCATCAGGCCGATGGCGAAGAGTTCTTCGTCTATGACGTCGAGATAAAGCTGCTGGGTGGCCAGAGCGCCGCCTACAGCATCGTTGCCCTGCAACCTGTGCGCGAATACCAGCACACCCTCGATGGCCTGCGCGAAAAGCTCTATCTGGGCTTTGGCGCGGCCTTGCTGGCGCTGCTGGTGCTGCTGTGGGCCGGTTTGACCTGGGGCCTGCGTTCGTTGCGCCGGCTCAGCCGCGAGCTGGACGACGTGGAGTCGGGTGTACGGGACGGCCTGAGCCGCGAACACCCACGGGAGCTGCTGCGCCTGACCGGTTCGCTGAACCGCCTGTTATGCAGCGAGCGCGAGCAGCGTCAGCGCTACCGTGATTCGCTCGATGACCTGGCGCACAGCCTGAAGACGCCGCTGGCGGTATTGCAGGGGGTGGGCGAAAGTCTGCAGCAGCGTAACGGCGAGCGCGAGCAGGCACGTGTGCTGCAGAGCCAGATCGAGCGCATGAGCCAGCAGATCGACTACCAGCTGCAGCGCGCCAGCCTGCGCAAGAGCGGCCTGGTACGCCATAGCGTGTTGCTGCGGCCGTTGCTCGACAGCCTGTGCAGCACCTTGGCCAAGGTGTACCGAGACAAGCGGGTGGACGTGACGCTGCAACTGCCCGATGAGGCGCAGGTGCCGATGGAGCAGGGCGCGTTGCTGGAGCTGCTGGGCAACCTGCTGGAGAACGCCTACCGCCTGAGCCTGGGCCAGGTGCGCGTGAGCCTGGAGCAGGCGCCTGGGCAGTTGACCTTGTGCATCGAGGACGACGGGCCGGGGGTGCCGGCGGACCAGCGTGAGCGGATTCTGGAGCGTGGGGAGCGGCTGGACAGCCAGCACCCGGGGCAGGGGATCGGGCTGGCGGTGGTCAAGGATATCGTCGACAGCTATGACGCCGAGCTGAGCCTGGGGGATTCGCCCCTGGGCGGCGCGGCGTTCAAAATCACTTTCCACCTGGATTGATTTGTAGCCTGTACCGGCCCTTTCGCGGGTGAACCCGCTCCCACAGGTACTGCACAGGTCCTGAGCCCTGCGGGCACCCTGTGGGAGCGGGTCTACCCGCGAAGAGGCCGGAACAAGCAAACTGCAATGGGCGGATTCCCGCCAATGCCCCTGTACAAATCCCGCCACCGGGCGGAAATCCGCCAGCCTTCCTCAGGAAAATCGCCCCGTCGTTGGGCGTTTATCCCTCACAAATACAGCCTTTGCACCCTTGATGGGCATTTTGGCACCACCCTTGCTATTGATCCTCGCAGAGGCCTGCCCAGGCAGCTCGAACACAACGACAAATCCCTCCGGGTGCAGGAGGGTTAGCGATTCAGGTGCCCCATCGCCCTGGGAAGGGTGAGCCGGCACACTTGAGGAAAATTAGCCATGACGACACGTCAGCCGCTGTACAAATCCCTGTATGTCCAGGTGTTGGTCGCCATCACGATCGGCATCCTGCTCGGCCACTACTACCCGGAGACGGGCGTCGCCCTCAAACCCTTGGGTGACGGCTTCGTCAAACTGATCAAGATGGTCATCGCTCCGATCATCTTCTGTACCGTGGTCAGCGGCATCGCCGGCATGCAGAGCATGAAGTCGGTCGGCAAGACCGGCGGCTACGCGCTGCTGTACTTTGAAATCGTCTCCACCATCGCGCTGATCATCGGCCTCGTCGTCGTCAACGTGGTCAAGCCGGGCGCTGGCATGCACATCGACGTCAGCACCCTGAACGCCAGCAGCGTGGCTGCCTACGCCGCCGCCGGCGCGCAGCAGACCACCGTCGGCTTCCTGCTCAACGTCATCCCCAACACCGTGGTCGGCGCCTTCGCCAACGGCGACATCCTGCAAGTGCTGATGTTCTCCGTGCTGTTCGGCTTCGCCCTGCACCGCCTGGGCAGCTACGGCAAGCCGGTGCTGGACATGATCGACCGCTTCGCCCATGTCATGTTCAACATCATCAACATGATCATGAAACTGGCCCCGATCGGTGCCTTTGGTGCAATGGCCTTCACCATCGGCCAGTACGGCGTTGGCTCGCTGGTGCAACTGGGCTACCTGATGGCCTGTTTCTACATCACCTGCCTGCTGTTCGTGCTGGTGGTGCTGGGTGGTATCTGCCGCGCCCACGGCTTCAGTGTCCTCAAGCTGATCCGCTACATCCGTGAAGAACTGCTGATCGTGCTGGGCACTTCCTCCTCTGAGTCGGCCTTGCCACGCATGCTGGCCAAGATGGAGCGCCTGGGTGCTAAGAAGTCGGTGGTTGGCCTGGTCATCCCGACCGGTTACTCGTTCAACCTCGACGGCACCTCGATCTACCTGACCATGGCTGCGGTGTTCATCGCACAAGCCACCGACACCACCATGGACATCACTCACCAGATCACCTTGCTGCTGGTGCTGCTGGTGGCTTCCAAGGGCGCTGCCGGTGTTACCGGTTCGGGCTTCATCGTCCTGGCTGCCACCTTGTCGGCCGTTGGCCACCTGCCGGTTGCCGGCCTGGCGCTGATCCTTGGCATCGACCGCTTCATGTCCGAAGCCCGCGCCCTGACCAACCTGGTTGGCAACGCCGTTGCCACCGTGGTTGTAGCCAAGTGGGTGAAGGAAATGGACAACGACAAGCTGGCATCGGAGCTGGCCTCCGGTGGTGCGCCGCTGGTCGATACCCGTCCGACCGACGACCTGGGCGTGGCTGAAGGCCCGGCTCGCTGATAGCGTTGCGGTAAAACGAAAAAGGCGACCTGAGGGTCGCCTTTTTTGTGGGTGATTGTTGTGCGTTCAGGCCCGGCGATAGCGCCGGGCCTGTGATCCTCAATCATTCACCACCTCCAGCACCCGGATAACCTCCGGTTGCGGGTAGTGCCAGCGCACCTGTACATCCCAGAACTTCACCCCATACACCCGCTCGGCCGGTGGCACCTGGTAGGCAGGCCGTGGGTCCTGCGCCAGGCATTGCTCGATCAGTTCGACCAGCGGTTCACCCAGGCGCAGTGCATGTTCGCGGGCCTGGGGCAGGGCGTTGTCGCCCCACTGCACGGCGATCGCGGCGGGTGCTTGGTTGGCCATCTGGTTGCTGGCGCCAGCGATGCTGTCGGCGTACGGCACATACGGCTTGATGTCCAGCACCGGCGTACCGTCGAGCAGGTCGATGCCAGACAACAGCAGGCGCCCTGGCTCGACGCCTTCCAGGCGTACCACCGACTGGCCGATGCCATTGGGCCGGTGAGTGGCGCGGGTGGCGAACACCCCCATGCTCTTGTTGCCCCCCAGGCGTGGTGGCCGCACCTTCAGGCGGGGTTTGTCTTCCAGTGCCTGGTGGAACAGGAACAGCAGCCAGACATGGCTGACCTGCTCCAGCCCCTCGACCGCATCGCCCTGGTCGAACGGCGGCAGCAGCTCGAGCACGCCGCGTGCAGCGGGCGCCAGTTGCGGCTGGCGCGGGATGGCGAACTTCTCCTTGAAACAGGAGCGGATGATGCCGACCGGGGTAACCGTATGCTGCATGGCCAATCAGCCGCGCACGCGCAGGGTCAGGCCCTTGAGGAAGTTGCGCAGCAGCTGGTCGCCGCACGGGCGGTAGTTGTCATGGCCGGCCTTGCGGAACAGCGCGCTGAGCTCGGGCTTGCTGACCGGGAAGTTGACCGACTTGAGGATCGCATGCAGGTCGTCTTCCTTGAGCTCGAAGGCTACCCGCAGCTTCTTGAGGATGAGGTTGTTGGTCACCGGCAGCTCGATCGGCTGCGGCGGGCGGCTGTCATCCTTGCCGCGACGGTGGATCACCAGGCCGTCGAGAAAGTGCGCCATGACCCGTTCAGGGCAACGCACGAAGCCTTCCTCGTCTTCCTTCTTCAGGTAGGTGGCCAGCACCAGGGGATGCACGTCGAGGCCGGATAGCCCGATGATTTCGGCCATCTTGGCGTCATTCACCTTGAGCATGTAGCGCAGGCTGCGCAGGACGTCGTTGTGGTTCATTGTTGCAGAATCCTGTTCAGGTGCCGCACCTGCGGCGCGGCGTATTGCTTAGAAACGTTCGGTAGCGGCCAGGTAGCGCCACTGGCCCAGGGGCAACTTGCCCATCGACACGCCACCCAGGCGAATGCGGCGCATGCCCACCAGCTCCAGGCGCAGATAGGCGCACAGCTCGGCGATCTGCCCTGGCTGCGGATTTTTCAGGGCCATGCGCAGGTGGGTCTCGTTCTGCCAGCTGGCCTTGGCTTTGGGCAGCTCGCGGTCATTGCGGGTGGCACCGCGCGCCAGGCGTTCCAGCGCCTGGGGCGTGGTCTCGCCGCGTACTTCAACGATGAATTCCTGTTCCAGGCGGCGCAGGTCGGCGTCGATCTTGCGGGTTACCCGCCAGTCCTGGGTGAATACCTGCAGGCCGCTGGCACCGCGCTCCAGCGGCGCCACGCAAGCCTGCCGGGCAAAATGCCCGTGCAGTGCGCGAACACCTTCGCGGTGGGCTTCGCTGAGGCTGCCCATGTTCATGCTTGCGCGGGCGGTTTCGCTGTCCAGGCTGGCCGGCTGGTTCAGCAGCAGGGTTACCGGTTCCAGCGTTTCGGCACGGGCACCAGGTAGCAGTTCGACGCGCTGCTGCTCGACCTTGAACTGCGGTTGCTCGACCACCACGCCATCGACCGTGACCCAGCCGCCTTCAATGTACAACTCGGCCTCGCGGCGGGAGCAGCCAAGCTGCTCGATAAGGCGTTTGGACAGGCGGACGGGTTCGGACATGACGGCGATTCGCAAAGGCAGGGAAAGACCTGCATTGTACCTGCCCGCGCGGCAGAGGGGCTGGGAATCTGTTCCATTTACGCCGTTTTGCGCAGGCGCAGGTGCAGCAGCGGGTAGGGTTGCCCCAGGCCGTCGGTTTCCGAACGGCCGATCACCTCGAAGCCCTCATGCAGATAGAAGCCCAAGGCTTGTTGGTTCTGTTCATTGACGTCCAGGCGCTCGGCATTGAGTTCGTCGATCGCATAGTGCAGCAGGCGCTTGCCGACCCCTTTGCCACGGTAATCCGGTGCGACGAACAGCATGTCCACGCGCCCGTTGGCGACCCCGGCGAAGCCGCAGATGCGCTGGCGGTCCTTGCAGCAGATCAACATCACTGCATCAAGGTAGCGACGCAGCACCTGGTCGCGCAGCAAGACGATGTAGCAATCCGGCAGGAAGTCGTGGGTGGCGCGTACCGAGTCCTCCCACACCTGTACCAGTTCGCCGTAATCACTAAAGCGCGGGGTTTGCAGCGTCAGTACCGAAGGCATGCCGGTGTTCCTCCATGACGGTAAGGCAAACATAGCAGGGCAACCGCCGGTCGGCTTCTCCGGGCGCTGCTTGAACGTCGGGGGGCCGCAGTCTATTACTTTGTCGTGGGAAAAATTCCCACAGAGGAAAAAGCAGGAACCGAACACAAGATTCCGGTTCGATCTGGCGTTTCTCATGGCGACGACCTGGAGACGAAATATGCAAATCCTTGTGCTGTTCAAAAAGGCGCTATTGGCGGTTGCCGTTGCTGGCGTGCTATCGACTTCCATTGTTCTGATCCCAGACTCGATATCCAGTGGTTCCAGCGCCTATGCCAAGGATGGTGGCGGCGGAGGTGGTCACGGAGGCGGTGGCGGAGGCCATGGTGGCGGTGGTGGTCACGGTGGCGGCGGCGGTGGTCATGGCGGTGGCGGTGGTCACGGTGGCGGCGGTGGTGGCCATGGCGGTGGCGGCGGTGGTCACGGTGGTAGCGGTGGTGGCCATGGCGGTGAAGGCGGTGGCCACGGCGCTGGCGGAGATGGAGATGGCCATGCCGGCAACAGTGGGCGCGGCCATGACGGCTCCTCGAACTCTGGGCGCAGCGGCAACCACGCTGAGGCGGGTGATGATCATGGCAATCACGTTGGCGGTGAGCCTGGGGACGATCACGGCAATCACGTTGGCGGCGAGCCCGGTGACGATCATGGCAATCACGTTGGCGGTGAGGCCGGGGACGATCATGGCAATCATGTTGGCGGTGAGACTGGCGATGACCACGGCAATCACGTTGGTGGTGAATCTGGTGATGATCGTGGCGATCATCTGGGTGGCGAACCGGGTGATGACCGCGGTGAGCATGCCGCAGGCGAACCGGGTGATGACAACAGCAGGAGCTGACTGGCGCTGAACGGCAGCCCCACTCAACGCGAATGCAATGAGCGCCGACGACTATCCCTCATCTCGTCCGGGATATGGTCACAGTTGGTGTGGGATCTTTTCCCGCGTCGTATACTGGGTTCATCTGTCAAGGAATGCGCTCAATGCAATCGCCTACCATCCCCCCTTCGATGTTAAGCGCACTGCGGCGTGTCATGCGTCCTCTGGTGCGCCTGATGCTGCGCAAAGGGGTCACCTACACGATGTTCGCCGACCTGCTCAAGGAAGTGTTCGTCGATGTGGCCCACCGCGAGTTTCGCCTGGACGGTACGGTACCGACCGACAGCCGCATCAGCCTGCTCACAGGCGTGCATCGCAAGGATGTCCGGCGTTTGCGCAGCGAAGGGGGCACATCGCTCGCAGCGCTGCCGGAAAACATCACGTTAGGTGCACAGTTGGTCAATATGTGGACCACCGGCAAGCCGTTCTGCTCGGCGCCTGGTCAGGCGCTGCCGCTGCCGCGCCTGGCGAGCGTTGGCGGCGATTGTTCCTTCGATGCTCTGGTGGCGAAGATCAGCACCGACATCCGCGGGCGGGTTGTGCTGGATGAGTGGTTGCGCCTGGGTATCGTCCGGCTCGACGACCAGGACTGTGTTCACCTGCAGGCCCAGGCATTCGTGCCGCAGAAAGGCTTCGACGAAAAGGCCGCGTACTTTGGCCACAACCTGCATGATCATGCCTGCGCAGCAGTGCACAACCTGAGTGGGGACGGCCAGCCGTTCTTTGAGCGCAGTGTGCACTATGACGCCTTGAGCCCGGCCAGCGTCGACCATTTGCGTGCAACGGTGGACAAGGACGGCATGCAGATGCTGCTTGCCTTCAGCCGGCTCGCAGCAGAGCTGGAAGATGCCGATGTGCCCAGCGCCGAGGAACGTCAGCGCATCACGGTCGGGCTTTATTTCTACACTGAAACTACCGACCCCGATTTGTCGAAGACTCCAGACCCATGACTTCCCTCGCGCGCTGCCTCAGTGTCGTCACACTGGTCCTGGGTTTCGGGTTGAACCTGGTGGCGCCTGCTGAAGTGGCCGCAGCACCGGTATGTGTCAGCCGTGACGAAGTGGGTATGGCGGGGGCGGCGGGCTTGCAGTTCCCAGGCGGTATTGGTGGTACCGGGGCCAGGACGGGCGGTGTCGGTGGTACCGGCGTACGCAGCGAAAACGGCGGAGTGGGTGGCACCGGTGCGCCGCTGCCGCAGCGTCCCGGCGGCACGGGCGGGACCGGCGCGGTCGCCGACGGTGTCGACGGCACCTTCATCGATCACGGCGGGGCAGGCGGTACCGGTGCACCGATCCTGCGCCCGGGCGGTACCGGTGGCACCGGCATTGTCGGCACCATCACCGGGTTCGCCTCGATCTGCGTCAATGGCCTGGAAGTGCACTTTGGCAAGGACGTGCCGGTGAGTGAAAACGGTGCGCCTGCCAGTAGCGCTCACCTGGCAATCGGCCAGGTTGTCGCGGTGGAGGCATTTGCCGGCAAACGCGGCCTGCAAGCAGGGCGCATCTCGATCCTCAACGTTTACGAAGGGCCGCTGACGGCACTGCCCAATGCTTCGGCCCCTCTGCGGGTCATGGGCCAACCTGTGCGGCTTGCTGCCGGGGCGCGGGTGGCTGAAGGGTTGCGCCCGGGCGAGCCGGTCAGGGTCAGTGGCCTGCGCGATGCCAGGGGCGAAGTGGTAGCCAGCCGTATCGAACGGGCGCCGGGGCTCAGGGAAGCCAGTGCCATCGGTGCGGTTGACCGTGCCGGCAGCCTACAGGGGCTGAAGCTGGGGACCCGTGTGGCACCCGCACGGGAAGTGCTGGTACGTGGGCAGTGGACCGGACGCCAGCTGGAAGTGGCGCAAACCCGCCCAGACCCGAGCCTGCCTTTTGCTGGCCGTGTGCAGACGGCGGTGATCGAGGGGCTGGTGCAGCGCAGCCACGCTCAGCAACTGGTGGTGGCAGGTATCAAGGTGACGCTGGGGCAGGGCACCGTGATCGTCGGCAAGCAGCCCGCGGCATTGGCGCTCGATCAACGTGTGCGGGTGAGCGGGGTGTTCAGTGGCAAGCACGAGCTGCGGGCAACCCGCGTGGAGTTCCACGACGACCGTGCCGACAACCCGGACAGAGGGCGTTCGGGGCGTGGCAGCGAACACGGTACCCGTGACGCTGAGGGTTCCGGCGATAGCGGGCATGGCGGCCGCGATGCGACCAGTGATCGCATCGAAAGCAGCGATGATCACAGCGGACACGGCGGTGTTGACGATTCCAGTGGTCGGGACAGTGCTGAAAGCGTGGACAAGTCCGGAAAGTCGGAGCATGTCGACACCGTGGAGCAACCCGAGAGCAGCAATAGTGGAAGCTCTGACCGGGTAGAGAAGGTCGAGCTTGAAAAGGTGGAAAAGATTGAAAAAGCAGAGAAGCTTGAAAAGGTAGAGAAAGTAGACAAAGTCGAGAAGATCGAGAAAGCCGAGAAGCCCGAAAAGGTCGAAAAGGTCGAGAAGGTCGAGAAGGTCGAGAAGGTCGAGAAGATCGAGAAAACCGAGAGGCCCGAAAAGGTTGAGAAGATCGAAAAGCCTGAGAAAATCGAAAAAGTAGAAAAAGTCGAGAAGGTCGAAAGGCCTGAGACAGTAGAGAAAGTCGAAAAAGTGGAGCATCCAGAGCGATCCGGGCATTAGGCAACTAGGCTGGGTAGGTGCCATCACCTTTCCCGTCCGGGGATATCGAGGTGCAGATGAAACCCACGCTCCCTCTTTTTGCCTGTTTGCTGTGTTGCGCCAGCGCGTCGGTGCTGGGCGATACCTTCAGCGCCGCAATAGGCATGGACTATTCAAGTGGCGACTATGGCACGGGTACAACCTCGGAAATCTGGTACATCCCCGTGGTCGGCAAGTATGAAACCGGCCCAATGACCTACAAGGTCACAGTGCCCTGGCTGCGCATCACCAACCCTGAAGTGGGCCCGAATGGTGACCCCTTGCCCGGTGGCTGCCGGGATGTGGAAAGCGGGCTGGGGGACACGGTTGCCAGCGCCGGTTATGCCCTGCTCGATGGCAGTGACGGCGGCCTGATGCTGGACCTGATCGGCAAGGTCAAATTCCCCACTGCCGATGAAGACCAGTGCCTGGGCACCGGTGAATACGACTACACCGGCCAGGTAGACATCGCCAAGGCCCTTGGCCCGGTGACCGGCTTCGCGACCCTGGGCTGGAAGAAGTTCGGCGATCCGCCCGACAGCGATTTCGACGACCCGATATTTGCCAGTCTCGGCTTCGCCATGCCCGTGGCTGCAGGCACTTCCGCGGGTGCCTCCTATGACTGGCGGCAGAAGGTCGTCTCGACGGGCGCGCAGATCAAGGAACTTACCCTGTTCCTGACACACAAGCTCAACCAGCAGTGGAAAGTGCAACTCTATGCAGTCAAAGGCTTCTCGGATGCCAGCCCGGATGCAGAAGGCGGCCTGATGCTTTTTCACGCGTTCTGACGAAAAAGCCCCTGGCCCGGCAGTTCCTTGTGGGGAGTGGCGGGGCAGGGGCTTTTCAGTATGCAGCTGCCTTAGATGGGTTCAGCCCACATGTCGTATTCGTCGGCATCCACCACGCGGCAACGCACCTTGTCACCCGGCTTGAAGCCTTGGTCGCCATCGATGAACACGCTGCCGTCGATTTCCGGGGCATCGAAGAAGCTGCGGCCAACCGAACCTTGCTCTTCCACTTCATCGATCAGCACGTCGATTTCCTTGCCGATGCGCAGCTGCAGGCGGGCGGCGCTTATGGCCTGCTGGTGGGCCATGAAGCGGTCCCAGCGATCCTGCTTGACGTCGTCCGGCACTTCTTCCAGGCCCAGGTCGTTGGCTGGGGCGCCTTCCACCGGCGAGTACTGGAAGCAGCCCACGCGGTCCAGCTGGGCTTCGGTCAGCCAGTCCAGCAGGTACTGGAAGTCTTCTTCGGTCTCGCCCGGGAAGCCGACGATGAAGGTGGAGCGAATCACCAGCTCCGGGCACTGCTCGCGCCAGTTCTTGATACGTGCCAGGGTGCGGTCTTCGAAGGCCGGGCGCTTCATGGCCTTGAGCACTTTCGGGCTGGCGTGCTGGAACGGGATGTCCAGGTACGGCAGGATCTTGCCGGCGGCCATCAGCGGGATCACGTCGTCGACGTTCGGGTACGGGTACACGTAGTGCAGGCGTACCCAGGCACCCAGGCTGCTCAGGGCTTCGCACAGCTCGAGCATGCGGGTCTTGACCGGGCGGCCGTTCCAGAAGTCGGTCTTGTACTTGACGTCGACGCCGTAGGCGCTGGTGTCCTGGGAAATCACCAGGATTTCCTTGACCCCGGCCTTGACCAGGCGCTCGGCCTCGCTCAGCACTTCGCCGACCGGGCGGCTGACCAGCTTGCCGCGCATCGACGGGATGATGCAGAAGCTGCAGCTGTGGTTGCAGCCTTCGGAAATCTTCAGGTACGCATAGTGGCGCGGGGTCAGCTTGACGCCTTGCGGCGGCACCAGGTCGATCAGCGGGTTGTGGTCCTGGCGTGGCGGCACTACTTCGTGCACGGCATTGACCACCTGCTCGTACTGCTGCGGGCCGGTCACCGACAGCACGCTCGGGTGCACGTCACGAATGCTGCCTTCCTCGACACCCATGCAGCCGGTGACGATGACCTTGCCGTTTTCCTTGATCGCTTCGCCGATCACTTCCAGCGACTCGGCCTTGGCGCTGTCGATGAAGCCGCAGGTGTTGACCACCACCACGTCGGCGTCCTCGTAGGTGGGCACGACTTCATAGCCTTCCATGCGCAGCTGGGTCAGGATGCGCTCGGAATCGACCAGGGCTTTTGGGCAACCCAGGCTTACGAAACCTACCTTGGGGGTGGCGGGCGTGGTGGACATGACTAACCTCGGTATTGAATGCAGGTCGCCCGACCGGAATCGGGGGCGATCTTGACGGGCGCTTTTGGCGCCTCTGATCAAAAAGTGCGCAATTCTAGCGAGCGCAGGGTCGCTTGACCAGCAGAAATGCGACGAACGCTGCGCTATGCTTCGCGCCATTGCGTCGGGGGTATCAGTATCATCCGGCGCATGGGGAATTCTACTGGCCGTGCAAGGCCGTCTGCGGGAGTGGTTGATGGTTCAGGCAAGCAGTCACGCCGAGGGCGGGCACGAGGGGAAGCAGGGCGCGACGCGGTCGGTGAGCCTGCTCGTGGCGGCGGTCGGGGTGGTTTATGGCGATATCGGCACCAGCCCGTTGTATACCCTCAAGGAGGTCTTCAGCGGCGGGTACGGAGTACCGGTCAACCATGACGGCGTGCTGGGGATCCTGTCGCTGATCCTGTGGTCGTTGTTGTGGGTGGTGTCGTTCAAGTACGTGATGTTCATCCTGCGCGCCGACAACCAGGGCGAGGGCGGCACCATGGCACTGACTGCACTGGCGCGGCGGGCGACGGCGGCCTATCCGAGGTTGCGTACGCTGATGGTGGTGTGCGGGTTGATCGGCGCTTCGCTGTTCTATGGCGACAGCATGATCACCCCGGCGGTGTCGGTGCTGTCGGCGGTTGAGGGCATGGGGCTGGCCTTCGAAGGTATCGACCACTGGGTGGTGCCGATTTCGCTGGTGGTGCTGGTGGCGCTGTTCCTGGTGCAGAAGCACGGCACCGAGAAGATCGGCAAGCTGTTCGGCCCGATCATGGTCACCTGGTTCGTGGCGCTGGGCGTGCTGGGTGTGCATGGCATCTCGCAGAGCCCGGAGGTACTCAAGGCATTCAACCCGATCTGGGCGGTGAACTTCTTCGTGGTTCACCCCGGCATGGGTGTGGCCATCCTCGGCGCGGTGGTGCTGGCGCTGACCGGTGCCGAGGCGCTTTACGCCGACATGGGCCACTTTGGCCGCAAGCCGATCGCCCGCGCCTGGTTCCTTCTGGTGCTGCCGGCGCTGGTGCTCAACTACTTTGGCCAGGGCGCGATACTGCTGCAGAACCCGGAGGCGGCACGTAACCCCTTCTACCTGCTGGCGCCGGGCTGGGCACTGCTGCCGTTGGTCGCGTTGGCCACCATGGCCACAGTGATCGCCTCGCAGGCGGTGATCTCGGGGGCCTTCTCCCTGACCCGCCAGGCCATCCAGCTGGGCTACATACCACGCATGCAGATCCAGCACACCTCAAGCGACGAGCAGGGGCAGATCTACATCGGTGCGGTGAACTGGGCGCTGATGGTTGGCGTGGTGCTGCTGGTGATCGGCTTCGGGTCGTCCGGCGCCCTGGCGGCAGCCTACGGCGTGGCGGTGACCGGTACCATGCTGATGACCACCCTCCTGGTCTCTGCGGTGATGTTGCTGCTGTGGAAGTGGCCACCGGTGCTGGCGGTGCCGATCCTGCTGGGTTTCCTGTTTGTGGATGGGCTGTTCTTTGCCGCCAACGTGCCGAAGATCATCCAGGGCGGGGCCTTCCCGGTCTTGGCCGGCGCTGTGCTGTTCCTGTTGATGAGCACCTGGAAGCGCGGCAAGCAGATCCTGATGGAGCGCATCGACGAAGGCGCGCTGCCGCTGCAGCTGTTCATCAGCAGTATCCGCATTCAGCCGCCGCACCGGGTCGAAGGCACTGCGGTGTTTCTGACGGCGCGCTCCGATGCGGTGCCCCATGCGCTGTTGCACAACATGCTGCATAACCAGGTGCTGCACAGCCAGGTGGTGCTGTTGACGGTGGTCAGCGAGGACCGGCCACGGGTACCGGAGCAGGAACGCTTTGAAGTGGAGGCCTATGGCGACGGGTTCTTCCGCGTGTTGCTGCACTTCGGCTTCATGGACGAACCGGACGTGCCGGCGGCGTTGAAGCTGTGCCACCTGGAAGACCTGGACTTCAGCCCGATGCGCACCACCTTCTTCCTCAGCCGCGAGACCGTGATCGCCTCACGGCTGGAGGGCATGTCGCGCTGGCGGGGCAACCTGTTCGCGTTTCTGCTGAAGAATGCCAACGGCAATTTGCGCTTCTTCAACCTGCCGCTGAACCGGGTAATCGAGCTGGGGACCCAGGTCGAGATTTGAACCTGCGCCAAGGCCGCTCCTACATCGATCGCGTAGCCTGTAGGAGCGGGTTTACCCAAGGCTATCAGTTCTGTGCCGCCACACTCGACTTGCCCTGGCGCGTCTCGATCTCGCCAATCAAGCGCTTGGCCAGTGCCGGGTAGTTTTCGTCGAAGTGGTGCCCCCCCGGCAGCTTCAGGCGTTCACCCACCGCAGTCTTGTCGGTGCAACCGCTCTCGTCGGTTTCTTCCACACCATACACGCACACCACCTTGGAAGCAGGCAGCCTGGCCATTTCCGGCCCGGTTGGCGCTTCCTGGCCTTCCTTGCCCAGCCAGCCTTCGACTTCGATCTCGAAGCTGCCGCTGCGGGCAAAGGCCAGCAGCATCACCGCGTCGATACGTTGCTGGTCCTCGGCCGGCAGGCGGTTGTAGATCGCCGGCAGCACGTCGGCACCGAATGAATAGCCGGTCAGCACGAAGCGCTTGGTGCCCCACTTCTGCCGGTAGTGCTGCATCAGCTCGGACAGGTCGGCGGCGCTTTGTTCCGGGGTCTTGTGCTGCCAGTAGTAGCGCAGCGTATCAATGCCGACCACCGGGTAGCCAAGCTTGGCCATTTCGCCGGCCACGTCACGGTCCAGGTCCCGCCAGCCGCCGTCACCGGAAAGGAACAGGGTGACCGTGTCGGTGGTCTGCCCGGCTGGTACCTCGACCACCGGGATGGCGAGGGCGTTGCCGTCGTGGCCGACCAGGGCCTGGGTCAGCTGGGCCTTGAGCACTTGTGGCAGGTGGATGTCATAGTCGCTGATACTGGTTTCGGCATTGGCCTGGTCGCGTACGAAGGCGGCGCTGGCGTCATCCGGGTTGTCGTTCCAGGCGACGTTCCAGTGGCCGTGGGCGGCCGACTTCGGCAGCGCTGCCTGGCAGCCGGGTTGTTCCAGGCTGAAGTCCACGGAAATTGCCCGCGCCTTGTCGTTGTTCTGGCTGGCCAGCCAGCGCCAGGCCTGGGCGGCACCAGGGCCGATACCGGCGACCAGGGTCGGTTTCTCTGGCAACTGGCCCATGGCCTGGTCCATGGCCTGTTGTTGCTTGCTGCAGTCGTTGGGCGGCAGGATCACCTGCACCAGTTGCGCTTCGCCAGCCTGGGCCAGGTCCAGCAGTTGCCTGTCGGTCAGCGCCTGGTCCTGGGGTACACCGATGGCCACTCGAACCTTGGGGTGTACCCCAGGGGTCACACGGGTGATGTGGTTGTCATTGATGTTCAGTTGTTCCAGGTGCGCCTCGGGTGCCGGGCGCGTCCATAGCCAGAACGCCAGCGCGCCTCCCAGGGCGGATAAAAGCAGGGGCACCACCAGGTACAGCCAAAAGCGTCGGGTCATCAACGTTTCACCAATCCAGTCAGGCCGCCTGCGATCAGGGCGGCGGTGTCGGCCAGTGCCACCAGCGGGTCGAGCCCGGCCGGCACGGCCATGTAGCGGGGTTCCCAGTCCGGTTGGAACTTGTCCTTGAAGCGTCGAAGCCCCTGGAAGTTGTACAACTGCTCGCCACGGCGGAACACCATCGAGCCAAGGCGCTGAGTCAAGGGCGCGCCACGCCGCGGCTGCAGGCCGGAAAGCGGCACCATGCCCAGGCTGAAGCGGGCATAGTCATGGCTTTTGTAGTGCAGGATCAGGCCGATCATCATGAACTCCATGGTCAGCTTCGGCGCCTCGGGGTGTGCACGCATCAGGTCGAGGCTGGCCAGTTCGTTGCCATGGGTTTCCAGCAGGTTGGCGAAAGCCACCGGGCGGCCCTGGAAGCGGATCAGGGCAATGCGGAAGTGCTGCAGATATTCAGGGCTGAAGCGCCCCAGCGAGAAGCCTTTCTCGCGCACATTCTTGCCGCCAAGCCAGGCGTCGGAGATTTCCTTCAGCTCTGCCAGCGGGGCATGCCCGGGTTCGTGAATTTCCAGGCTCAGGCCGTCACGGCCGCCGCGGTTCCAGGTGTAGCGCAGGTCCTTCATTTCCTTGCCCTTGGCTTCGAGGTCGAAGCGGCGCAAGTCGACCCGGGCTTCTTCGCCCAGCTTCAGTGCGGTCAGGCCGATGTCCATGTAGAACGGCAGGTTCTCGGCCCGCACCTGATAGAACACCGGGCGGGCATGGTGCAGGTCGCACAGGTCGCGGAACTGCCAGATCATCTCGGCACGCTCCTGGGCCGGGCCGATCGGGTCGTACAGGGCTACCAGGCTGCGACCGCGACGGGCGTACATCAGGAATGCGTTGTCGCGAGGGTGGAACAGCAGCGCCTTGTCGCCGGTCAGGGCCAGGCCGCCATCGGGCTGGTCGGAGGCCAGCAGAATACGGTTGGCACGCAGCAACTCTTCTTCGTCTGGCAGGTGGATCACCGGTGGTGCGGTGCGCAGCAGCCAAGTCAGGGCCACAGCCGCCAGCAGCACTGCGCTGCCCATGGCGGCGCGCAGGCCGCGCGGGGCATCGGCGTCGAGGGTGAACTGCCACCACAGCTGATGGCTGTAGGGCACATCCTGGTAGGCGAACAGCAACAACCACACCGATGCGCCGACCACACAGGCGCTGGCCACCAGAAACACCGGCGAGAACGGCAACTCGAGCAAACGGCTGGGGCGGTAGAAGGAACGGCGGAACAGAGCGAGCAGGGCGGCAGTGAAAGTCAGCAGGCAGGCCTCTTCCCAATCGAAGCCCTTGAGCAGCGACAGCAGGGCGCCGACCAGCAACAGCACGGTGGTCAGCAGCCAGGCGGCGGACAGGCGCCGGCGCAGGCCCTGGGCCAGCAGCAGGCAAAGCACGCCGATCAGGCTGGCGCCGAAATGCGAGGCATCGATAAGGCGGTGCGGCACCAGGAAACCCATGTGCTCCAGGCGGGTGTCGATCTCGGGCGTGGCCCCGGAGAACAGCAGCACCACCCCGGACAGGAACACCAGGATAGACAGGATCGGCGCGGCCAGCCCGGAAGCGGCCTTGATTGCCTGTTGCGCGAACAGCAGCCGTCGGGCCTCGTTGGCCAGCAGCAGCACGCAGGCCAGCAGCAGCGGCAGCACCACGTAGATCAGCCGATACAGCAGCAGGGCCGCTGCCAGTGGTGCCGCGCCGAGTTGGTCGGCAAAAGCCGCCAGCAGGATCGCTTCGAATACCCCGACGCCGCCCGGTACGTGGCTGAGCACACCTGCAGCCAAGGCCAGCAGGTACACCAGGACAAAGGCACCGAACGGTGGTGCTTCGGGCAGCAGCAGATACAGCACGGTGGCGGCAGCGGCGACATCCAGTGCGGTGATCAGCAATTGCAGGGCGGCCAGGCGTGCGCCCGGCAGGCGAAGCGTGCGGCGGCCCAGTTGTACCAGCAGGCTGTTGGCCAGTGGTTGCTCAGCCAAGCGCCGGCGGTACAACCCGAACACCAGCACGCTGCATGCCAGCAGCACGGCTATTGAGGCACCCGCCAGCAAGCCAGGCGCCAAACCCAGTGCGGCAGACGCCGCCGGCAGGTCGCTCAAGGTCGCCAAGGCGGCCAGGGGCGGCAGCGCGCAGCCCAGTGAAAGGCTGGCAAAAACGGTCATCCGTGCAACTTCACCTGCGCCAACCCCCTGGCGTGCATACAGGCGGTAGCGCACCGAACCGCCCGAAAGCATCGACAGGCCGATGGCGTTGCCGATGGCAAAGGCGCTGAAGCCGCCCAGCACCAGGCTGCTCACCGGCAGCTTCACGCCGGCATAGCGGCTGGCCGACCACTCGTAGCCCAGCAGGACAACGAAACCGAGCACGGTAGCCAGCAAGGCGCCAAGTAACGACTGGGTCGGTACGCTGAGCATGGCATCGTGCAAGGCATAGATGTCCAATTCACTCAACAGGTGGCGGCAGGCGATCAAGGCCATGGTGAACAACACCAGGGTCACTACCAGGCCGATCGGCTGGCGGTAGCGGCTCAAGCGTTCCAGCAAGGGCAGGCGTTGCACAGCACCGGGCAGCGCCGAGGCAAGCGGCACCGGTGGTTCGGGGTTGTGGGAAGTCATGGATTGCCCCGGCCTAGCAGCGCGAGGTGAGGGAAAAGTGTGGCCAAGTGAAAGTCCCTTAGGTGAACGTATCCAATGTTACTCCGGCCTCAAGCGTTTTCAGCCACTTGGCAGGGTTAAAGATAGTTCATCCTGGGAGCGACCTTTCAAGCCTGTAGGTTGGCTTGAAGGCGGAGAAATGGGGACGACGAAAGTCGGGAGGGGAAAAGCAACAAACCCCGCGCTGCTGTTACACAGGCGGGGTTCGTTCTGACGAATATGGTTGCGGGAGCCGGATTTGAACCGACGACCTTCGGGTTATGAGCCCGACGAGCTACCAGGCTGCTCCATCCCGCGTCAGTGGGGCGAATTCTACAGTTTCCAGAATGGATGTCAAGCGCTAGTCGTTGATTTTTTTGAAATTTCTTTCAGCGCATTATTTGATGCAAAAGAAAAAGGCCACTGTGTGAACAGTGGCCTTTTCTCGAATCTGGTTGCGGGAGCCGGATTTGAACCGACGACCTTCGGGTTATGAGCCCGACGAGCTACCAGGCTGCTCCATCCCGCGCCTGTGAGATCGAATTCTACGGATTTACCCGTGAGTGTCAAGCTTTTTTCTGAAAAAACCTTTCCTGTTCAAACTCTTAGCGTTTGAATATGGCGCGCAGCTCAGGCGCGACGGGGCTTTCAGGCCGATTATCGACCAGTGCCGCGCACAGGCTGCATACCCCGAAGGCGCATGCGATACTATCTGTATGAATTTACAGTGCTGACGGTCATTCATGTCCTTGCGCAAGATCATCCACGTCGACTGCGATTGCTTTTATGCCGCGATCGAGATGCGCGACGACCCGCGCCTGGCCGGGCGGCCCATGGCGGTGGGGGGCTCGGCCGACCACCGTGGGGTGATCGCCACCTGCAACTATGAAGCGCGTGCCTATGGCGTGCGTTCGGCCATGTCGTCGCGGCACGCGCTGAAGCTGTGCCCGGACCTGCTTATCGTCAAGCCGCGCTTCGAGGCCTACCGTGAGGCCTCGCGGGAAATCCACACGATCTTCCGCGACTACACCGAGCTGATCGAGCCACTGTCGCTGGACGAGGCCTACCTGGATGTGAGCGACAGCCAGTGGTACTCGGGCAGCGCCACGCGCATTGCCGAGGATATCCGTCGCCGGGTCGCACGCACCCTGCATATCACTGTCTCGGCCGGTGTGGCGCCGAACAAGTTCCTGGCCAAGATCGCCAGTGACTGGCGCAAGCCCAATGGCCTGTTCGTGATTACCCCGGGCGACGTGGAGGCATTCGTCGCCGCCCTTCCGGTAGCCAGGTTGCATGGGGTGGGCAAGGTAACGGCAGACAAGCTGGCGCGGTTGGGTATCGAGACCTGCCTGGACCTGCGCGAATGGTCGCGCCTGGCGCTGGTGCGCGAGTTCGGCAGCTTTGGCGAGCGTTTGTGGGGGCTGGCGCGGGGTATCGATGAGCGTGCTGTGCACAATGATAGCCGCCGGCAGTCGGTCAGCGTGGAAAACACCTACGACACCGACCTGCCGGACCTGGCCAGTTGCCTGGCACGGCTGCCCGAGCTGCTGGAAAGCCTCAACGAGCGTATCGCCCGCATGGACAGCAGTTACCGGCCGGAAAAACCCTTCGTCAAGGTCAAGTTCCATGACTTCAGCCAGACCACCATGGAGCAGGCGGGGGCGGGCAGGGACCTGGAGAGTTATCGACAATTGCTGGGGCAGGCGTTTGCCCGTGGTGGCAAGCCGGTGCGCTTGCTGGGTGTAGGCGTGAGGTTGCGCGACTTGCGCGGGGCGCATGAGCAGCTGGAGCTGTTCCCGCCTAAATGAAAGGGGCCGCAAAGCAGCCCCAACGTGTTACTGCGCGCCTGGGTCGGCCACCAGCCGGCCAGTGGCCTTGGTCAGCGACTGCAGAAACTCCTGCTGCAACTCCGGGTCGTTGCGCGTCAGTTCGATCAGGCTCTGTTCCATTTCACTGGCTTCCTCTTCCAGGCCCAGTTCGGACAAGCGCTTGACCCGGTGTACCCATTGGCCGACATCGTCATCTTCGAGGTCATCGAATATCAGTTCATGGGCTTCGAGCAGCTTGCTGCGCAGGGTGGCACTGACCAGCAGGCTGGCATTGCCACGTACCGCGTTGTCCTCGTCCAGCACCTGCAGATGCAGGGTACCGATGTGGTTGAGGTTCTGCTCGGAGAACGGGCTGTCGAGCAGGTTCAGGCGCAGCACGCCGTTCCTGTCGGTGGTCAGCTCGTGAGTCATCTTGCCGGCCTTGACCTCGACCAGGCGCTCGCTCCAGGGCACGCTGGTAGATTCCTCGCGCTTGCCTTTCTGCACTTCGCTGATCCCGGCCAGGTTCTGCTGGGCACGGCCGTTGGACGGCACGTTCATGAACGGGTTGAGCCCGTCCACGCCGTAGCTGAGCCAGTCGTGGGTGATGCTTTCCGGCAGGTTGCCCAGGGCGAAGACATTGACCACGTTGGCACCCACGCCCGCCACCACGGCCACCGCACCCAGCGGGATCTCGTAGATCTCCCGCCAGGGTTGGTAAGGCGTGTAGCGGTCATAGCTGCGGGTGACTTCGTACTCGGTGACTTCGAAGCGTTTCTGCTCATGCACGCGCACACGTCGTTGCGGAAGCTCCATCACCTTCGGCTCGCCGACATCGATCTGCAGGGTGTGCTCGAGCAGTTTGCGCTCGACGCGCTCCTCATGGTCGCTGCGCTGGGACATCTGGTTGGCGCAGCCGCTGACGAGCAGGGCGCCGCACAGTGCGGCGCCCCCCAGGGGAAAGGTACTTCGCTTGAACATGATCACTCGTGCATTGGTTATCAGCGGCGAACGCGGGCCTGCAGGAAGGTCAGCACTTCATTGAGCGGCAACGCCTGGGCATCCTGCTCGGTGCGGTGCTTGTACTCCAGGTTGCCTTCGGCCAGGCCGCGATCGCTGACAACGATGCGGTGCGGGATGCCGATCAGCTCCATGTCGGCAAACTTGATGCCTGGGCTGGTCTTCTTGTCACGGTCGTCCAGCAGCACTTCGTAACCGGCAGCAGTCAGTTCGGCGTACAGCTTGTCGGTCGCCTCGCGAACCACCTCGGTTTCGTAGCGCAGCGGTACCAGGGCGATCTGGAACGGGGCCAGGGCGTCGTTCCAGATGATGCCCTTGTCGTCATAGCTCTGCTCGATGGCAGCGGCGACCACGCGGGACACACCGATGCCGTAGCAGCCCATGGAAAGGGTTACCGGTTTGCCGTTCTCGCCCAGTACCTGGCACTTCAGTGCCTCGCTGTACTTGGTGCCGAGCTGGAAGATGTGGCCCACTTCGATACCGCGCTTGATCACCAGGGTGCCCTGGCCGTCCGGGCTCGGGTCGCCTTCGACCACGTTTCGCAGGTCGGCGACCTGTGGAACCGGCAGGTCGCGCTCCCAGTTCACGCCGAAGTAGTGCTTGTCGTCGATGTTGGCGCCAATGCCGAAGTCGCTCATCAGGGCAACCGAGCGGTCAATGACGATTTCCAGCGGCAGGTTCAGCGGGCCGAGCGAGCCGGCGCCGGCACCGATGGCCTCGCGCAGTTCGGCATCGGTAGCCATGACCAGCGGGTCGGCAACCTGTTCCAGCTTGGCCGCCTTGATTTCGTTCAGTTCGTGGTCGCCCCGTACGATCAGGGCGACCAGCTTGCCTTCCTCGGCACCGCGCACGATCAGGGTCTTGACGGTTTTCTCGATCGGCAGGCCGAAGTTTTCCACCAGTTGGGCGATGGTCTTGGCGTTCGGCGTGTCGACCAGGCGCAGCTCCTCGGTAGGAGCCGGGCGCACGGTTTCACGCGGGATGGCCTCGGCCTTCTCGATGTTGGCGGCGTAGTCGGAGCTGTCGCTGAAGATCACGTCGTCTTCGCCGGACTCGGCCAGTACGTGGAATTCGTGCGAATAGCTGCCACCGATGGAACCGGTGTCGGCTTGCACTGGGCGGAAGTCCAGGCCCAGGCGGGTGAACACGTTGCTGTACGCCTGGTGCATGCGGTCGTAGGTTTCCTGCAGGGAAGCCTGGTCGGCATGGAACGAGTAGGCGTCCTTCATGATGAACTCGCGGCCGCGCATCAGGCCGAAGCGCGGGCGGATCTCGTCACGGAACTTGGTCTGGATCTGGTACATGTTGAGCGGCAGCTGTTTATAGCTGGACAGCTCGTTGCGGGCCAGGTCGGTGATGACTTCTTCGTGGGTCGGGCCAACGCAGAAGTCGCGCTGGTGGCGGTCCTTCAGGCGCAGCAGCTCGGGGCCGTACTGTTCCCAGCGGCCGGATTCCTGCCACAGCTCGGCGGGCTGGATGCTGGGCATCAGCACTTCCAGGGCGCCGGCGGCGTTCATTTCCTCACGCACCACGGCCTCGACCTTGCGCATCACCCGCAAGCCCATCGGCAGCCAGGTGTACAGGCCGGAGGCCAGTTTGCGGATCATGCCGGCACGCAGCATGAGCTGATGGCTGATGACCACTGCGTCGGCAGGGGTTTCTTTCTGGGTGGCGAGCAAATATTGACTGGTGCGCATGGTGAGCCGTGTCGATTGCCTAAGACATTGAAATGACCCCGCATTGTACGGGGGCGAAACGAAGGCGTACAGGATGCCCCAGGGCGTGACACTTGTCAGCCAAGAAAAAGCCCGGCGTGATCGCCGGGCTTTCTCAGGTGCGGGGCACTGCAAGCCAGGCTTACAGGATGCTCAGCGGGTACTCCACGATCAGGCGCAGTTCGTCGATCGATGGGGAATCGTAGTAAACGCCATCGGAAGAGCGGTAGGTGGCCTGACGTACGCGGAAGCTCAGGTCTTTCGCCGGGCCGCTCTGCAGTACGTACTTGATATCGACGTCGCGTTCCCATTCCTTGCCGTTGCTGGTGCCGGCGACGTTGGCGTCGGTACCGCGTACATAACGGGTCATGAAGGTCAGGCCCGGGATGCCGTATTCGGCGAAGTTCAGGTCGTAGCGAGCCTGCCAGGATTTCTCGTCTTCGGCGTTGAAGTCGGAACGGGCCACGGAGTTGGCCAGGAAGATGGTGCCGCCACCGTCGATGCCATAGCCATAGTCGCCGTCGCCGGTGACTTTCTGGTAGGCCAGGGTGAAGGTGTGCGCGCCGATGTTGTAAGCGCCCGACAGGCTGAACGCGCGGTTGTCCAGCTTGTCGCCGTCGAACGCGCGGTACTCGGCCGAGCCTTCGCTCTTGGTGTCATAGATGTTGAAGTCGAACACCAGGCCTTGTTTGTCCGAGATCGGCAGAGCCCAGTTGACGTTGGCGTAGTACTTGCGCCAGTAGTCTTCGACCTTCGAGTAGTACAGGCTGGTGCTGAGGTTGTCGGTGAAGGCGTAGGTACCACCGACCACGTTGGCTTCCTTCAGGCCGAAGCTGTCGCGGTTGGTCTGCTCCTGGGCGGTCAGGCTGGTGAAGTGACCAGCATGCAGGGTCAGGCCCTCGATCTCGTTGCTGGTGATCAGGGTGCCCTGAGCGATTTCTGGCAGCAGGCGGCTGTCGTCGGTAGCGAAGACCGGCAGTGCGGTGAACTGGTCACCCACTTTCAGCACGGTGTCGGAGATACGGAACTTAACCGCACCACCGCCCTTGGAGTAGTCATCCTGCGAACGGCCGTCGGAGCCGGTCGGGAACAGGCCGGTACCGGCGCGGCCCTTGCCGCTGTCCAGTTTCAGGCCGAGCATGCCGATGGCATCGACACCCACACCCACGGTGCCCTGGGTGAAGCCGGACTCGAAGGTGCCGAGGAAGCCCAGGCCGGTTTCTTCGCGACGGCTCTGGCCGCCTTCGTTGTTACGGAAGTCACGGCTGAAGTACAGCATGCGGGTCTTGACGTTCAGCTTGCTGTCTTCGATGAAACCTTTGGACTCGTCCTGGGAAGAGGCCACTGCCAACTGCGAGGTCCCTGCCGCAACGGCCAGGGCGATCATGCTCCACTTCATCACGCGCATCGTGATTTGCTCCTTTGGTTTTTAGGAAGAGTACCGCTGCGTCCAAGTTTTCTAGTTATATGGGGCAGCTCTTTCTTGTTATGTCGGCGAAAATGTATAGCACGCAGACTGTTGTTGGCGATATGGGTATAAACATCCTTTTCGGAACTTTTTCACCATGTCGCTTTTAGGTATTTCCATGTCGCAAATCACGCCCCGGTTTAAGGGCCGTACAACTCCAGCGCTGTTTCTTTCACCGTAACGAAGCTGTAACTACCGATTCCGGTTGCGGAAACTCCCTGGTAACCAATGCCGCTGTTGTTATTTGTCGCGTACACCTGCCGATGCAGATGTCGTGCCGACTTGGCGTGAAAGGAATGCAACAAGCGTGCTCAAAATTCGCAACGCTTCATGAAATTTTCACAAAACCTGCTACCGGGGGTCGGAAAGTGCCGTAAACACGGGGCGAGAGCCGCCTGGCAGGGTATTACAGTCAAGAATCATTAAAATTTGAAAAGCTGTCATGAAAGTCAATGTGTTACCGCAACTTGTTCATGCAGCGTCACCTGTGGGGTGGCAAGTGTGGTGCGAGGTGTGCCGGCAGCCTCATTTTGGTGCGAAAAGTAGCGCTGTGTTACCGGGAGCGTGCACGGTATCCTTGCAGGTCTGTTTTCCGCGTGACGCGGGTTGGTTCTGCCTGAAGGAGATTTGCCGTGTTCGTCCTCGATTCGCGTTTGCAGCAGGATTCGCTGGTGCTGGGGGAATTTGCGTTGTGCCAGTTGCTACTGAGCAAGGATGCCAACTACCCATGGTTCATCCTGGTGCCCAAGCGCGCCGGCATCAGCGAACTGTTCGAGCTCGATGCTGCGGAGCAGCAGCAGTTGTGGCAGGAAGCCACCAACCTGGCCGAAGCGCTGAAAGCCAGCTACAGCGCCGACAAGATGAACGTGGCCACCTTGGGCAATGTGGTCAGCCAGTTGCACATGCACGTGATCGTGCGCCAGCGCGACGACGCGGCCTGGCCGGCACCGGTGTGGGGCAAGTGCCCGGCAGTGGCCTACACCGACGATCAGGTGCAAGCCATTCGCCAGCGCTTGCGCGGGCTGCAGCTCGCCGGCTATCAGGAGGCCTGACATGTCGCTTGAATCGCGAGTGGTCGAACTGGAAACCCGCCAGGCGTTCCAGGATGACACCATCCAGGCGCTGAATGACGTGGTGGTCGAGCAAGGGCGGGTGATCGAGCGGCTGCAGTTGCAGATGGCCGAGCTGATCAAGCGTTACGAAGAGATGGTTGGCCAGTACGGCAGCGAAGGGGACGAGGCGCCACCGCCTCATTATTGATACCTGAAACCCTGCAGGAGCGGGAATGCCCGCTCCTGCAGGGGATGGCTTCTGCAGTCAGATCAGCGGCGGGTTACCGCAACCACATCCTCGGCCTGCAGGCCTTTGTCGCGGTGCATAACGGAAAACTCCACGCGCTGGCCTTCCACCAGGATGCGGTGGCCTTCGCCGCGAATGGCGCGAAAGTGCACGAAGATATCATCGCCCGAGTCGCGGGAGATGAAGCCGAAGCCCTTGGATGTGTTGAACCACTTCACGGTACCGGTATCACGATTGCCGGTATCCTGCGCAGCATGTTGGCTGGCGCGGGCCTTGCGCGGGCTGCGGGCGAAGCCCACGGCCAGGTGCACGGCCACGGCCAGCGCCGCGCAGACCAGTGCGGCCAGGTTGCCCATTTCCGGGCGGGCCAGCAATGTCAGGGTCTGCAGCACCACCGCCACTACCAGCAGGGCGCAGGCCAAATGCTGCAACTGCTGCCGCGCGCCGCGGTAGTACAGTGGCACGACCGGGGCCAGCACCAGGTTGAGCAGGCCGAGCAGGCTCAGGTACACCGCGTCGGGTTGTTGCAGGAAGGGTGAAGCATCGGTTTTCAGGCTGGGTATGAGCGATAGCAGCAAGGCTGCCACGCCCGTCACCAGATGGACGATCTTGAACATGGGGTTGGCTCACAGTTGATAAGGCCGATCACAGGAAGAGCTGGCAGCACGGTGCGCATGAGGTGTAGAGCGCGAACACGCGGTAGCCAGCCTATGCACCCGGCAATGACAAGCCGCACGGGTGGCACCCTGCCTATTTAACAGTAAAGCCGCAGGCTACTCAAACCGCAGGCCGCGACGGGCGATGTGTTGCGCCATGTCACATGCGGCGTGTGCCAAGTGTTGCTAAAGTGGTCGGCACCCGCTTGGGTCTCAAGCCTTATGGAAAGGGGAACTTCATGGCAATCGATATCGGTATCAGTGAAGAAGATCGCAAGTCCATCGTCGATGGGCTGTCCCGCCTGTTGTCGGATACCTACGTGCTGTATCTGAAAACCCATAACTTCCACTGGAACGTCACCGGTCCGTCGTTCCGCACCCTGCACCTGATGTTCGAAGAGCAGTACAACGAACTGGCACTGGCGGTCGACTCGATCGCCGAGCGCATCCGCGCCCTGGGCTTCCCGGCACCGGGGGCCTACGCATTCTATGCGCGGCACTCCTCGATCAAGGAGGAAGAAGGGGTGCCGCCTGCCGACGAGATGATCTGCCAGCTGGTCCAGGGCCAGGAAGCCGTGGTGCGTACCGCGCGCAGCATCTTCCCTGTGGTGGACAAGGTCAGTGACGAGCCGACCGCCGACCTGCTCACGCAGCGCATGCAAGTGCACGAAAAAACCGCCTGGATGCTGCGGGTGCTGCTCGACGGCAAGTAGATACCCTGCGCTGTACCGGCCCGTAGGAGCGGCCTTGTGTCGCGATGGGCTGCTCCTACAGGTCCTGCGCAATTTTGTGCAGGAAGATTTTGCCACTGCTTTAAGCTCGCCCATCAGCGCTTCATAGGCCACCTGGTACCTGTGACGAGGAAGTGTGGCGCATGATGCAAGCAAGCAAACGTGTGGCTGGCCAGGGGCGTTGGCCAGGTAAACAGTGCATCGACCCGTTCAAGGCGGATTTCGACATGTTGCAGACCCAGCCGGTGTCACGCTCGGTGCGGCTCAACGGTTTTTCCACCTGCCTGCGGCTGGAGGCCGTCTACTGGGGTATCCTGGAGCGCATCGCCGCGGCCAACCGCTGCTCGGTCAGCGCGGTGCTGTCCTACGTCGACCGCGAGGTACACCTGCGCCAGGGTGGGGTGCGCAACTTCAGCGGGCTGATCAGGGTGATCTGCGTCGCGTGGCTGCTGGACCCGCCAAGTGTGCGCTGATCGCCTGGCGGGCTGCGCAGTGCTTGCTAACCATATATAATCCCGCTTTTTGCTGCCCCGGCAGCCAGCGTTGTGGTTGACGAGAGACACCCATGCCCCTTTATGACTATCAATGTGCATCCTGCGAGCACCGCATGGAAGTGCTGCAGAAGATCAGCGCCGCGCCGCTGACCGATTGCCCGGCCTGCCAGGCGCCGGCGCTGAAGAAGCTGTTGTCGGTGCCCGGCTTCCGCCTGAGCGGTAACGGTTGGTACGAAACCGACTTCAAGACCGGGGCGAAAAAGAATCTGGCAGGCGGCGACAAGGCCGACTGAGTTGAATGCTGTGACCGGGTCTTGCAGTATTAGCCCTCTCCGGGCGGCCAAGGCCTCCACCGAATACACGAATCACGAGAAGCGAAACCACCATCATGATGCGCAGCCATTATTGCGGCCAACTGAACGAGAGCCTGGACGGCCAGGAAGTCACCCTTTGCGGCTGGGTCCATCGTCGCCGCGACCACGGCGGGGTGATCTTCCTCGACATCCGTGACCGCGAAGGCATGGCCCAGGTCGTGTTCGACCCGGATCGCGCCGAAACCTTCGCCGCTGCCGACCGCGTGCGCAGCGAATACGTCGTGCAGATCACCGGCAAGGTCCGCAAGCGCCCTGAAGGTGCGGTGAATGCCAACATGGCTTCCGGCGCCATCGAGATCCTCGGCTACCAGCTGAACGTGCTCAACGAAGCGGAAACCCCGCCGTTCCCGCTGAACGAATACTCCGACGTCGGCGAGGAAACCCGCCTGCGTTACCGTTTCATCGACCTGCGTCGCCCGGAAATGGCCGACAAGCTGCGCCTGCGTTCGCGCATCACCAGCAGTATCCGTCGCTTCCTCGACGAGAACGGCTTCCTCGACGTCGAGACGCCGATCCTGACTCGTGCCACCCCGGAAGGCGCGCGTGACTACCTGGTGCCTAGCCGTACCCACGCCGGCAGCTTCTTCGCCCTGCCGCAGTCGCCGCAGCTGTTCAAGCAGTTGCTGATGGTCGCCGGCTTCGACCGCTACTACCAGATCGCCAAGTGCTTCCGTGACGAAGACCTGCGTGCCGACCGCCAGCCGGAATTCACCCAGATCGACATCGAGACCAGCTTCCTCGATGAAAGCGAGATCATGGGCCTGACCGAAAGCATGATCCGCAAGCTGTTCAAGGAAGTGCTGGACCTGGAATTCGGCGAATTCCCGCACATGACCTTCGAAGAGGCCATGCGCCGCTACGGCTCCGACAAGCCGGACCTGCGTATTCCGCTGGAACTGGTCGACGTCGCCGACCAGCTCAAGGATGTCGACTTCAAGGTGTTCGCCGGCCCGGCCAACGATCCCAAGTGCCGCGTCACCGCCCTGCGCCTGCCAGGCGGCGCCAGCATGCCGCGCAGCAAGATTGACGAGTACACCAAGTTCGTCGGCATCTACGGTGCCAAGGGCCTGGCCTACATCAAGGTCAACGAGCGCGCCAAGGGCGTCGAAGGCCTGCAGTCGCCGATCGTCAAGAACATCCCCGAGGCCAACCTCAACACCATCCTCGACCGCGTTGGCGCCGTTGACGGCGACATCGTGTTCTTCGGTGCCGACAAGTTCAAGGTGGTCAGCGAAGCCCTGGGCGCGCTGCGTATCCGCCTGGGTCACGACTTCGAGCTGCTGACCTGCGAATGGGCACCGATGTGGGTGGTCGACTTCCCGATGTTCGAAGAGAACGAGGATGGCAGCTTCACCGCGCTGCACCATCCGTTCACCGCCCCGAAGTGCACCCCGGAAGAGCTCGAGGCCAACCCGGCCGTGGCTCTGTCCCGTGCCTACGACATGGTCCTGAACGGTACCGAACTGGGTGGCGGTTCGATCCGTATCCACCGTAAAGAGATGCAGCAGGCCGTGTTCCGCCTGCTGGGCATCGAGGCGGCAGAACAAGAAGAGAAGTTCGGCTTCCTGCTCGACGCCCTTAAGTTCGGTGCGCCACCTCACGGTGGCCTGGCCTTCGGCCTGGACCGCCTGGTCATGCTGATGACTGGCGCCCAGTCGATCCGTGAAGTGATCGCCTTCCCGAAAACCCAGAGCGCTGCTTGCGTCATGACCCAGGCCCCTGGCATGGTCGACGCCAAGGCCCTGCGCGAGCTGCACATCCGACTGCGCGAACAGACCAAGGTCGAGTAAGCAGTCCCCGGGCGCATCCACATGGATGCGCCTTTGCGTTTCGGCGCAGGCAATTTCCCGCCCCGCCCCTTACTGGGGCGGGGCTGTTTGTGATTCAAAGGATTCGGAGTCGTTATGGCTGGTCATTCCAAGTGGGCGAACATCAAGCACCGCAAAGAGCGCCAGGATGCCAAGAGAGGCAAGATCTTCACCAAGTGGATCCGCGAACTGACGGTCGCTGCCAAGCAGGGTGGTGCTGACCCGGCATCCAACCCGCGCCTGCGCCTGGCGCTGGACAAGGCACTGGGCGCCAACATGAGCCGCGACATCATCGATCGTGCCGTGGCCCGTGGTGCCGGCACCAACGAAAGCGACAACGTCGAAGAGCTCAGCTACGAAGGTTACGGCCCGGGTGGCGTGGCGATCATGGTCGAGGCCATGACCGACAACCGCAACCGTACCGCCGCTGCCGTGCGTCATGCCTTCACCAAGTGTGGTGGCAACCTGGGTACCGACGGTTCGGTGGCCTACCTGTTCGAGCGCAAGGGGCAGATCAGCTTTGCCCCGGGCGTTGAAGAAGATGCGCTGATGGAAGCGGCGATGGAAGCCGATGCCGATGACGTGGTGGCCAACGACGACGGCTCGTTCGACGTGTTCACCTCGTTCAACAGCTTCTATGCCGTGCGCAATGCGCTGGAAGAGGCGGGCTTCAAGGCCGCTGACGCGGAAATCGTCATGCAGCCGACCACCAGCGCCGAACTCGACCAGGAGGGTGCCGAAAAGGTGCTCAAGCTGATCGACATGCTCGAAGACCTCGATGACGTGCAGAACGTCTACTCCAATGCCCAGATTTCCGACGAGATCATGGAAAACCTCGGCTAAGGTATCCTGGCGATCCAGGCCAGTTCTTCAAGTTTGTCAGCGCCTGTACCGGCCCTTTCGCGGGTAAACCCGCTCCCACAGGTACTGCACCACATTCAGAGTCGGTGCAGTACCTGTGGGAGCGGGTTTACCCGCGAAAGGGCCGGTACAGTTTGCAGAGATGCATCAACTTTTCGACAGGCACTATGACTCTGATTCTTGGTATCGACCCCGGCTCGCGCATCACCGGCTATGGCGTGGTACGCCAGACCGCCCGTGGTTGCGAGTACGTGGCGTCGGGCTGCATTCGCACCGGCAGCGGCGAGCTGCACGAACGTTTGCAGATCGTTTTTCGTGGCGTGGGTGAAATCATCGCCCAGCACGGCCCGGTCACCATGGGCATCGAGCGGGTATTCATGGCCCGTAACGCCGATTCGGCGCTCAAGCTCGGCCAGGCCCGTGGTGCGGCCATCGTCGCCGCCGCCGAAGCCGGCCTGGAAATCGCCGAATACAGCGCCACCCAGGTCAAGCAGGCGGTAGCCGGTACTGGTGGGGCCAACAAGGAGCAGGTGATGATGATGGTCATGCACCTGCTGAAACTGACGCAGAAACCGCAGATCGACGCCTCCGACGCCCTGGCCATCGCCCTGTGCCACGCGCATACCCGCTCCAGCCTGGTGCCGCATGGCCTGGCCACGGCACGGCGACGCGGCGGGCGCTTGCGTCTGTAGGCGCTTCATGCGCTGATACACATTTTGTTCGGGTGATGCGTTCACCCGCTGCATTTGCTGATAGGGTTGAGCGGTCTTTGACCGGCTCCCCGAGAGGAAGGATCGGAACGTGATTGGACGTTTGCGCGGCACCCTGGCGGAAAAACAGCCGCCGCACCTGATTATCGACGTCAACGGCGTGGGTTATGAACTGGAAGTTCCCATGACCACGCTGTACCGTCTGCCCAAGGTGGGCGAACCCGTCACCGTGCACACCCACCTGGTGGTGCGCGAGGATGCTCACCTGCTCTACGGTTTTGCCGAAAAGCGCGAGCGCGAGCTGTTCCGCGAGCTCATCCGCCTGAATGGCGTAGGGCCGAAGCTGGCCCTGGCGTTGATGTCCGGGCTGGAAGTGGACGAACTGGTGCGCTGCGTGCAGGCCCAGGACACCTCGGCCCTGGTGCGCGTGCCTGGTGTCGGCAAAAAAACCGCCGAACGCCTGCTGGTCGAGCTCAAGGATCGCTTCAAGGCTTGGGAAACTTCCCCGGCCATGTTCACCCTGGTCTCTGATGGGCCGCTGCCGGTCGCCAGTGCATCCACAGCCGAAGCCGATGCCGTCAGCGCCCTGGTTTCGCTGGGCTACAAGCCGCAGGAAGCCAGCAAGGCGATCGCCGCGATCAAGGACAAGGCCGGCCTGAGCAGTGAGGAACTGATCCGCCGCAGCCTGAAAGGGATGATTACCAAGTGATCGAAGCCGACCGTTTGATCGCCGCCAGTGGCCGCGACCGTGAAGAAGTCCAGGACCGTGCGATCCGCCCGCTGCGGCTGGACGAGTACATCGGCCAGCCGGTGGTGCGCGAGCAGATGGCGCTGTTCATCCAGGCCGCCCGTGGCCGCAGCGAGTCGCTCGACCACACGTTGATCTTCGGCCCACCCGGCCTGGGCAAGACTACCCTGGCCAACATCATCGCCCAGGAAATGGGCGTGTCGGTCAAGAGTACTTCGGGGCCGATTCTCGAGCGCCCGGGTGACCTCGCTGCCATGCTGACCAACCTCGAACCGCACGATGTGCTGTTCATCGACGAGATCCACCGGTTGTCACCGGTCGTCGAGGAGGTGCTGTACCCGGCGATGGAGGACTTCCAGCTCGACATCATGATCGGCGAGGGGCCAGCGGCCCGTTCGATCAAGCTCGACCTGCCGCCGTTCACCCTGGTTGGAGCCACCACCCGTGCCGGCATGCTCACCAACCCGCTGCGGGACCGTTTCGGTATCGTCCAGCGCCTGGAGTTCTACAGCGACAAGGACCTGGCCACCATCGTCAGCCGTTCGGCCGGCATCCTCGGCCTGGCCATCGAAGACCAGGGGGCCTACGAGATCGCCCGCCGGGCTCGTGGCACGCCACGTATCGCCAACCGCCTGCTGCGCCGCGTGCGCGACTACGCCGAAGTGCGCGGCAAGGGGCAGATCACCAAGGCCGTGGCCGACATGGCGCTCAACCTGCTGGACGTCGACGAGCGCGGTTTCGACCACTCCGACCGCCGCCTGCTGCTGACCATGATCGAGAAGTTCGACGGTGGCCCGGTCGGCGTCGACAACCTGGCCGCGGCCATCAGTGAAGAGCGCCACACCATCGAGGACGTGCTCGAACCGTACCTGATCCAGCAAGGCTACATCATGCGCACGCCGCGCGGCCGCGTGGTTACCCGGCATGCCTACCTGCACTTTGGCCTGAACGTACCCGGGCGCCTGGGGGAGGGTGGGGATTTTTCCGAAACGGGCGATGAGTGACAGATCGAAAACGGCTTTTCGTGGTCCTACCGCTGGCATGCCGAGGGTGCGCTGGCAATAAGACATTAATGAAGAAAAAACAGTTGCCACAGCGGATTGGCAAGCTGAGGAGTAAGCACTAGAGTATGCGCGCGCAAAATGGCCTGGAACCTTTCGCACACCGTTGTCGCGTCTATTACGAAGATACCGATGCCGGTGGCGTGGTGTATTACGTCAATTACCTGAAATTCATGGAGCGCGCGCGTACCGAGCGGCTGCGGCACCTGGGTTTTTCACAGGCGCAGCTGGCTGAAGACAACCTGCTGTTCGTGGTCCACTCCAGCGAAGCGCGTTATCACGCGCCGGCGCGGCTGGACGACGAGCTGCGGGTCACCGCGCAAGTACTTGAACTCAATCGCGCCAGCCTGCGCTTCGTGCAGCAGGTCTGGCGGGAAAAAGATGAAACGCTGCTCTGCGAAGGGCAGTTCCTGGTGGCCGCCGTGCGCGCCGACACTTTCAAACCCCGAGCCATACCCCCGGAGCTGCGTGACGCCTTTGCGGCGGACGGCTCGGGTACTCAATCGAATGCAGGAGAATAAGCGTGGAAGCTAACGTCGTCGACCATACCTCCATGTGGAGTCTGGTCAGCAATGCCAGCGTGTTGGTACAGCTGGTAATGCTGACCCTGGTGGCCGCCTCGGTCACCTCATGGGTCATGATCTTCCAGCGCAGCACCATGCTGCGCGCCGGTCGTCGTGCGCTGGATGCCTTCGAGGAGCGCTTCTGGTCGGGCATCGACCTGTCCAAGCTGTACCGCCAGGCAGGCAGCAACCCAGACCCGGATTCCGGTGTCGAGCAGGTCTTCCGTGCCGGCTTCAAGGAATTCTCGCGCCTGCGCCAGCAGCCGGGCGTCGACCCGGACGCGGTCATGGAGGGTGTTGCCCGTGCCATGCGCGTAGCCATCTCGCGCGAGGAAGAAAAGCTCGAGCAGAGCCTGCCATTCCTGGCCACCGTCGGTTCGACCAGCCCGTACATCGGCCTGTTCGGTACCGTATGGGGCATCATGAACTCCTTCCGCGGCCTGGCCAGCGCCCAGCAGGCCACCCTGGCCACGGTTGCCCCGGGTATCGCCGAAGCGCTGATCGCCACCGCCATCGGCCTGTTCGCGGCAATCCCGGCGGTTATCGCCTACAACCGCTTCTCTGCCCGCAGCGAAGTGCTGATCGGCCGTTACTACACCTTCGCCGACGAGTTCCAGGCGATCCTGCACCGCAAAGTGCACACCAGCGAAGAGTAATCAGGTAGAAGCCCATGGCCCGAGTTCGCCACAAACGCAAGCCCGTCGCCGAGATGAACGTGGTGCCCTACATCGACGTGATGCTGGTACTGCTGGTCATCTTCATGGTGACGGCGCCCATGCTCAACCAGGGCGTGAAGGTAGACCTGCCCAAGGTATCCAGTGAAGCCTTGCCGCAGGACAACAACGTCCAGATCCTCACCATCTCCATCAAGGCCGACAAGACCTACTACTGGAACCTTGGCAGCGAAGTCGATACCGACAAGCAGATGGACAAGGCCATGACCTTGCCTGCCATGACCGACGCGGTGACCAAGATCATTGCCGCCGGCCGTGACCAGGGCAAGCAGACCCAGGTGTTCATTCGTGGCGACAAGGCTGTCGACTATGGCGCGGTCATGGGTGCCATGGGCGGGTTGCAGAAGGCCGGTGTCGGTAACGTTGGCCTGATTACCGAGGCGCCCTGATGCAACAGCGAGAGCCATCCGCCTCGGAAAGCTACTTCTGGCCCAGTATCTGGGCCATCGGCCTGCATGTGCTGGTGTTCGCCCTGCTGTTCGTCAGTTTTGCCATGACGCCTGAGCTGCCGCCATCCAAGCCGATCGTCCAGGCTACCCTGTACCAGCTCAAGTCCAAGAGCCAGGCGACCACCCAGACCAATCAGAAGATTGCCGGGGAAGCGAAGAAAACCGCTTCGCGCCAGACCGAGGTCGAGCAGCTGGAACAGAAGAAGGTCGAGCAGGAGGCCGTGAAGGCCGCGGAACAAAAGAAAGCCGACGCCGCTCAAAAGGCCGAAGAGGCTCGCGAGGCCGCCGAAGCCAAGAAAGCCGAGGCAGCTGCCGAAGCCGCAGAGGCCAAGAAAGCAGCAGAAGCCAAGAAGGCCGAAGAGGCGAAGAAGGCTGCCGAGAAGCAGCAGGCCGACATCGCCAAGAAGAAGGCCGAGGAAGAAAAGAAAAAAGCCGAGGAAGAGGCCAAGAAAGAGGCCGCTGAAGAGGCGAAGAAAAAAGCCGCCGAGGACGCCAAGAAAAAGGCGGCCGAAGAGGCCAAGAAGAAAGCAGCCGAGGACGCCAAGAAGAAAGCGGCGGCCGAGGAAGCGAAGAAGAAGGCAGCTGAAGAGGCCAAGAAAAAGGCCGCTGCAGATGCCCAGAAGAAAAAGGCACAGGAAGCGGCCCGCAAGGCGGCGGAAGACAAGAAAGCCCAGGCCCTGGCCGAGCTGTTGTCCGATACCACCGAACGGCAGCAGGCGCTGGCCGACGAGCAGGGCGACCAGGTGGCCGGCGACTTCGACGACCTGATCCGCATGCGCGCGGCCGAGGGCTGGGCACGTCCGCCTTCCGCGCGCAAGGGCATGACGGTGGTCCTGCAGATCAACATGTTGCCGGACGGTACCATCACCAGCGTCAGCGTGGCCCGGTCCAGTGGTGACGGCCCGTACGACAGCTCGGCGGTGGCAGCAGTGAAGAACATCGGTCGACTGACCGAGATGCAGGGTATGAAGCCGAGCGATTTCAACCAATATCGTTCGTTCAAGATGACATTTACACCTGAGGATCTAGCGTTGTGATTAAACGTCTGAGAGGACTGCTGGTCATGCTGTGCTGCGTGGCAGGCATGGCCGTGGCAGAGGAAAAGAACATCCTGGTCACCAGCGGCAGCGACCGGGCCACGCCCATCGCGGTAGTGCCGTTCGGTCTGCAGGGCGGCAGCGTGCTGCCGGAAGACATGGCCGACATCATCGGCAACGACCTGCGCAACTCCGGCTACTACTCGCCGATTCCGCGGCAGAACATGATCAGCCAGCCGTCGCAGGCCAGCGAAGTGATCTTCCGTGACTGGAAAGCGCTGGGCGCACAGTACGTGATGGTCGGCAGCATCGTGCCGTCCGGCGGTCGCCTGCAGGTGCAGTACGCACTGTTCAACGTCGCCACCGAGCAGCAAGTGCTGACCGGTAGCGTCGCGGGCAGCGTCGACCAGCTGCGCGACATGGCGCACTACATCGCCGACCAGTCGTTCGAGAAGCTCACCGGCATCAAGGGGGCGTTCTCCACCCGCATGCTGTACGTGACGGCCGAGCGCTTCTCCACCAACAACACCCGCTATACCCTGCAGCGTTCGGACTACGACGGTGCACGTGCGGTTACCCTGCTGCAATCGCGCGAGCCCATCCTGTCGCCGCGCTTTGCTCCGGATGGCAAGCGCATCGCCTATGTTTCGTTCGAGCAGAAGCGCCCGCGCATCTTCGTCCAGCATATCGATACCGGTCGCCGCGAGCAGGTCACCAACTTCGAAGGCCTGAACGGTGCGCCAGCCTGGTCGCCGGACGGCACGCGCCTGGCGTTCGTGCTGTCGAAGGACGGCAACCCGGACATCTACGTTATGAACGTGGCTTCGCGCCAGATCAGCCGTGTCACTGCCGGCCCGGGCATCAACACCGAGCCGTTCTGGGGCAAGGATGGCAACACCCTGTACTTCACCTCCGACCGCGGCGGCAAGCCACAGATCTACAAGCAGTCGGTCAGTGGCGGTGGTGCCGAGCGTGTAACTTTCGTGGGTAACTACAACGCCAACCCGAAACTGTCGGCGGACGAAAAGACCCTGGTGATGATCCATCGCCAGCAGGGCTTCACCAACTTCAAAGTTGCAGCCCAGGATTTGCAGCGTGGAAGTGTAAAGATTCTCTCGGAAACGAGTCTTGATGAGTCACCCACTGTTGCGCCAAACGGCACCATGCTAATCTACGCCACCCGCCAGCAGGGCCGGGGAGTCTTGATGCTCGTGTCGCTTAATGGCCGCGTGAGGCTCCCACTTCCTACCGCTCAAGGCGAAGTCAGAGAACCGTCCTGGTCCCCTTACCTGAACTGATTGCGGCGTAATACTTTTGCTTAACACACTGGGGTTTCATTAGGAGTTTCACGATGGAAATGCTGAAGTTTGGTAAATTTGCTGCGCTGGCTCTGGCCATGGCCGTAGCTGTAGGTTGCTCCTCGAAGGGCGGTGACAACGCAGGCGAAGGCGCTGCTGTAGATCCGAACGCTGGCTACGGTGCCAACACTGGCGCTGTTGACGGCTCCCTGAGCGAAGAAGCTGCCCTGCGCGCAATCACCACCTTCTACTTCGAATACGACAGCTCGGACCTGAAGCCAGAAGCCATGCGCGCTCTGGACGTTCACGCCAAGGACCTGAAAGCCAACGGCAACCGCGTTGTTCTGGAAGGCAACACCGACGAGCGCGGCACCCGCGAGTACAACATGGCTCTGGGTGAGCGTCGTGCCAAGGCCGTTCAGCGCTACCTGGTTCTGCAGGGCGTTTCCCCTGCTCAGCTGGAACTGGTCTCCTACGGTGAAGAGCGTCCGGTTGCCACTGGCAACGACGAGCAGTCCTGGGCTCAGAACCGTCGCGTAGAACTGCGTAAGTAAGTTCTCATGCGTATGTGCCGCCGTGTAGTAACCGTCCTCGCACTCAGCCTGCCGCTCGCGGCCTGGGCTGAGGTCCCTGTAGTTGATGACAACGCAGGCAGTTATCCGCCTGCGGGTTATGGCACGAGCGGCGCCTATGCCGGGTCAGGGGCTTCGGCCCCTGCCTCTGCACAGGGCCAGCTGTTCATGCAGCTGCAACAGATGCAGGATCAGCTTTCCCGCCAGCAAGGCATCATCGAAGAGCTGCAGAACGATGTGTCGCGCATGAAGCAGGAAAACCTGGAGCGTTACCAGGACCTGGACCGTCGCATCAACAGTGGCGCCGCGCCTGCCGCGACCCCTGACAATTCCTCCGGTGGTGGTGCCTCCAGTGCCGCCCCCGATGCAGCAGCAGGTGCTGCTGCGCAACAACCGGCCGCCAGTAGCGAGCCCGGTGATCCGGCGAAAGAAAAGCTCTACTACGATGCCGCTTTCGACCTGATCAAGCAGAAAGACTTCGACAAGGCCAGCCAGGCGTTCAGCGCCTTCCTGCGCAAGTACCCCAACAGCCAGTACGCCGGCAATGCCCAGTACTGGTTGGGTGAAGTTAACCTGGCCAAGGGCGACCTGCCTGCTGCCAGCCAGGCGTTCGCCCAGGTCAGTCAGAAGTATCCGAAGCACAGCAAGGTGCCGGACTCGCTGTACAAGCTGGCCGACGTCGAGCGCCGCATGGGCCACACCGACAAGGTCAAGGGTATCCTGCAGCAGGTCATTACCCAGTACCCTGGCACCTCGGCCGCGCAACTGGCCCAGCGAGACCTGCAGAAGCTCTAAGCCGTACCGTTTGAAAGAAACCCGCGCCTGTCGCGGGTTTTTTCGTTAGAATCACTGCCCTTTTTTCGTAAACACGCTGCTGCGGATAACGCTATGTCGAGTCCGCGACAGTGCCTGACGGAGGCGGACAGCCTGTTTAGCTGTCACGCCCGTGGCGAGCATGCAAGACACATTACGCATCACCGAAGTCTTTTACTCCTTGCAGGGTGAAACGCGAACGGCTGGGTTGCCCACGGTTTTCGTGCGCCTCACCGGTTGCCCCCTGCGCTGCCAGTACTGTGACAGTGCCTATGCCTTCAGTGGCGGTACCGTTCGCACCCTCGATTCGATCCTTGAGCAGGTCGCCGGCTTCAAGCCGCGCTACGTCTGTGTCACCGGTGGCGAGCCACTGGCCCAGCCCAACGCCTTGCCGCTGTTGCAGCGCCTGTGTGACGCCGGTTACGAGGTGTCGCTGGAAACCAGCGGTGCGCTGGATATTGCCGGCACCGACACCCGCGTCAGCCGCGTGGTCGACTTGAAGACCCCTGGCTCCGAAGAGTCGCACCGTAACCGCTACGAGAACATCGAACAGCTGACCCGCAACGACCAGGTCAAGTTCGTTATCTGTTCCCGCGAGGACTACGACTGGGCGGTCTCCAAGCTGATCCAGTACAACCTGGCAGAGCGTGCCGGCGAGGTGTTGTTCTCGCCCAGCCACCACCAGGTGAACGCCAGCGAGCTGGCGGACTGGATCGTCGCCGACAACCTGCCCGTACGCTTCCAGCTGCAGCTGCACAAGCTGCTGTGGAACGACGAACCCGGACGTTGATTGAGGAGCAAGCACAGATGACCGAAAAACGCGCAGTAATCCTGTTGTCCGGCGGCCTGGACTCGGCCACCGTGGTCGCCATGGCCAAGGCCGAAGGCTACAGCTGCTACACCATGAGTTTCGACTACGGCCAGCGCCACCGCGCGGAACTGAACGCCGCAGCCCGCGTAGCCCGCAACCTGGGTGTGGTCGAACACAAGGTGATTGGCCTGAACCTGGATGGCATCGGCGGCTCGGCATTGACCGACAGCAGCATCGACGTGCCGGAAACCCCGGGTGAAGGCATCCCGGTCACCTACGTACCGGCGCGCAACACCGTATTCCTGTCCCTGGCCCTGGGCTGGGCAGAGGTGCTTGAAGCCCGTGACATCTTCATTGGTGTGAATGCCGTGGATTACTCCGGCTACCCCGATTGCCGCCCCGAGTTCGTCGAAGCCTTCGAGCGCATGGCCAATCTTGCGACCAAGGCCGGTGTCGAAGGGCAGGGCTTCCGTATACAGGCACCGCTGCAGAACATGAGCAAGGCGCAGATCGTGCAGGCCGGTATGGCTCGCGGCGTGGATTACAGCCTGACCGTTTCCTGCTACCAGGCCGATGATGACGGCCGTGCCTGCGGCAAATGTGACAGCTGCCGCCTGCGTGCCGACGGCTTCAAGGCCGCCGGAGTCGAAGACCCGACGCGATACTTTTGAAAAAAGTTTGATGGGGTGTTGATTTCCCGTTAGAAATCAGTATTATACGCGCCATCCAACGGGTCGTTAGCTCAGTTGGTAGAGCAGTTGGCTTTTAACCAATTGGTCGTAGGTTCGAATCCTACACGACCCACCATATGCAGTACGTCAAAGTCCGCTACCGGCAACGGTGGCGGGCTTTTTCGTTTTCCGTTGGCCGAGTTTTATTGCTCGGTTTGCTCGATCGCCTGTAGGAGCGGCCTTGCGTCGCGATGGGGCTGCGCAAGGCCGCTCCTACAGGGGCTGTGCAGACTCCAGTTGCCTTATTCAGCCCACTCCGGATCCCCTGTAAACACCACCGTCAGCCAACGGTCCGGCCCTTCACCGCCCACGGCATCACCGATCTCGTTGCGCCACGCATCCCATTCATCGATGGTTTTCGCGGCCATGGCCTTCGGCACGATGAAATACAGTTCGATCTCCCGCGAGCGCCCGACCTTGGCCACATAGGCGCGGTATGACTGCAGCCCGTGGCGGGCAACGAAGGCCTTGGCGACTTCATCCACGTGCAGCTTGAGGTCGCCAGGGGTCACCAGGAAAATTTCCGAAAGGGCCTGGCGCACCACCGACATCGGCAATGGCACGATCACCAGGCAGACCAGCGCCAGCACCGCCGGGTCGATATACGGCGACACCCACTCCAGCGATGTACCCTGCACTGCATAGCCAAAGCAGAAAGCGATCAGCAGCGCGGCGGTGATGCTGGCCGACATCACCCAGCCCTTGACGTCCATGCGCACGAAATCCGAGCCCAGCTTGCGGTTGGCGCGGGCCTCGACAATCGCGATGGTCACGCAGGCGATCACGGTCAGCACCGCGTAGACCATTGCGATGCCGAACTCAAGGTGACGCCCGCCTTGCAGCAGGCTGCTGACGGCGTTGATCAGCGCATAGATGGCCACGCCGCTGAGGAGGATGCCGTTGAGCGCCAGCACCATCGGCTCCAGGTGCCAGAAGCCCATGGTGAAGCGCTCTCGCAACTTGCGTGACATCTGCACGCTGGTGGTGTGCGCGGTAATCAGCCTGACCACTACCAGCGACAGCCCGCTCATGCTGGCATCGACCAGCGAATAGACGCCGTCGAACACGATGGAGAACGAGCCGGAGGCCAGGCCGAAGGCGATGCCGATGATGGCAATGAACAGGGTGACGGCGATCGAGGTGCGTAACAGGCCCTGTTCGCTGGTGATGTCGAAGAAGGTGGATCTGGTTGGGTTTTGCATAAATTGTGCTCTAGAAGAAACGGTGATGCTGAATTGCCTGTCAGGGCCTCTTCGCGGGTGAACGCGCTCCCACAGGCTGGCGTCGCCTTCGAGATCGGCGCAAAACCCTGTGGGGCCGGGTTCACCCGCGAAGAAGGCGCAACGGCCCTGACAGGTTAGACGCGGAACTGCTCCATCAGCGCCTGCTGCTGGTTGGCCAGCCGGTTCAGGGCCTGGCTGATCCGCGCTGATTCATCGGCCTGGCCTGCCAGCGATTCGGTCACATCGCGAATGCCGGCAACATTGCGGTTTACTTCCTCGGCCACCGCGCTCTGCTCTTCAGCCGCCGAGGCAATCTGCAGGTTCATGTCGCTGATCACCGCCACTGCCTCGCCAATACGTTGTAGCGCCGGCAGCGCCTGTTCCATCCGCGCAGCGCTGTCCTGGGCCTGGCGCTGGCCTTCGTGCATGGCGCCCACCACATCCTGGGTGCCTTGCTGCAAGCCTTCGATGACCTGGCGAATTTCCTCCACCGACACCTGGGTACGCTGGGCCAGACCGCGCACTTCATCGGCCACCACGGCAAAACCACGCCCGGCTTCGCCTGCACGGGCGGCTTCGATGGCCGCGTTGAGCGCCAGCAGGTTGGTTTGCTCGGCAATGGTGCGGATCACTTCCAGCACCGAACCGATCTGCCCACTGCGGCCTTCCAGTGCGCGTGCTTCGTCCATGGCGCTGTTCATGCCGGCGGCCAGGCGGTCGATGCCCTGGCGGGTGCTGTCGATCAGTTGCAGGCCCTCGCGGCTGGCCTGGTCGGCAGCGCGTGCGGCCTGGGCCGCCTGCGAAGCGTTATGGGCGACATCAAGAGCGGTGGCGCTCATTTCATTGGCGGCTGTGGCCACCTGTTCGATTTCGCGGTGCTGTTGCTGCATGCCGCTGCTGGTCTGGCTGGCGATGGCTGCCGACTGGTCGGCGGTGCCTCGGGCTTCCTGCAGCGAGCCTTTGACCTGGGCTATGACCGGCTGCAGCTTGTCGAGAAAGCGGTTGAACCAACCGGTAAGCTGGCCCAGTTCGTCCTGGCGGGCGTAGTCCAGGCGGCGGGTCAGGTCGCCTTCGCCGCTGGCGATGTCTTCCAGGCGCGCGGCCACGGCCAGGATTGGCCGGGTCACGCCGCGCGCGGTCAGCCATACAAGCAGCAAACCGACTACCGCCGCGCCCAGGCCAACCAGCAGGCTGGTGAGGTTGGCGCTGTGGTTGTGCGCATCCAGGCGCTGGTTGAGGGCGACCGCAGGCGCCTGCAGCACGCTTTCCGGCAGTTCCAGCAATACCTGCCAAGGTGCGGCATCAGGGATTGGCGTGAACGGGTGGGCAACACGCAGCAGGCCGTCGGCTACCGCCTTGTCCATGGGCTCGCCGAGTTTGCTGTCGTCGCGGCTGTTGCCGGCCAGCAGGCCAGCCGCGCTGGCGATACTGACCTGGCCCTGGCCGTCGAACAGTTCCCGGCGGCCGTCCAGGCTGAGCTGCTGCAGGTTGGCCAGGCCGATGTCCAGGCCGACCACGCCGACCACCTTGCCGTGCTCCAGCAGCGGCAGGGCGATGCTGGTCATCAGCACCTCGCGGCCATTCACTTCGTCGAGGTATGGCTCGAGCATGCAGGTTCTGGCGGTGTCCTGCGGACAGGTCAGCCAGCGGTTCTTCGCCACACCGTTGCTGCCGATGCTGGCGTCACCGAGCATCGATTCCGGCATGGCTTCAAGCTCCAGGGTGCCGGGGCGGGGTTGTGACCAGTACAGCGAGAAGCGCCCGCGCTCATTGCTGCCCATGGCATCCTGGCCGAGGTACTGGCTGTCCGGGTCCAGGGCGTTGGGCTGGAACACCAGGTAAAGGCCGATCACATCCGGGTTGCCGGCCAGGCTGGCGCGGGCCTGGCGCGTCAGTTCGGCGCGCAGGTCGTTGCCGCCACGGGCCTTGAGCACCTGCACCAGGCGGGCAAAGCCATTGCCGTACTGGTAGGCGTCCATGAAATAGCGCTGGATGCGCAGGGCCTGGGTTTCGGCATGGGCCTGCAGGCGCAGGCGTGCGCTGCTGTCGAGCATTTCGGTGTTGGCCTGGTTGACCAATGCTGCGCTGCGCCGCGCCTGGGCCAGCGACGTGGTTACCAGCAGGGCGACGATGGCCAGCAGGCACAGGCCGGCGAGCAGGGTGATCTTCCACTGGATGGAGAGGCGACGCAGCGGCATGAGGGCTTTCCTTTTCGATCAAATGCAACGCCCGCGATCAGGCGCGGGCGTTGTCGACAGCATGGGTCATTCAGCGATGTAGTTGGGTGGGGAGTCCCTGAAGGCTTTGGTCAGCCAGGCCAGGTACAGCAGGCCGAGCAGTGCCCAGACACCACCGAACAGCAGCGAGTGGGCGTTCAGGTCCAGCCACAGCGAGACGATTATGCAGAAGCCGATGGTGGGCGCCACCAGGTACGTCAGCTGGTTGGCCAGGCCCTGGCGCTTGCCTTCGCGCAGGTAGCAGTGGTTGATCACCGACAGGTTGACGAAGCTGAACGCGACCAGCGCACCGAAGTTGATGATCGAGGTGGCGGTGACCAGGTCGAAGAAGATCGCCGACAGCGAAATCAGGCCCACCACCGCGATGTTCAGCACCGGCGTCTTGTAGCGCGAGTGCAGCCGGGCGAACAGGCTGGCCGGGATCACGTTATCGCGGCCCATCACGTACAGCAGGCGCGACACGCTGGTCTGTGAGGCCAGGCCCGAGGCGATGGTGTTGATCACGGTGCAGGCGATGAAGATCGACTGGAACAGCTTGCCGCCGACGTACAGGGCGATTTCCGGCAGTGCCGCTTCCTGGTCGTGGAAGCGGGACATGGTCGGGAAGTAAGCCTGGATGAAGTACGACACGGTGATGAACACCAGGCCGCCAATCAGGGCGGTGAGGAAGATCGCGCGAGGGATGGTCTTGCCCGGGTCGCGGGTTTCTTCGGACAGGCAGGTGACCGCGTCGAAGCCGAGGAACGAGAAGCACAGGATGGTCGCACCGGCGGCCAGGGCGCTGAGCTGGGTCTTGTCGTCGGCGAACGGCAGCAGGCTCCAGGCGGTACCCAGCCCTTCACCCTGGTCCAGGCCACGCACGCACAGGTAGATGAACACGGCGATGATCGCCACCTGCACGGCCACGAACAGCAGGTTGAAGTGCGCCACCAGGTTCACGCTGCGCATGTTGATCAGGCTGATCAGGGTGACGAAGCCGGCTACCCACATCCACTCCGGTACTTCCGGGAACATGGCCGAAAGGTACAGCTTGGCCAGCAAGGCGTTGACCATTGGCAACAGCAGGTAGTCGAGCAACGACGACCAGCCGACCAGGAAGCCGACGTGCGGGTTGATCGCGCGCTGGGTGTAGGTATAGGCCGAGCCCGACTGTGGGAAGCGCCTTACCAGGGTGCCGTAGCTCACGGCGGTGAACAGGATCCCGGCCAGCGCCAGGATGTAGGCGCTGGGTACGTGGCCGGCAGTAATCCCGGAAACGATGCCGAAGGTGTCGAACACGGTCATCGGGGTCAGGTAGGCCAGGCCGATGATGATCACGTGCCAGAGGCGCAGGGTTTTACGGAGTTGGCCGTTGCCGGAAGCGCTGTGATCAGGCTGCATGCTGGCATGGCTCCTGCGGCTGGGCGTAAACGGCGGGCACGGTGTACTGCGCATGCGGCAAGGGCGAGCGGGTGGGCTCCATGTTGTTCACCTTTATTGTTGGAGCAGCGGGGACGCGGGGGAGCGCGCAAAGTGGTGAAAATAAAAAACGATGGGTAGCTTGGTGTCAAGTTAAACATGACAAGATGTTGCTGGATTGAAATATTTATCGATTAAAGTGGGGTTTTGTTCGGTTTTTGCGCGTTTTTTTGCGGTTATGATCAATTTTGGTGTTCGCAAAAATTAACGAAGGCCGGTCGCACTTGGAAGGTATGTCAGGCGTTTCCCAAAAACGGGATTTCTCGAGACTGGCCAGCGCCAGGGCTGGGCTGCAGTGGTACTCTTGGCGTCCTGTGTGGCCCTTGGCCGCCTACGAAGCCCATATGGACAGCAATCGGTTCTATTCATGAAGAAATCAGTTGGCATCCTTTCCGGCCTGGCTATCGCCATTGCCGTCGTAACCACCGCTGGCGCCTGGTACACCGGCAAGCAGCTGCCTGCGGAGCTGGACAACGCCCTGGTCCGCAGCAACGCAGAACTCAAGAAGGCCCTGGTGAGTACCGGTGGCAGCATGAGCATCGAACGGGTGTCGCTGGAGCAGCATTTCTTCAGCAGTACCGCCCAGTACCGGCTCAAGGCCCGCGATATCAACCTGGGCGAAGGCGAAGTTGTGAATTTCGACGTGGGCGTTACCGACCAGATCGAGCACGGCCCGTTCCCCTGGTCGCGGGTAAAGGCGCTTAAGCTGATGCCGGTGCTGGCAGTCAGCAACAGCACGCTGCAGAAGGACGACGCCACCGCACCGTGGTTTGCCGCAGCGGGCGAGCAGGCCCCGGTCAGTGCCCAGACCAGCCTGGGCTACGATGGCAATGTTGTCAGCCAGGTCCAGCTGGCGCCAGTCAAGCTCGACGAAGCGGACGGCAACAGCCTCGACTTCTCGGGCATGCAACTGCAAGTCAGTGGTGACCAGGAAGGCAAGGCCTCGAGCTTCCACGGCCAGGCCGATCGGTTCGTGATGAAACTGGTACGCGATGACCAGCCGCCTGCCACTTTCGAGCTCAACGGCCTTAAGGTCGGCGGCCAGCTGGCGGCCACCGCGCACGAGGCCATCTATGTAGGCAATGTCGACCTGGCGCTGGCCGAAACCAAGGTCACTCTGGGGCCGAAACAGCAGGTGCTGGTGGTCAAGGGGCTGGAGCAGAACGCCCTGCAAGCCCTTGAGGGCCCGGATACCGTGGGTGGCCGCGTGGAGTACAAGGTCGGGGATATCACCTGGGATGGCCGTGCGGTGGGCAAGGCGCAGATGGCAGTGAGCATCACGTCGGTCAACGCGCCGGCGCTACAGGCGCTGTCGACGTGGTACCAGGCGCACCTGCCGGAATTCGAGGCCGCAGCTGCCGCTGGCCAGCCGGTACCGGAAATCCAGATGGACGATGATGAGAAGGCCAGGTTCCAGGGCGAGCTGCAGAAGTTGCTGGCTGCCAAGCCCCGGGTGGCAGTGGAAAACCTGTCGTTCAGGACCGCCAATGGCGAAAGCCGCTTTGACCTGTCGATGGGCTTCGCCGCCCCGGCCAGCTTCGACCTGCCGCCTGATCAATTGAGCAAGCAACTGATCACCGAGGTGAAGAGCAAGCTGTCGTTGTCCAAGCCTATGATCGGCGACCTGGCAACCTTGCAGGCACTGCTGGATGGCCAGACCGACGCCCAAGCCATTGCCATGCAATCGAGCCAGGCCGGGGAAATGGTCGGCATGATGGCGCTGCAGAGTGGCATGGCCACCGTGCAGGGCAACGATGTGGTAAGCAGCCTGCACTATGCCGATGGCATGGTCGACTTCAACGGCAAGAAGATGACCGTGGAAGAGTTCGCGATGCTCATGGCCTCGCACCTGGCGGCCCTGTCGCCGCAGGGCTGACGTTTCTCCTGTTCCGGCCTTTTCGCGGGCGCGTCCGCTTCCACAGGTTACTCCTTGCCCCTGAGGGCAGCGCTGTAACGGTGGGAGCGGGCGTGCCCGCGAAGAGGCCAGCACAGGCAACACAAAAACCACTTTAGAATTCGCTGGATTGTCTGTAGCCTTCGGCCTCCGATAATAATCCGCGCCCGCAGAGGGCCGTGGCGGCCTTCGTGCCGTCCGGCACCCTTAGCCGATCTGTCAGGGCCGGGTGATACACTCGATTCGACGCGCGCACGCGCCTGCAGGTCCAGCGATCATGACCCAGATTTCCGAACGCCTGTTGGTTCAGGCCCACCTCGACGCCAAGCAGCCCAACCCGCTGACAGCCGAGCAGGAGGCCGAATACCGTGCGGCCATCGCTGCCGAGCTCAAGGCCCAGAACGCCGTGCTGGTCGCCCACTATTACTGCGACCCGGTCATCCAGGCGCTGGCCGAAGAAACCGGCGGCTGCGTGTCCGACTCGCTGGAAATGGCCCGCTTCGGCAAGAACCACCCGGCCGAAACCGTGATCGTCGCCGGTGTGCGCTTCATGGGCGAGACGGCGAAAATCCTCACCCCGGAAAAGCGCGTGCTGATGCCGACCCTGGAGGCTACCTGCTCGCTCGACCTGGGTTGCCCGGTAGAAGAGTTTTCGGCCTTCTGCGACCAGCATCCCGAACGTACCGTGGTGGTCTACGCCAACACTTCCGCTGCCGTGAAGGCCCGTGCCGACTGGGTGGTGACCTCGAGCTGCGCGCTGGAAATCGTCGAAAGCCTGATGGACAACGGCGAGACCATCATCTGGGGCCCGGACCAGCACCTGGGGCGTTACATCCAGAAGCAAACCGGTGCCGACATGCTGCTGTGGGACGGTGCCTGCATCGTTCACGAAGAGTTCAAGTCGCGCCAGTTGGCCGACATGAAGGCGCTGTACCCGGATGCGGCGATTCTGGTGCACCCCGAGTCGCCGGAAGCGGTGATCGAACTGGCCGACGCGGTGGGTTCCACCAGCCAGCTGATCAAGGCTGCCCAGACCCTGCCGAACAAGACCTTCATCGTCGCCACCGACCGCGGCATCTTCTACAAGATGCAGCAGCTGTGCCCGGACAAGGAGTTCGTCGAAGCCCCGACCGCCGGTAACGGCGCGGCATGCCGCAGCTGCGCGCACTGCCCGTGGATGGCGATGAACACCCTGGAGCGTGTGCTGGATTGCCTTCGTAATGGGTCTAACGAGATTTTTGTCGACCCGGCGCTGGTGCCGAAAGCGATCAAGCCGCTGAACCGGATGCTGGACTTTACCCAGGCGGCGCGCCTGAAGTTGTCCGGTAACGCCTGACGCTGTACCGCGTCGCTTTCTTCGCGGGTAAACCCGCTCCCACAGGTACAGCGCAGCGCTCACGGGCGGTGCGGTCCCTGTGGGAGCGGGTTTAGCCGCGAAAGGGCCTTCAACGCCCCATCATTTCCTGAACCATGCGCTGCTGCTCCATGACCTCGCGCTGGCGCTGGTCAATCTGTGCTGCCAGCGGGAAGTTCCCGCCCGCACGGCGCTTGGCGTAATCCAGCTGCTGGATGGCCTGGTCAAAATCGCCCACCAGTGTGAAGTACTCGGCACGCGCCCGGTGCAAACCAATGGTATTGCCCGAAAGGCCCCGCACTTCGGCCATGTCGTACCACACGTCCGGGTCATCCGGCCGGCTCTTCACCAGTTCGTTCAGCACCTTTTCCGCCTCGGCGGGCTTGTTCAGCTTCACCAGCAGATCGGCACGCACCTGCTTCAGCGGGTAGTTGCCCGGGTACAACCCCTGCATGCGTTCGGCGCGCTGCTGCGCGTCGGCCAGGCGGTTGTTGGTGATGTCCAGATCGATCTGCGCCAGGTTGTAGGTAATGTCGTTGGGCGCCTTGGCCAGCAGCGGCTTGAGCAGTTCGCGCGCCTCGTTCAGCTGGCCGCCCTTGATCTGCGCCAGGGCCAGGCCGTAACGCGCGGCGTCCAGCTTGGGGTCTTCGTCCAGCTGGGCGCGGAAGCGTTTGGCCGCCAGCCCAGGGGTGCCTTCGTAGGTCAGCGCCACCCGGGCACGGATCAGCTGGTAGCGCATGCTGTCCTCGACGCCGCCCTTGGGAGCCTGCTCGGCGCGGTTGCGGGTGTCGGCGATACGCGACTCGGTTACCGGGTGGGTCAGCAGGAATTCCGGCGGCTTTGCATCGTAACGGTACTGCCGGGCCAGGCGCTCGAACATGGTCGGCATGTTGCGCGGGTCGTAGCCGGCCTTTTCCAGGTTCTGGATGCCGATGCGGTCGGCTTCCTGTTCGTTCTGCCGGGAGAAGCGCCGCTGTTCCTGGATCGCTGCCGCCTGGGTACCGGCGATCACACCGATACCGGCATCACCGCCGCCACCGGCCGCCAGCACGATACCGGCCAGCAGCGCCGCCATCATCGGTAGCTGCATGCGCTGCTGGGCCTCGACGCCGCGGGCGAAGTGGCGCTGCGACAAGTGCGCCAGTTCGTGGGCCAGTACCGAGGCGTACTCGCCTTCGGTCTGGGCGTTGAGGAACAGCCCGCCGTTGACCCCCACGATACCGCCCGGGGCGGCAAAGGCATTGAGCTCGCGGCTATCGATGAGGATGAATTCCAGGCGGCGGTCCTGCAGTTGGCTGGTTTCGGCCAGGCGGTACACGCTGGTTTCGACGTAGTCCTTCAGCTGCGGGTCGTTGAGCTGGTTGACCTGGCCGCGCAGCAGGCTCAGCCAGGCACGGCCGAGCTGGTGCTCCTGCTGTGGCGAGACGATCGCGGAACTGGCGTCGCCCAGTGATGGCAGGTCGTCAGCATGGCCGGGAAGGGCCAACAGGCAGGCCAGCGTCAGCAGGGTAGGGCGCAGTAGATTCATGCATGAAGCTCGCGTCGGTCAAAGATACCTACTGTAGCGGGCTCACACGTTGGCGACCAGTGGCGCTATCCTAGCCGGCCAAATCCAGATACCGCCTGGCAATACCGTTGGAGAGCCCCGCAATGAGTGAAACCCTGACTTGTGACGCCGAACTGGACGCCAGCGGGCTGAATTGCCCTTTACCGCTGCTGAAGGCCAAGATGGAGCTCAACCGCCTGGCCAGCGGCGCGGTGCTCAAGGTAATCGCCACCGACGCCGGCTCCCAGCGTGACTTCCGCACTTTCGCCCAGTTGGCAGGTCATACCCTGCTGCGGGAAACGGCCGAGGCCGGCACCTACACTTACTGGCTGCGCAAGGCCTGAGTCTTTCCAAGGATCGTCAATGTTCAAAGTGCTTCGCGACTGGATGCAGCGCTACTTCTCCGATGAGGAAGCGGTGGTGCTGGCGGTCCTGCTGTTCCTTGCTTTTACCGCGGTACTCACCCTGGGTGGCATGCTTGCGCCGGTGCTGGCGGGCATGGTGCTGGCGTTTCTGATGCAAGGGTTGGTCAATGCCCTGGAGCGCTTGCGGGTACCCTCCCGATTGGCGGTGATGCTGGTGTTCGCCCTGTTCATGGGCGCGCTGGCGGTGTTCATGCTGGTGCTGGTGCCGCTGCTGTGGCACCAGCTGATCACCCTGTTCAACGAACTGCCGGGCATGCTCGGCAAGTGGCAGTCGCTGTTGTTGCTGTTGCCCGAGCGCTACCCGCACCTGGTGTCGGACGAGCAGGTGCTGCATGCCATCGAGTCGGTGCGCGGGGAGATCGGCAAGTTCGGCCAGTGGGCGCTCACCTTCTCGCTATCGAGCCTGCCGTTGCTGGTCAACGCCATGATCTACCTGGTACTGGTGCCGATCCTGGTATTTTTCTTTCTCAAGGACCGCGAACTGATCGGCCGTTGGGTCAGCGGCTACCTGCCACGCCAGCGCAGCCTGCTGAACCGGGTTGGCAGCGAGATGAACCGGCAGATCGCCAACTACATCCGCGGCAAGGGCATCGAGATCCTGATCTGCGGCATCGCCACCTATATCGCCTTCATCAGCCTGGGGCTCAACTACGCCGCGTTGCTGGCGCTGCTGGTAGGGCTGTCGGTGGTGGTGCCTTACGTGGGCGCGGTGGTGGTGACCGTGCCGGTGACGTTGATCGCACTGTTCCAGTGGGGCTGGGGTGACCAGTTCATCTACCTGATGACGGTGTACGCGATCATCCAGGCGCTGGACGGCAACGTGCTGGTGCCGCTGCTGTTCTCCGAGGCGGTGAGCCTGCACCCGGTGGCGATCATCTGCGCGGTGTTGCTGTTTGGCGGGTTGTGGGGGTTTTGGGGGATCTTCTTTGCCATCCCGCTGGCGACGCTGATCAAGGCTGTGCTGGATGCCTGGCCGCGGCAGGAGCCTAGTGTGTCACCGATGCTGTAATTTTGGGGCTGCTTTGCCGCCCATCGCGACACAAGGCCGCTCCTGCAGGGATACGCGATTTCCTGTAGGAGCGGCCTTGTGTCGCGAAAGGGGCGCAAAGCGCCCCCCCAACGATCTCAAGCCTTGTTCAGGGCCTGGGCAGCAGCCAGTACTGCATCCACATGCCCGGGCACCTTCACCCCGCGCCATTCCTGGCGCAGTACACCGTCCTTGTCGATCAGGAAGGTGCTGCGGTCAACGCCCATGTATTCCTTGCCATACAGCTTCTTCAGCTTGATCACGTCGAACAGCTGACACAGGGCTTCGTCCTTGTCGCTGATCAGCTCGAACGGGAAGCCTTGCTTGGCCTTGAAGTTTTCGTGCGACTTGATGCCATCGCGCGACACGCCGAACACCACGGTGTTGGCCGCGGCAAAGGCATCGTGCTGGTCACGGAAGCCCTGGCCTTCGGTGGTGCAGCCCGGGGTGCTGTCCTTCGGGTAGAAATACACCACCACCTGCCGGCCCTTGAGCTCGGCCAGGCTGACGGTCTGCCCGCTGGTAGCCTGGGCCTGGAAGTCGGCAACGGGTTGGTCGAGTGCTACAGCCATGTTCGGTTTCCTTACATTGGGTTCTGTGGACGCCATGGCTCGATCAGCGCATCGAGGTTCAGGGCATCGGCAAAGTCCAGGAACTGGTCACGCAGCCAGCTGATCTGGGTGCCGGCCGGCAGAATCACGGTGAACTGGGCATTGAGCATGCTGCTGCCGGTCTGCGGCGCCAGGTAGGTATCGCAGGTCATGGCTTCCAGCTCGACGCGGTGGTCGAGGAAGAACTGGCACAGCTCGTTGATGATGTCCGGCCGGTAGGCGGCGCTGACGTAGGCCACGTAGGGCAGGGCCTGCGGGCGCACTTCCTGGTCGGCGCTGCGCACCACGTCCAGGGTCAGGCCGTGCTTCTTGCCCAGGCCAGGCAGCATGGCTTCGAGGCGCGCCAGGGCGTCCCAGCTACCGCCTACCTGCAGTACCAGGGCGCTGGTCTCGCCGTGGCGGCTCAGGCGCGAGGTGACCACCGCGCAGCGGTTTTCGAAGGCAGCGCGGCTGAGGACGTTGGCCAGCTCCATGGGGTTGGGGCCCAGGGCACTGATGACAAGGAATTGTTCGCGGACGGTGGGGGTGGACATGCAGCATTCCTAAAGCGATGAGCGGTCGGCACAGGACGGGCGAAAGCCTCCTGTCGGCAGGGCCCGGGGCTCGCATGCGAGGTCGTGGACGCTGGCGGGGAGCAAGGTCGACGGCCCGGCGGGCCGCGCTGCACCGATCAAAGCATCAAGGGTAGCGAAATAAGGCGCCGAGGGGAATGCTCCGCCCGCCTGCTTCGCTTGTGCAAGGCCGATGCCCCCAGTACCATTACCGCTCTCTTTTTCCGGCAGGAGCAGTTACATGATTGCGGGCAGTATGGTGGCATTGGTCACACCCATGGATGCACAAGGGCGTGTGGACTGGGGCAGCCTCGACAAACTTGTAGACTTCCACCTGGAAAACGGCACCCACGCGATTGTCGCTGTCGGCACAACCGGTGAGTCCGCCACGTTGGATGTCGAAGAACACATCCTGGTCATCAAGCACGTGGTCGAGCGCGTCAAGCGCAGCAACAAACCGATCCCGGTCATCGCCGGCACCGGTGCCAACGCCACTGCTGAAGCCGTGCACCTGACCCAGAACGCCAAGAATGCCGGCGCCGACGCCTGCCTGCTGGTGGTACCGTACTACAACAAGCCGACGCAAGAAGGCCTGTACCAGCACTTCAAGCACATCGCCGAAGCCGTCGACATCCCGCAGATTCTCTACAACGTACCCGGCCGCACCTCCTGCGACATGCAGGCCGATACCGTGATCCGCCTGTCGAAGGTCAAGAACATCATCGGCATCAAGGAAGCCACCGGCGACCTGGCCCGTGCCAAGGCCATCCTGGATGGCGTCGACAAGGACTTCATCGTCCTGTCCGGCGATGACCCGACCGCCGTCGAGCTGATCCTGATGGGCGGCAAAGGCAACATCTCCGTCACCGCCAACGTCGCCCCGCGCGAAATGGCCGACCTGTGCGAGGCCGCCCTTGAGGGCAATGCCGAGAAGGCCCGCGCAATCAACGAAAAACTCATGCCGCTGCACAAGGACCTGTTCTGCGAAGCCAACCCGATCCCGGTGAAATGGGCGCTCGTCGAGATGGGCCTGATGCAAAAAGGCATTCGCCTGCCGCTGACCTGGCTGAGCGAAGGCTGCCACGAAAAAGTCCGTACTGCCTTGCGCCAGTCCGGCGTACTGGTTTAAGAGGAAGTACACCGCATGAAGCGACTGGCTGGTCTTTCCGCCCTTGCCCTGATCATCTCCAGCACCAGTGGGTGTGGCTGGCTGTGGGGCGAGGATGGCTATTTCCGCGACCGCGGCAGCGATTACCTGCAGGCGCGCCCGACTGCGCCGATGCAGCTGCCGCCGGACGCCAGCAACGTCAAGCGCCTTGACCCGCTGCTACCGATCCCGCGCAACGTCGCCGACGACAGCGCCACCGGCGAGTTCGAGGTGCCGCGCCCGCAACCGATGACCGGTGGCGCCGCCCAGGTTACCGACTACAGCCTGCAGCGCAGCGGCAGCAGCCGTTGGGTGCTGGCCCAGCATTCGCCGGCCGAAGTATGGCCTGTGGCTCGCCAGTTCTTCGAAGACAACGGCTTCCGCATCGCCGAAGAGCGCCCGCAGACCGGCGAATTCAACACCACCTGGCAGCGTTTCGACGAACTTTCGGCTTCGCTCGGCCAGCGCCTGGCCAGCACTGCGAGCAGCGCTGACAGCGAAGTGCGCGTGCGTGTGCGCATGGAGCCTGGTGTGCAGCGCAACACCTCCGAGGTGTATGTGGTCAGCGTCGAGCGCCCGGCTGGCAGCACTGCCGAACCCGATTTCCCGTCCACCTCCAGCAACACCGGTGCCGATGCCCTGCTGGTCGACGAAATGCTTGCCAGCATGAACCGCAGCGCCGAGAAGGGCGGTTCGGTATCGCTGCTGGCCGCGCGCGATTTCGACGCGCCAAGCCGCGTCAGCCTGAGCGAAGACGGCAGCGGCAACCCGGTGCTGTACCTGGGCGCCGACCTGGACCGCGCCTGGTCCAGCGTGGGCCGTGCCCTGGAGCAGGGTGGCGAGTGGCGTGTCGAGGACATCAACCGCAGCCTGGGCCTGTACTACATCAACCTGTCTGAAAAGCCTGAAGACAAGCAGAACCAGCCTGGCTTCTTTGGCCGCATGTTCGGCAGCGAGCCGACCAAGGAAGAGCGTGAAGCCCGTGCCGAACGCTACCAGGTTCGTCTGAGCAAGGTAGGTGAGAGCGTGCAGGTCACGGTCGAGAAGAACATCAACACCGTGGCCCCGGCCGATGTCGCCCGCCGCGTGCTGAGCGCCATTCAGGACCACCTGGGCTAAGTGCGCTTCGCGGTACTCGGAAGCGGCAGCCAGGGAAACGGCACGCTGATCGCCAGTGGTGACACGTTCATCCTGGTCGATTGCGGGTTTTCCCTGCGCGAGACCGAGCGGCGCCTGGCGCTGCTCGGCGTATCGGCGGCCCAGCTCAGTGCGGTACTGGTTACCCACGAACATGCCGACCACGTACATGGGGTCGGCTTGCTGTCACGGCGCTACAATGTACCGGTCTACCTCAGCCAGGGGACCTTGCGCGGCATGCGCAAGCCGGTGGAGGTGGCCGGTTTTCTCGCTTGTGGCGAAAGCCTGCGTATCGGCAGCCTGGAAGTGACCGCGGCGCGGGTCGAGCACGACGCCTACGAGCCGCTGCAGTACGTGGTCAGCGACGGCCAGCGGCGCTTCGGCATGCTGACCGACCTTGGCTCGTACGACGCGCTGCTGCTGGAGCGTTATCAGGGCCTGGATGCACTGTTGATCGAGGCCAACCACTGCCGCGACCTGCTGGCACGCGGTCACTACCCGGCCTTCCTGAAGCAGCGGGTGGGTGGCATGCAAGGGCATTTGAACAATCACCAGGCCGCGCGCCTGGTGCACGAGTTGGGCTGGAGCAACTTGCAACACCTGGTGCTGGCCCACCTCAGCAGCAAGAACAACCTGCCACAGTTGGCTCGCCAGTGCTTCGTCGACACCCTTGGGTGCGACCCGGACTGGCTCCAGGTGGCGAATCAGGAACACGGGCTCGACTGGCGCGAAATCGCCTAGCCCAACACCTCAAGCAAGCGGAGCCCAATCATGGAAAAACGCGACGAACTCTACCGCGGCAAGGCCAAATCGGTTTACAAGACCGACGACGCCGACCGCTTGATCCTGCTGTTCCGTAACGACACTTCGGCGTTCGACGGCAAGCGTATCGAACAGCTCGACCGCAAAGGCATGGTGAACAACAAGTTCAACGCCTTCATCATGCAGAAACTGGAAGAAGCCGGCGTGCCGACCCAGTTCGACAAGCTGCTGGGCGACAACGAGTGCCTGGTGAAGAAGCTGGACATGATTCCGGTCGAGTGCGTGGTGCGCAACTACGCCGCCGGCAGCCTGGTCAAGCGCCTGGGCGTGGAGGAGGGCATCAAGCTGGAGCCGTCCACCTTCGAGCTGTTCCTGAAGAACGACGAGAAGGGCGACCCCTTCATCAACGAATCTCACGTTGTCGCGTTCGGCTGGGGCACCGCCGAGCAGCTGGCCGAAATGAAAAAGCTGTCGCTGAAGGTCAACGAAGTGCTGAGCAAGCTGTTCGATGACGCCGGCCTGCTGCTGGTCGACTTCAAGCTGGAATTCGGCGTATTCCACGGCCAGATCGTGCTGGGCGACGAGTTCAGCCCGGACGGCTGCCGCCTGTGGGACAAAGAGACCCGCAAGAAGATGGACAAGGACCGCTTCCGCCAGGGCCTGGGCGACGTGATCGAAGCCTACGAAGAAGTTGCCAAGCGCCTGGGCGTGCCGCTGTAAGCGGCACGTTCACGCAAGCGCCTGATACCACGCGATTTTTTTAAAAAAAAGGTTTGCGTTTTAAAAGAACGCTGGTATGATGCGCGGCATTGGAGAGATGCCGGAGTGGTCGAACGGGACGGATTCGAAATCCGTTGTACTGGCAACAGTACCTAGGGTTCAAATCCCTATCTCTCCGCCATACAAGATGAAGCCCCTGGGAACGAAAGTTTCCAGGGGCTTTTTCGTTGTGCCTTATTTTTTCATCATCCCCAGTTCAGCATCATCCAGCAGCGCCTTGGCCATCGCACTCAGGTAATGCGAGGCCCAGATCAGCTTCTGGTCGCCATCCATCAAACCGGTGATGATCAGGTCGCGGACGTAGCCCATCAGTTCGGATGCCTGTTCGCGGGCGTCCTGGCAGGGAATGCCGGGCTCGATGCGGAACAGCGGGTGGGTGTTGTTTTCGCCTTGGTAGAAGCAGGTCTTGCCGACTGTGGTGGGTTGCTTTGTGTCGTCGGTGGGCATTGTTTTTCTCCCTGGAATCTTGGGTGTCTGTGCCGGCCTCTTCGCGGGCGCGCCCGCTCCCACAGGTACTGTGCAGTGCTTGAGGGCAATGATTACCCCTGTGGGAGCGGGCGTGCCCGCGAAGAGGCCAGGCCTGCTAGTGCAAAGTTCGTGGCTCAGCCGGTAAATGGGCCTGCATCTGCAATTGCATCAATGCCGACTCGACCAGGCCCTGTACCGCTTCCATTTCATGGATCACGGCCTGCATCACGATCGAACTCGGGGCCGTGGGTTTGAGTTGAATGGATTGGCGGGCCACGAACAGGGCGCAGAGTACGTACTCTGAGGACTGGACCAGGGTGTCTTGCAGAGCCTGGGTGGAATCGAGGGAGTGGGGTGGATCGGGGACCATCTTGCGCATAGTTAGCTCCAGAGTCAGTCGAGCTGCTACGGACTTGCTGTCAAACAAGAGGGTGGCAGCGGTACGCGGGTTGACAGACCGAGGACTCCGGAGACTCGGCGCACACGAGGTGCCCCACGTACTGCCGCCATAACGGGGGTACGTGCACGGAGAAGTTGTCGGCCTGTCAAAGCCGGTCGTTGAGTTGACAACGACAAGCCGAGACTAGAGCGCGACCCAATCCGTCGCAACAGTTTGAGCGGGTTGGCAGTATGTTTGGGAAATGGCCTACAGGGAAGGGGATAATTCTGAGTTTCAGCTGTAGGACTGGGGGCCGCTTTGCGGCCCATTGCGACACAAGGCCGCTCCTACAGGGGATTGCGCACAGGTCCAGCCTGGTGCGATCGCTTGTAGGAGCGGCCTTGTGTCGCGAAAGGGGCGCACCGCGCCCCCCCCAGGGCCTTCAGCGCATTGCCGCCAGCTTGATGCCGAACCCCAGCAGGCAAGCCCCCGCCAACCGCTCGAACATATTGGCAACTCGCGGATTGGCGCGCATGCGTTCGGCCAACTGGTGCGTCAGCACCACCGCAATCAACCCGTACAGGAAGGTCACCACCGCCACCGTCGCCGCGAGGAAGCTGAAAGTCACCAGCCCCTGATGCTTCACCGGGTCGACGAACAACGGGAAAAATGCCATGTAGAACATGATCGCCTTGGGGTTGAGCAGGGTGATCATCATGGTCTGGCGCAGGTACTGGCCGTTGTCCATACGGCTGGCCCGCGGCGCGCCACCGGGTTTGCTCAGCAGCATGCGCAGGCCCAGGTAGGCCAGGTACGCAGCACCGGCCCATTGCACCACGTGGAAGGCGGCAGGGTAGGCCGCCAGCAGGGTGGCAACACCAGCCACCGCCAGCCACAGCAGCACCTGGTCACCCAGGATAACCCCACAGGTCGCGGCCATGCCTGCCTTGATCCCGCCCTTGCCGGTGGCGGTGATCAGGGCGAAGTTGCCTGGCCCGGGGATGGCCAGGACGATGATGAAGGCGATGACGAACGCGCCGTAGTCGGTGACGCCGAGCATGGAAAACTCCTGTTGATGGTGCGTAGGCAGAGTTCAAGACTATCGTCGCCACCGGTCCGCTTTTCAACCATCTGCCCGAAAATTGAAAACAGGCGCTCAAATTTCAGAAGTGCGGGACATTTCCTACAACGGCAACTAGTTGTTGCACACGTGCAACCAACAACTGCACCTTGAAGCTTGGATCCAATGCTTGGGTTCTGTATCATCCCGCCGCCATCAGAATGATGGCCTTAGATGATTCATTTAAAGGACTTAGTATGAAAAAGCTGTTCAAGGCTACCGTTGCCGTTGCTGTCGTTTCGGGTGTTGCCCTGCTGTCGGGTTGCACCGGCCAGGTTTACAACCAGCCGAAAAACTGCAGCTACGACTACCTGTTCCACCCTTCGGTTTCCATCTCCAAGATCATCGGTGGCTGCGGCCCGATCGATAAACTGCCTCAGCAGCAGTAATCTTGGCGGTACCCTGATCGCGACGCTTGCAGCGTGATCCAAGGCCCCCGGTCATTTCCGTGATCGGGGGTTTTTGTTTTTCCGCGTGACAATCTGCCACTGAGGCAACCCGTCGCCTTGACGCTCCGGGTGGCAATTTGTTTGTGCTGGCATTTAAGCTACAATCGGAAAAACGATTCAGCCGTGTCGGTCAATTCGACAAAAGGCCGAGTCGTTTTCTGGTTCTCTGGCTGCTGAACAATGATCAACAACAAGCCTGCGCTGCAGAACACGCTTTACCTGGGCCAGCCACAGGCCCGCCCTCTGTTCTCCTGACTGGAATCGATCAATGTTCAAGAAAGCTGGCAAGACCTTGCTGGGTCTGGCTGTCGCTGCAAGCGTCATGCAAGCGCACGCCGCAGAAACCAAGAAAGTAGATGTGCTGCTGGTCGGCGGCGGCATCATGAGCTCTACCCTGGCCGTTTGGCTGCACGAGCTGGAGCCAAGCTGGTCGATGGAAATGGTCGAGCGCCTGGATGGTGTGGCCGAAGAAAGCTCCAACGGCTGGAACAACGCCGGTACCGGCCACTCCGCGCTGGCCGAGCTGAACTACACCCCGGAAGACAAGGACGGCAACGTCAACATCACCAAGGCCATCGAAATCAACGAGGCCTTCCAGATCTCCCGCCAGTTCTGGTCGTGGCAGGTCCGCCAGGGCGTGTTGAAGAACCCGCATTCGTTCATCAACACCACGCCGCACATGAGCTTCGTGTGGGGCGATGACAACATCAAGTTCCTGAAAAAGCGTTATGACGCGCTGCAGGCCAGCCCGCTGTTCCGCCCGATGCAGTACTCCGAGGACCACGCGCAGATCGCCAAGTGGGTCCCGCTGATGATGGAAGGCCGCGACCCGAACCAGAAGCTGGCCGTGACCTGGACGCCAATCGGTACCGATGTCAACTTCGGCGAGATCACCCGCCAGTTCGTCGGCCACCTGAAAACCCAGGAAAACTTCGACCTGAAGCTGTCCAGCGAAGTGCAGGACATCACTCGCAACAAGGACGGCTCGTGGCACGTCGAGTACAAGAACCTGAAGGACGGTAGCGAATCGGCCACCGACGCCAAGTTCCTGTTCATCGGTGCCGGCGGCGGCGCGCTGAAGCTGCTGCAGAAGTCGGGCATTCCTGAAGCCAAGGAATACGCGGGCTTCCCGGTGGGCGGCTCGTTCCTGGTGACCGAGAACCCGACCGTGGCCATGCAGCACATGGCCAAGGCCTACGGTATCGCCTCGACCGGCGCACCACCCATGTCGGTTCCGCACCTGGACACCCGCGTGCTTGACGGCAAGCGCGTGATCCTGTTTGGTCCATTCGCCACCTTCTCGACCAAGTTCCTGAAGAACGGCTCGTACCTGGACCTGCTGAGCAGCACCACCACCCACAACGTCTGGCCGATGACCAAAGTCGGCATCGATCAGTACCCGCTGGTGGAATACCTTGCTGGCCAGTTGATGCTGTCTGACGACGACCGCTTCGAAGCCCTGCGCACCTACTTCCCGAACGCCAAGAAGGAAGACTGGCGCCTGTGGCAGGCCGGCCAGCGCGTGCAGATCATCAAGCGTGATGCCGAGAAGGGCGGCGTGCTGAAGCTGGGCACCGAAGTGGTCGCTTCCGAAGACCGCACCATCGCCGGCCTGCTGGGGGCATCGCCAGGTGCTTCGACTGCTGCACCGATCATGCTGAACGTGCTGGAAACCGTGTTCAAGGAGAAGGTCGCCACCCCTGAGTGGCAGGCCAAGATCAAGCAGATCGTGCCGAGCTACGGCACCAAGCTGAACGACTCGGCGGCGGCCACCCAGAAAGAGTGGAACTACACCGCTGAAGTGCTGCAGCTCGAGAAACCACCGGTGATCGACGAGAGTGTCGGTACCACGGCTGCACCGAGCCATCCGGTCGAGAGCAAGCCTGAGAATGACATGGCGCTGTAATCGGCCATTGTTTTGAAAGAAGCCACGGGGGAGACCTCGTGGCTTTTTTGTTGCCTGTACCGGCCCTTTCGCGGGTAAACCCGCTCCCACAGAAATAGCGCCAAGCCTGTGGCCAGCGCTATCCCTGTGGGCGCAGGTTTACCCGCGAAAAGGCCGGCACAGGTAAATCACTGCTGCCGCAGAATGCAGTCCAGCAACCCGGGAAACCGCTCCGCCAGCATCTCGCTACGCAACGAATTCATATGGGTAGTCCCCACATTGCGGGTATGCACCAACCCCGCATCACGCAGCACGCGAAAATGGTGGGACATGCTTGACTTCGGCCGGCCGCCGTCCAGCTCGCCACAGCTGGCTTCGGCCACGCCCGCCAGGTGACGCACGATACCCAGGCGCACCGGGTCGCTCAGGGCGTAGAGCAGGCGTTCCAGGGTAAGGTCTTCAGAATTGGGATGTTGATAGGCTCGCATGGTCGTCATGATAACGGGGCTATCATTAATTGCCATAGTTCGATTATGATCGAACTATCGTAATCAAACAGCTCTGGAGCTTGCCCATGTCCGCCTTGTTCGAACCCTATACCCTCAAGGACGTCACCCTGCGCAACCGCATTGCCATTCCTCCGATGTGCCAGTACATGGCCGAGGACGGCATGATCAACGACTGGCATCACGTGCATCTGGCCGGCCTGGCCCGTGGCGGAGCCGGCCTGCTGGTGGTCGAGGCCACTGCCGTGGCACCGGAAGGGCGCATCACCCCCGGTTGCGCCGGTATCTGGAGCGATGCCCACGCCCAGGCTTTCGTGCCGGTGGTGCAGGCAATCAAGGCCGCCGGTTCCGTGCCGGGTATCCAGATTGCCCACGCCGGGCGCAAGGCCAGCGCCAACCGCCCGTGGGAAGGTGACGACCACATTGCTGCCGACGACGCCCGTGGTTGGGAAACCATCGCCCCGTCCGCCATCGCCTTTGGCGCGCATCTGCCAAAAGTGCCGCGCGAGATGACTCTGGACGACATCGCCCGGGTCAAGCAGGACTTCGTCGATGCCGCCCGCCGTGCGCGCGATGCCGGTTTCGAATGGATCGAGCTGCACTTTGCCCATGGTTACCTGGGCCAGAGCTTCTTCTCCGAACACTCCAACAAGCGTACCGATGCCTACGGTGGCAGCTTCGACAACCGCAGCCGCTTCCTGCTGGAAACTTTGGCAGCGGTGCGTGAGGTATGGCCAGAGAACCTGCCACTGACCGCGCGTTTTGGTGTGCTGGAATACGACGGTCGCGATGAGCAGACCCTGGAAGAGTCGATCGAACTGGCGCGCCGCTTCAAGGCTGGTGGCCTCGACCTGCTGAGCGTGAGTGTCGGCTTCACCATTCCCGATACCAAGATCCCGTGGGGCCCGGCGTTCATGGGGCCGATTGCCGAGCGCGTGCGCCGTGAGGCGAAGCTGCCGGTTACCTCTGCGTGGGGGTTTGGTACGCCGCAACTGGCGGAAGCAGCGCTGCAGGCCAACCAGCTGGACCTGGTATCGGTAGGGCGTGCGCACCTGGCCGACCCGCACTGGGCTTACTTTGCGGCCAAGGAGTTGGGTGTGGAGAAAGCCTCCTGGACCTTGCCTGCACCGTATGCGCACTGGCTCGAGCGTTATCGCTGAGTTCAGAAGGGGGCTGCTGTGCACAGCCCATTCGCGGGTAAACCCGCTCCCACAGGATCTCCACTGCCCTCAAGGCCTGTGCGATCCCTGTGGGAGCGGGTTCACCCGCGAAGAGGCCAGCACAGGCTAAAACCGATCCAACCGGTAAGCCGCCATCTCCGGTCCACCGGCCATCTCAGCCAACCGTCCCACCCATTCCGCCGTCACTGCTGCCTGGGTCAACCCCAGGTGCTGATGCCCGAATGCCAACAGCACTCGCCCATCACACACCCGGTCGATCACCGGCAACGAATCCGGCAACGAAGGCCGCAAGCCCATCCACGGCGTTGCTCCCTCCACACTCAAGTCCCGCTGGAACAACCCCTTGCTCAACCTGTGCAACTGCCACGCCCGTTGCATGCTCGGCGGCGCGTCCAGCCCGGCGAATTCCACCGTGCCGGCCAGGCGCAAGCCCTCGGCCATGGGCGTCATGATGAACTTGCGCTCCAGCGATGTGACTGCAAAGGGCAAACGCTGATGCTCGCCAGGCAACATCAAGTGGTAGCCGCGCTCGGTGTCCAGTGGCACCTGCTTGCCGGTCAGCGCGGCGGTCAACCGCGCAGAATGCGCGCCACAACTGATCAGTACCTGGCGGGCATCGAGCGAGCCCTGGTCGCTGGCCAGGCTGACCCCGCCGCCGTGCAGACGTCCGCCATCGACCTGCGCCTGAACAAAGCGCACGCCACTGGCCTTGGCTGCTTCGAACAGTTCGCACACCACCCGGTACGGGTCGATGAAGTGCCCGGTACGCGGGAAGAACAGCCCACCCAGCAACGACGGGCTCAGTTGCGGCGCCGCTTCGCGCACGGTGTCGGCTGACCAGAAGTCCACCGGCACCGCCTGCTGCAGCATGCGTGTGCGCAAGGCCTCCAGGGCCTGGCGCGACTCCGGGCGCTCGAAAACCAGCAACGAGCCATCTTCCTGGAACAGCTCGCTGCGCCCGATCGAACCCAGCAGCCGCTGCCAGGCACCCAGGCTGCCTTCGTTCAACGTGCGGATGCCGGCGACGCTGCGCTGAAACGGGCCCGGGCGCAGGTTGAGCAGCAAGCGGGTGAACCATGGCATGGCCTTGGGCAGGTACTTCCAGTCCAGGCGCAGCGGGCCCATCGGGTCCAGCAGCATGCGCGGCAGGCGTTTGAGAATCGACAGGTCTGCAATCGGAAATACCTGCTCGGTGGCCAGGTGCCCGGCGTTGCCGTAGGACGCGCCCTGGCCGGGTGCCTGGCGGTCGACCAGGGTTACCCGGCGGCCTTGGCGGGCCAGTTGCAGGGCACAGGCGACGCCGACAATGCCGGCGCCGACCACGGCGATATCGGTTTCAGCGGTTTCGACCATGCTCAGCCTTCCCGTTTACCGTCGAGCAGGCGCCGCAGTTGCAGCGGGTTGCCGTGCTTCAGCGCCTGCGGCAGCAGGGCATCGGGGAAGTCCTGGTAGCACACCGGGCGCAGGAAGCGCAGGATCGCCGCCGTGCCCACCGAGGTGCTGCGGGCATCGGAGGTGGCCGGGAACGGCCCGCCATGGACCATCGCGTCGCATACCTCTACACCGGTCGGCCAGCCATTGACCAGGATGCGGCCAGCCTTGCGTTCAAGGGTCGGCAGCAGCGCTCGGGCGCTGTCGATGTCGGCGTCGTCCAGTTGCAGGGTGGCGGTCAGTTGGCCTTCCAGGTGCTCGGCCACCTGGCAAACTTGCTCATCGTTGGCGCAGGCCACCACCAGCGACGCCGCGCCGAAGACTTCGGCCTGCAACGCCGGGTCGGCGAGGAACGCTTCGGCCTGGGTCACGAACAGTTGCGCCTGGCACTGGTTGGGGCCTTGCCCGGCCTGGCCACTGGCGGCGGCCTGGGCATTGGCGTTTGCGGCGAGGGCGCCGACACCGGCCTGGTAGGCACTGAAGATGCCCGGGGTGAGCATGGTCTGCGCCGCAGCCTGGCGCACGTGTTCGCTGGCGGCGGCGATGAAACGCTGCAACGCCGGCCCCTGGCGGGCAATCACCAGGCCGGGGTTGGTGCAGAACTGGCCGGCACCCTGGGTCAGCGAGGCGACGAAGCCTTGTGCCAGTGCCTCGGCGCGGGTCTGCAGGGCGGTGTCGAACAAAAATACCGGGTTGATCGAGCTCATTTCGGCGTACACCGGGATCGGCTCGGGGCGGGCTTGGGCCGCCTGGCAGAGCGCAATGCCACCACTGCGCGAGCCGGTAAAGCCAACAGCCTTGATGCGCGGGTCGCTGACCAGTGCAATGCCCACTTCACGACCAGAGCCGTACAATAACGAAAACACACCGGCCGGCAGGCCGCACTGCTTCACGGCCTTTGCCACTGCCTGGCCGACCAGCTCGCTGGTGCCCGGGTGAGCGCCGTGGGCCTTGACCACCACCGGGCAACCGGCGGCCAGGGCCGAGGCGGTGTCGCCACCGGCCACCGAGAAGGCCAACGGGAAATTGCTGGCACCGAATACCGCCACCGGCCCCAGGGCCACCTGGCGCTGGCGCAGGTCGGCACGCGGCAGGGGCTGGCGCTCGGGCAGGGCATTGTCGACCCGCACGTCCAGCCATTCGCCGGCCCGTACCACGCGGGCGAAGGTGCGCAGCTGGGTGCAGGTGCGGCCACGTTCGCCCTGGATGCGCGCCTTGGGCAGGCCACTTTCAGCCACGGCGCGGTCGATCAGGGCATCGCCCAGCGCTTCGATCTGCGTGGCGATGGTTTCGAGGAATTGTGCCCGTTGCTCGAGCGAGGTTTCGCGGTAGGCATCGAACGCCGCCCAGGCCAAGGTGCATGCCTGGGCCACATGTTCGCTGGTGCCGCCGAGGTAGGCCGGTTCCAGCGCCTGGCCGGTGGCTGGGTCGATGGCACGGATGGCTTCGCGGCTGCCGGTTATCGGCGTCTGGCCGATCAGCAGGTTGCCTGTGAGGGTCATGGAGCCTCCTTTGGAATCAGTAACAAGGGAGACCGCAGCTCTTGTGGGAGCGGGTTTACCCGCGAAGCAGGCGACTCGGTGCCTGGCACCGGCTTCGCCGGTGTTCGCGGGTGAACCCGCTCCCACAGGGGCTGCGGCTCGAGCGTGAATCAGGCGATCAGGCGATGTTCTGCTCAGCCGACCAGCTGGCGTACCAGGTGCGGAACAGCGCGTACTGCTGCTCGGCATAGTTGCGCTGGGCGTCGGTCAGCACGTCGGTCTCGTTGAAGTGCAGGCTGTATTCGCTGTCACCGTTCAGCACCATCAGGTGCTTGTAGTAGAGCACCAGGTCACAGCCTTCATCGAACGACGACAGCACCGCCAGCGCCGCTTCCAGTTCACGCGCCAGGCGGCGGGCCTTGGCATCACCCTTGGCCGCCTGCTTGCTCAGGCTCACCAGGTGCAGCACCTCACGCGGCAGGGCGTTACCGATGCCGGTAATGGCGCCGGTGGCGTTGCAGTTGACGAAGCCATGCACCACCTGGGTGTCGACGCCGACCATCAGGGTCACGTCGTCATCCTTGGAGGTGATGTGCTCGGCGGCGTAGCGCAGGTCGGCGCCCCCGCCGAACTCCTTGAAGCCGATCAGGTTGGGGAACTCGCTGCGCAGTTCGAAGAACAGGTCGGCGCGGGTGGCGAAGCCGTAGTATGGGCTGTTGTAGATCACCGCCGGCAGCTTCGGCGCGGCTGCCAGGATGGCCGAGAAGTGGTGCTTCTGAGCAATCAGCGAGGCACCGCGGCTTAGTACGCGGGGGATGACCATCAGGCCGGCGGCACCGACCTTGGCCGCGTGGGCGGCGTGGGATACCGCCTCACGGGTGTTCACCGCGCCGGTACCGACGATGGTCGGGATGCCGGCGGCCACCAGGCGCGCCACGCCTTCCTGGCGCTCGGCTTCGGTCAGCAGCGGCCAGTCGCCCATCGAACCGCAGTACACCACGGCACTCATGCCTGCCTCGATCAGCTCGCGGCCCTTGCGCACCAGGGCGTCGAAGTCCGGTTTGCGCTCGGCGGTGCAGGGGGTCATCAGGGCGGGCATGGTGCCGGTGAAGATGTTGTTGGTCATTGTTGTCACTCCTCGCGATATTCGATTTTCTGGAAAAAGCCGGGGTCAGATGCCCCAGGCGAATGGGTCCTGTTCGTCGATCAGCAAGGTGCTGTCGGCGGTCATGTAGGCGCGGCCGGTGATGAAAGGGCGAATGCGGTCGCCGTCGCGCTCGTAGCGGCCCTGGAACTGGCTGCCGGTGATACTGGCCTGTACCCAGGTCTGGCCTTCGTCGAGCTTGCCGTCGGCGGCCAGGCAGGCCAGCTTGGCGCTGGTGCCCGTGCCGCAGGGCGAGCGGTCGTAGGCCTTGCCGGGGCACATCACGAAGTTGCGGCTGTCGGCGTTGGCATCGTCGGCAAACAGTTCGACGTGGTCGATGGGGGCACCGTTTTCACCTGTGATGCCCTGGGCTTCGAGGGCCTTGAGCATCGCCCAGGTGTATTCGGTCAGCGCCTCGCGGTTGGCCAGTTCGATGCGCTGGCCGTGTTCGGAGACGAGGAAAAACCAGTTGCCGCCCCAGGCGATGTCGCCACGCACCAGGCCATGGCCGGGCACCTCCACCTGCACCTGCTGGCGGTAGCGGTAGGACGGCACGTTGCCAACGGTTATGGCGCCATCTTCATGCAGGGTGGCGGTCACCTGGCCGACCGGGGTGTCGATCTTGTGCTCGCCCGGTGCGATCAGGCCAAGATGCTGCAGCGAGGCGACCAGGCCGATGGTGCCGTGGCCGCACATGTTCAGGTAGCCAGCGTTGTTGAAGAAGATCACCCCGCAGGTGGCGTCGGCCGATACCGGTGGGCAGTACAGCGCACCGACCAGTACATCGTTGCCACGTGGTTCCAGCAGGCAGGCGCGGCGCCACTGGTCGTGCAGCTCGCGCAGCTCGTCGCGCTGCTCGGCCATGCTGCGGCCACGCAGTTGCGGGAAGCCTTTCATCACCAGGCGGGTGGGTTCCCCGCCGGTGTGCGAGTCGATGACGTGAACGTGTTTCATGGGCATATCCATTCGAGAGTGGGTCAGGAGGCGACGGCGGCAGGGCGCTGGCCTGGGTAGCTTTCGGAGGAGGCTTCGCTTTCATCCTCACCTTCCAGGCGCACCAGGTGGGCAGGCACGCCGGTGGCAGCACCCCAGTAGTAGATGCCCAGCGCACAAGCGGCCACGACCACGGTGTCGAACGGGTGGCCCAGCACCCCCAGGCCGCCGAAGCTGCCCAGCCACGACAGCAGGATGGTCACCGCGTAGAAGCCGATCAGCCATGCCGACGAGCGCACTTGCTGGGCCAGCGACAGGTGCTGGGTCGGCACGAAGCGGCCGCACAGCAGGTACAGCACGAACATCACGATCTGCAGGGCCAGCAGCCACGAAACGGTCTTCCAGCCAGACCAGTACACGATCAGCGCGGCGATGATGAACGAAAGCGGGCCGAGCACGCCCATGCCCTTGACCCGGAACGGGCGCGGCATGTCGGGGGCGTTGCGGCGCAGTGCGGCGACGGTCACCGGGGCCACGGCGTAGCTCAGTACCAAAGCGGCGGAAACCACGTTGATCAGCGCTTCCCAGGACGGGAACGGCAGGGTCCAGAACACCGACAGGCCAAAGGTCAGCCACAGCGCCGGGCGCGGGATGCCGGACTCGGCGTCGATGCGGGTGAAGTACTTGAAGAAGGTGCCGGTCTGCGCCCAGCCATAGACCACGCGCGGGGTGGCGTTCATGTAGATGTTGCCGCAGCCGCTGGGCGAGATCACCGCGTCGGCCACCACCAGGTAGGCCAGCCAGCCCACACCCAGGGCCAGGGCGATATCACGATAGGGCAGGGCCAGTTCCTTGGTCACGGCGGCCCAGCCGTTGCTCAGCATTTCGGTCGGCACACTGCCGAGGAAGGCCAGTTGCAGCAGGGCGTAGATCGCGGTGGACAGCAGTACCGAGAGGATCAGCGCGATGGGGATGGTGCGCTGCGGGTTCTTCACTTCGCTGGCCACCGAAATGATCGGCGTCAGGCCCAGGTAGGCGAAGATGATGCCACCGGCCGATACCGCCATTTCAACGCCGGACAGACCGAAAGGGGCAAAGCCCTGGACCTCGAAGTTTTCCGGCTTGAAGAAAGTGAACAGCACGCCGATCACCAGCAGCGGCACGATGAACTTGAACACGCTGACCAGGTTGTTGGCCTTGGCGAAGGTTTTCACGCTGCGGTAGTTGAGGAAGAAGAACAGCCCCAGCAGGGCGAACTGCACCAGCCAGCCGAGTACGGTCGGGTCGCTGGAGCCGGCCTTGGTCAGCCCGGGGAACCAGGCAGCGGCGTATTGGCGCGAAGCGACCACTTCGATGGCGATCAGGCTGGAAAAGGCGATCAGGGTAATGAAGCCCATCAAGTAGCCCAGCAGCGGGCCGTGGGAGTACACCGGGTAGCGCACCACGCCCCCGGCACGCGGCAGGGCGGCGCCCAGTTCGCAATAGACGATGCCCAGCAACAGCACGGCGAAGCCGCCAAGGAACCAGGACAGGATGCCGGCCGGGCCGGCGATGGCCGAGACATGGCTGGCGGCGAACAGCCAGCCGGAGCCGAAGATGGCGCCTAGGCCGATGAAGGTGAGGTCCAGCAATGACAACTGTTTTTTGAATTTGCCTGACATGGGTTCGCCTTTTTGTTGGTTATTGGATAGGCAGGTCTGATGTCACGAGATGCGGCTTTTTGGGCCGCGCTCTTGTAGGACTTGGGGCGGCTTGCGTGGGGCATAGAGTGGACCGATCGGGGCGCCGGTTCTTGATGGTTTTCTGCAGGGTCGATGACGAAATCGGCACAGTTTCAAAAAAGCAGTGACTAGGTGCCGGGGTGTGGAATAGGCTGTAAGCCATACCGAGCAAGGGCTATAGAGGTATGTGGGTATCGTTGGCCTCTTCGCGGGCGCGCCCGCTCCCACAGGTACAGCACAGGATTCGAAATTTGTGGGGGACCTGTGGGAGCGGGCGTGCCCGCGAAAGGGCCGGCACAGCAAACCGAGATAGAGCAGATGACCGACACCCCCCTGGCAACCCTGTCCCAGTCCCTTGACCAGCACCGCCCCGCCAACCTAGAGGCCCTGCTGGCCGGTGTGTCCCTGCTGCTGCCGATCCTCGACGCCATCCCCAACGCCGCGATCTTCATCAAGGACCCGGCCGCCCGCTATGTGCTGGCCAACAACACCCTGGTCCAGCGTTGTGGCCTCAAGCGCCTGCAGCCGCTGCTGGGCAAGACCAGCGCCGAAGTGTTCCCGGCACAGCTGGGCCCCGGCTACACCGAGCAGGACCGTCGTGTTCTCAAGGAGGGCCTGGTGCTGGAAGACCAGCTGGAGCTGCACCTGTATGGCAGCCGCGAGCCTGGCTGGTGCCTGACCCACAAGCGCCCGCTGTACAACCAGGCCGGCGAGATCATCGGCCTGGTCGGCATCTCGGTCGATTTGCAGTCAGCGGCCGATACCCACCCTGCCTACCAGCGCCTGGCGGCGGTGGACGAGCATATCCGCCAACATTTCCACCAGCCGATCAGCATGGGCGAGCTGACCCGTATCGCCGGCATTTCCGTGGCCCAGCTGGAGCGCTACTGCAAGCGGGTGTTCCACCTCACACCACGGCAGATGATCCACAAGGCGCGCCTGGAGCACGCCCACCGCTTGCTGCACTCGGAAATGCCGATCACTGATGTGGCGATGCGCTGCGGCTATACCGACCACAGCGCCTTCAGCCGCCAGTTCAAGCAACTGACCGGCTTCACGCCGCGCCAGTACCGCCAGGCCACCAGCGATCAGTCGGCCTGAAACAGCGCCCGCGCCTCATCGAAGCACTGCTCGGCAATTGCCGAACGCGGTTCGCTGCGGCGCAGCAGCAGGCCGACCGGGCTGTGGATGGCGGCGTCGGCCACCGGCAGGATGCGCAGGTGTTCGCTCAGGTCTTCCAGGCCGCAGCCCAGCGGCATGACTGCGCAGCACATACCGGTGTTGATGGCCTGGATCAGCTGGAAGCTCGAGTCGCTTTCCAGTACCGCATTCGGCTCCAGGCCACGGCTGCGGAAACTCAGGTCCAGCGATTGGCGGTAGTGCATGCCCTTGCTCAGCAGGCCCAGCGGAATGTCGCCCAGCTCGTCCCAGCGCAGGGTGTCGCTGGCGAACTGGAAGTGCCGGGTATCGTGCAGCAGGCCCATGGTGGTGGTGCCCAGTTCGATCACTTCGAAGAAGCTGGTGTTGACCTGGTCCAGGTAGCAGATGCCCAGGTCGAGCTGGTTGCGGCTGAGCCCGTCGATGACCTGTTCCGAGCTGAGCGAGCTGATCTGGAAGTGCAGTTCGGGGTATTTTTCACGCAACGGCAGCAGCAGGTGCATGGGGTTGAAACTGGCCAGCGGCACCGTGCCCAGGCGCAGGCTGCCTACCACTTGGCCACGGCAGCTGGCGGCCTCGGCCTGCAGGCCGTCGTGGGCGGCGAGCAGCGTACGGGCCCAGGCCAGGATGCGCTCGCCGGCCTCGGTGAAGCCTTCGAAGCGTTGGCCGCGCTTGACCAGCACCAGGTCCAGCTCGTCCTCCAGGTTGCGCAGGCGCATGGACAGCGTCGGCTGGGTGATATGGCACAGCGCCGCCGCCTGGCCGAAGTGGCGGGTCTGGTCGAGTGCGATGAGGAATTTGAGCTGCTTGATGTCCATGGAAGTGCCTGGTAGCGGGTTATGCAGACCTTACCCCACGTCTGCGATAGATGTCATTGATCAGTCGGTACGCCATATCGATTGGACGCCCCCGGGCCATGCCTCTAGCGTGGCGGCAATGCCACTCGAGGAGCCCCACCGTGCGCGTCCAATCCGACGCGGTCTTCGTACCGCTCAACATCGCCGTGCTGACTGTCAGCGACACCCGTACCTACGACAACGACACCTCCGGTGAGCTGCTGGCCAGTCGCTCGGTGGAGATCGGCCACCGCCTGGTGGCGCGGGCGTTGCTCAAGGACGACCTGTACAAGATCCGCGCCCAGGTCGCCACCTGGATTGCCGACGAGCAGGTGCATGTGGTGCTGATCACCGGCGGTACCGGTTTTACCGGGCGTGACAGCACGCCGGAAGCGGTCGAGTGCCTGCTGGACAAGCGCATCGATGGCTTTGGCGAACTGTTCCGGGCCCTGTCGATTCTCGATATCGGCACCTCGACCGTGCAGAGCCGGGCGCTGGCCGGGTTGTCCAACCGCACGTTGGTGTGCTGCCTGCCGGGCTCCACCGGGGCCTGCCGTACGGCGTGGGAGGGTATCCTGGCGGAGCAACTGGATGCGCGGCACCGGCCATGCAACTTCGTCAAGCACCTGAAACCGATCGAGGCCTGTGCAAGCCGGGGCTGAGTTTTCTCCTGTACCGGCCCTTTCGCGGGTAAACCCGCTCCCACAGGCCCCCCACAGGTTTCGAACCCTGCGCGATACCTGTGGGAGCGGGTTTACCCGGGAAAGGGCCGGTACAGGCCACTGCATTCAGTCAGCTCAATACATGGTCCACCGGCAACAACGCCGGCGGTAGCTGTTGTTCCCCCAACCCCGCCAGCACATCACGCTCCACGGTCCGCACCATGGCATCGGTCGGCAGGTCGTTCTCATCGCGCCCGAACGGGTCTTCCAGTTCGTTGCCAATCGCATCCAGCCCGAAGAACGTGTACCCCACGATGGTGGTGAACAGCGGCGCCAGCCAGCCCAGCGGCTCGGCTAGGGCAAACGGCAGCAGCAGGCAGAAGATGTAGATGGTGCGGTGCAGCAACAGCGTGTAGGGGAACGGCAACGGCGTGCCCTTGATCCGCTCGCAGGTGGCCTGCACTTCGGTCAGGCCCACCAGCCGCTGCTCAAGCAGGCTGTAGCGCCAGTCACTGATCTGCTGCTGTTCGGCCAACCTCGAGCAGTGCCCGCCCATTTCGCGCAGGATGGCGTCGCACACGTTGTGCGCGCTGATCGCATCGGGCCGTGCCAGCCAGGACCGGGCGGCGGCCAGTTCGTCCTCGTTGCGCAGCCGTGCATTCAGTGCATGGGCAAAGCCGCACAGGCTGCGCAACAGTTCGGCACGAAGGGTTTCGTCGGTAATCACCAGGCTTTCGCGCACGAACGAGCGGGTTTCGATGATCAGCTTGCCCCAGGCCTTGCGCCCCTCCCACCAGCGGTCATAGCAGGCGTTGTTGCGAAAGCTCATGAAAATAGACAGCGACAGGCCCAGCAAGGTGAACGGGGTGGCGCTGACCGGGTAGAAGAACGCCGGGAAATGCCGCTCGACCAACACGATCAGCGCGGCCAGCAGGGTGATTGTCAGGCAGCGCAGGGCAATGCGTTTGACGATCGAACCCTTGAGGGTGAACAGCACACGCAGCACATCGGGGGTGGGGTGGACGATCATGTCAATCCAGAGACGGCTGGCTAGCCGCCGGTCATGTTCATGAAACGCAGGATCTGCACATCGCCACCGACTTCGAAATGATGGCGGTAGGGCTTGAGGTGCAGCGAGTCACGAATGGCCATTTCCAGGCGTTCGGGGTTGCCGGGGTGGGCGCGCAGCACCTGCTTCAGGTCCACCGAGTGTTCATTGCCCAGGCACAGCAGCAGGCGGCCTTCGACAGTGAGGCGCACGCGGTTGCAGGTGGCGCAGAAGTTGTGGCTGTGTGGCGAAATGAAGCCGACCCGAGTGTTGGCGGCTTCGGCCAGGCGCCAGTAGCGGGCCGGGCCCTGGGACGACTCGGTCGATTCGACCAGAGTGTACTGCTCGGCCAGCAGCGCACGTACTTCATCGCTGGAGCAGAACGACTCGCCGCGCTCATGTTCGCTGATCACGCCCAAGGGCATTTCTTCGATGAAGGTGATGTCCAGCTCGCGGTCGATTGCAAAGCGCACCAGGTCGACCAGTTCATGATCGTTGCGGCCCTTGAGGACCACGCAGTTGAGCTTGGTGCGCTTGAAGCCGGCCTGGCGGGCGGCGTCGATGCCGGCGATCACCTGGTGCAGGTCGCCGGTGCGGGTCAGTTGCCTGAAGCGCTCGGCGTCCAGGCTGTCGAGGCTGATGTTCAGGCGCGTGACACCGGCGTCGAACAGCGGCTGGGCCAGGCGCCCGAGTTGCGAGCCGTTGCTGGTCAGGCACAACTCGCGCAGGCCGGGCAGGGCAGCGATGCGCCCGCACAGGTCGACGATGCCCTGGCGCACCAGCGGCTCGCCGCCGGTCAGGCGGATCTTGCGGGTGCCAAGGGCGACGAAGCGCTCGGCCACCTGGAACAGCTCCTCGAGGCTGAGAATTTGCTGGCGCGGCAGGAACTGCATGTCTTCGGCCATGCAGTACACACAACGGAAGTCGCAGCGGTCGGTGACCGACATCCGCAGGTAGTCGATTTTCCGGTTGAAGCCGTCGATCAGGGCCCGGCTGTTCTGTTCCACGTTCGCGCTCGAATGGGTTGGGACTCGATTCAAGCTATAACCTGGGCGCCGGGGCGTCAAATTGCTTTGTCCGACCGTTTGATCGATGGCCTCTATCATGGCTGCAGGCCACGTATTTCAATGTGTTGATCGCGGCGCCCAATTCGCGGGTAAACCCGCTCCCACAGGTAAAGCGCAGGGCTCGAAACCTGTGGGAGCGGGTTCACCCGCGAAGGCCGTGACGCGGTTCCGACCCTTGATCGAAACCGCCTATCACCCCGTAAGATCTTTCGATTGGACGGCTCTACCTCACGCTCCATAGGCTGAAAAAAAGCATCGAAGCGTGAGGATTCATCGCATGAGCCAGGACCAACACATCAGGGACTACAAGGGCGCCGCCGCCGGCTGGGGGGCGCTCAAGAGCGTGACCAAGAGCTGGCTGGGCAGCGACAATGCGTTCAAGAACCTGCGGGCCATGCTCAAGACCAACCAGAACGGTGGCTTCGACTGCCCCGGCTGTGCCTGGGGCGAGTCGCCGGAAAACGACATGGTCAAGTTCTGCGAGAACGGCGCCAAGGCGGTCAACTGGGAAGCCACCGGCCGCTCGGTAGACCCGGCGTTCTTCGCCAAGTACAGCGTCAGTGCGTTGGCCCAGCAGACCGACTACTGGCTGGAGTACCAGGGCCGCCTGACCCACCCCATGCGCTATGACGCGGCCACCGACCACTATGTAGAAACCAGCTGGGAAGAAGCCTTTGCACTGGTTGCCCAACACTTGCGCGCACTCGAATCGCCCGACCAGGCCGAGTTCTACACCTCGGGCCGGGCCAGCAACGAGGCGGCGTTCCTCTATCAGCTGTTCGTCCGTGCCTACGGCACCAACAATTTCCCCGACTGCTCGAACATGTGCCATGAAGCCAGCGGCGTGGGCATGTCGGAAACCCTGGGCGTGGGCAAGGGCACCGTGGTGTTCCACGACCTGGAGCTGGCCGATGCCATTTTCGTCATCGGCCAGAACCCTGGCACCAACCACCCGCGCATGCTCGAACCGCTGCGTGAAGCGGTGAAGCGTGGTGCCCAGGTGGTCTGCTTCAACCCGCTCAAGGAGCGCGGCCTGGAGCGCTTCCAGCACCCGCAGCACCCGTTCGAGATGCTCAGCAATGGCTCCGAACCAACCAACACGGCCTACTTCCGCCCGGCCCTGGGCGGCGACATGGCAGTGATGCGCGGCATTGCCAAGTACCTGCTGCAGTGGGAACGCGAAGCCCAGGCCAATGGCGAACCGGCGGTGTTCGACCATGCCTTCATCGCCGAGCACACCAGTGGCATCGACGCATACCTGGAAGCCGTGGATGCCACGCCCTGGGCGCACATCGTCGAACAATCGGGCCTGACCCAGGCCGAGATCGAACTGGCCGCGCGCATGTACCGCAAGGCCGAACGGGTGATCATGTGCTGGGCCATGGGCGTCACCCAGCACCGCCACTCGGTGCCGACCGTTCAGGAAATCGTCAACCTGCAGCTGCTGCGCGGCAACGTTGGCAAGCCCGGTGCCGGCCTGTCACCGGTGCGTGGCCACAGCAACGTGCAGGGCGACCGCACCATGGGCATCGACGAGAAGCCCGGGGCGGCGCTGCTCGATGCCATCGAAAAGCGCTTCCAGTTCCGCGTGCCGCGTGCACACGGCCACAACGCGGTGCTGGCGATCAAGGCCATGGAGGAGGGGCGTGCCAAGGTGTTCATCGGCCTGGGTGGCAACTTTGCCCAGGCTACGCCGGATACGCCGCGCACTCATGCGGCCATGCGCAATTGCGCATTGACCGTGCAGATTTCCACCAAGCTCAACCGCTCGCACCTGGTCACCGGCCGCGATGCGTTGATCCTGCCGTGCCTGGGCCGTACCGAAATCGACATGCAGGCCAGCGGGCCGCAAGGCGTGACAGTGGAGGACACCTTCAGCATGGTGCACATCTCCCACGGCCAACTGCGCCCGCGCTCGCCACACCTGCGCTCGGAGCCGTGGATCATCGCCGGCATGGCCCAGGCGACCCTGGGCAAGCAGCCGATCGACTGGGAATACGCAGTTGCCGACTACGGCCGTATCCGCAGCATGATTGCCGATGTGATCCCCGGCTTTGCCGATTTCAACGAGCGCCTGCAGCACCCGGGCGGCTTCCACCTGGGTAACAATGCCGCCGACCGTACCTGGCGCACGGCCACAGGCAAGGCGCGCTTCAGCCCGAGCCAGCTGCCGGAGCAACTGGTGAATGCCAAGGTGCTGGCGCGCGGTGACAAGCCTGACCTGATCCTGCAGACACTGCGTTCGCACGACCAGTACAACACCACCCTGTATGGCCTGGACGACCGTTATCGTGGGGTGTTCGGCCTGCGTGAAGTGGTGTTCGTCAACGAGGTCGACATCCGCCGGATGGGCTTCGAGCCAGGCGAGCACGTGGACCTGGTGTCGCTGTGGGAGGATGGCATGGAGCGGCGGGTGTCGGGCTTCCGCCTGGTGGCGTATGACGTGCCCGAGGGGCAGGCGGCGGCCTATTACCCGGAAACCAACCCGCTGGTGCCGCTGGAAAGTTATGGCGAGGGGACCTATACGCCGACTTCGAAGTTCGTGGCGATCAAGGTCGAGAAAGCCAAGGCGGGGAGCCGGATTGCGGCGGTGCTGGCCGCGGATTGACAGATAGATAGCCTGCAAGGGCCCTGTCCCCGGCAAGCCAGCTCCCACAGGGACCGCACAGATTTCAGAACCTGTGACGTGCCTGTGGGAGCTGGCTTGCCGGCGATAGGGCCGGTACTGCCATACAGGAATCAGGAACGATGCACCGGGTACGCCGTGGTGTACTTCATCTGCTCCATGGCAAAACTGGAAGTAATGTTCGACAGCCCATCAGTACTGGTAATCAGCTTCTTGTAGAACCGGTCATACGCCGCAATATCCCCCACCACCACCCGCAGCATGTAATCCCAGTCCCCCGACATGCGGTAGAACTCCATCACTTCCTCGAACCCGGTCACGGTCGCGGCAAACTGCTCCAGCCAGGCGCTGTCGTGGCGCTGGGTCTTGAGCTGGACGAACACCGTCAGCCCCAGCCCCAGCCGTTGCGGGTCCAGCAGGGCAACGCGGCCGACAATGTAGCCGTCCTCCTCCAGGCGTCTGACCCGCTTCCAGCACGGCGTGGTGGACAGGTTGACGGCCTCTGCCAGGTCCTTGAGCGAGATCGAGGCGTCGCGCTGAAGCAGGGTGAGAATGTGCTGGTCGAAGCTGTCCATATTGCGTGTGGGCCGTGGAGGAAAATTTTTCACAGATTACCCCAAGGCCAGAAGATTTGGGTTGTGCGATAGTGGCAACTTTCATTCTGCCAATGGGCCTGACCATGTCCGACAAGCCGCGCAATTTCGCCACCCGCACCATTCACGCCGGTGAACAGTTCAGTGTCGCCGATAACGCTATCTTCCCGGCGATCGTCACCGCCAGCTCGTTCACCAAGCGCAGCCTGGACGACAAGCCGGAATACTCCTACAGCCGCGTCGGCAACCCCACCCGGCATGCCTACGAAACCTGTGTCGCCGCCCTGGAAGAAGGGGTTGGCGCAGTGGCCTGCGCCTCGGGTGTGAACGCCACCGCCACCGTGCTGGAGCTGCTGCCCAAGGATGCGCATGTGGTGGTGATGAACGGTGTGTATGGCGGTACCTTCCGCATCCTCGAAGACTACCGCAGCCGTACCTCGGGCCTGACCACCACCTACGTCGACCTCAACGATCTCGAGGCAGTGGCCGCCGCCATCAAGCCGGAAACCCAGCTGATCTGGATCGAATCGCCGACCAACCCGCTGCTGCACCTGGTCGATATCAAGGCGGTGTGCGACCTGGCCAAGGCGCGGGGCATCCTCACCTGTATCGACAACACCTTCTGCTCGCCGTGGAACCAGCGCCCGATCACCTTGGGCGTGGACCTGGTGATGCACTCGGCCAGCAAGTACATCGGCGGCCACTCCGACCTCACCGGTGGCGTGGTGGTAGCCGCCAATGATGCCCTTTTGGCGCGCCTGCGCCGCATCAGCATGGCAATCGGCGCGGTGCAGGGGCCGTTCGACTGCTACCTGGCCCTGCGCGGTCTGAAGACCCTGGATGTGCGCATGGAGCGCCAGTGTGCCAATGCCCTGCAGGTAGCGCGCTTCCTCGAAAGCCACGCGCAGATCGAGCAGGTGTATTACCCGGGGCTGGAAAGCCATCCACAGCACGAACTGTGCAAACGGCAGATGCGCACGGGTGGGGCGGTGGTGGCGATGAAGGTCAAGGGCGACCGGGCCGCGCTCAACCGGCTGGTGGAAGCGCTGCAGATCTTCGTGCTGGCCGATTCGCTGGGCGGGGTGGAAAGCATGATCAACCATTCCTGGAGCATGTCGCACTGCTCGCTGAGCCCGGAGCAGAAGGGCGTGATGGGCATCAGCGAAAACCTGCTGCGGTTGTCGGTGGGGATCGAGGATTACCGTGACCTGGTCGACGATCTGGATGGGGCGTTGAAGGCTGCGGCTGTTGTGTGAGGGCTGCTGGCCTCTTCGCGGGTAAACCCGCTCCCGCAGGAACTCGGCTGCTTTCAGGTCTGGCACTGTACCTGTGGGAGCGAGGTCATCCGCGAAGAGGCCGGTGGATTCAATGAATTCCTGTCAGGATTTGGGCGGATGAATGATCCGTTCGATCTTGTCCTTGATCAGCAACCGTTCCTTGCGCAGACGGTTGACGGCCTCGTCGTTGGTGCCGTTGGCTTCGGCGGCCACCACCTCTTTGTCTTTTGCGTTGTATTCCTTGTGCAGTGAGTGCAGCGTCTGGTCCTTGTCCATGAGCGCCTGGAATGCATCAGCGGTAACGTGCAGGTCAGCGAGCAGATCATGCGGAACTGGCATTTCTTCACCTCTGTCGGGGGTTGGCGGATGGTTCTGACCTTTGAGGATAGTCGTCTTTGCGCAGGTAGGGGACTGGGGTAGGCTGTCGCATCTCCCCCGTGACCCGGAACTGCGCCATGCCTCACCTGAACCTGGAATACAGCGACAACCTGCGCGAGCTGAACGTCGATACCCTGCTGCTGCGCCTGAACCATGCCCTGGTCGGCAGTGGCCAGTTCGCCGACGAGGCCGACATCAAGAGCCGCGCCGAAGCCTTCAAGCACTATCGCGTGGGCACCGCGCCCGGCGAGCGTGCCTTTGCCCATGTGCGCCTGGCCATCCTCAGCGGACGCTCGCCCGAGGTGAAGAAGCAACTGTCCGCCAGCCTGCTGGATGTATTGCGTGAGGCCATCCCCAAGCAGCCTGGGCTGGACATCCAGCTGTGCGTGGAAGTGCTGGACATCGACCGCGAGCCGTACGCCAAGGAACGCCTGCCACGCTGAACAAGCGCTGAATGAACTTCTTTTAATGTAGAAAAGGCGCCTGCTCACGAATTTGTTGGCGTCTTTTTCACAAAATATTGATGGCACGCTTTCTAGAGTTCAGCCAAGTTTCCCCGGTGCCGCGCAGGCCCTCGGGCTGATAATCACTCTTGATTGCGGACGCTGATGCTCAACTTCAAATCCCTGCGGACTGAATGGGTCACGCTGCTGGCCAGCCTTTACCTGCTGATCGGCTTCAATGTCTTCCTCTGGCAGCATCTTGAACAGGTCGTACCGCCCGGTTTGCCGGGGCTATGGCTGAGCCTGGCGTTTGCCGTATTGATGCTGTTCGCATTTAACCTGATCCTCACGTTGTTCGCCTTCCGTTACGTATTGAAGCCAATACTCATCGTGTTGTTCATGAGTGGCGCGGGCGTGGCTTACTTCATGAACCAGTACGGTGTACTTATTGATGCGGGCATGTTCCGTAATATCGCGGAAACCAACGCGGCAGAAGTGCGTGACTTGCTTTCGTTGAAGTTTGCCTTGTATATCCTGGGCCTCGGTGTAGTGCCTTCGGTGCTGTTGTGGAAGGCACCGATCGCCTATCGCGCCTGGCACCGTGAACTGCTCGGCAAGCTGGTGGTTGGCGGTGCCTGCGTGGTGGCCCTGGGCTCGGTGGCACTGGTCAACTACCAGGGCCTGTCGTCGCTGTTTCGCAACCACCACGAACTGCGCCTGATGCTCACCCCCAGCAATATCGTGGGGGCCTCCATCGGTTATGTCAGCGAGCGCGTCGGTACCGCATCACACCCCTTCCAGCATTATGGCGAAGATGCCAAGCGAGATGCCGCCTGGCAAAAGCATGAACGCAAGTCGCTGACCGTGCTCGTGGTGGGTGAAAGTGCGCGGGCAGACCACTTCGGCGTGCTTGGCTACAACCGCGACACCACACCGAACCTTGCAAGGGAACAGGGCCTGCTGGCGTTCTCCGATGTGCACTCCTGCGGCACGGAAACCGCCGTCTCGGTGCCGTGCATGTTCTCTGGCATGAAGCGCAAGGACTACGATGCCCGGGTGGCGAAGAACCGCGAAGGGTTGCTGGACATCCTCCAGCGTGTCGGCCTGGCGGTGCAGTGGCGTGACAACCAGTCAGGCTGCAAGGGCACCTGCGACCGTGTGCAGTTCATTGATGTCAGCAACCTCAAGGACCCGCAGTTGTGCGCTGATGGTGAATGCCATGACCAGATCCTGCTGCAGGGCCTGGGTGAGCTGATCGACAACCTCGACAAGGACACCGTGCTGGTGCTGCACCAGATGGGCAGCCACGGGCCTGAGTACTTCAAGCGCTACCCCGGCGCCGACCAGCGTTTTGCCCCGGTGTGCCAGAGCAACGCGCTGGACCAGTGCAGCGAGCAGGAAATCGTCAACGGCTACGACAACACCCTGGCCTATACCGACAAGGTGCTGGCGTCGCTGATCGACACCCTGCGCAGCAAGCAGGACAAGGTCGACACGGCGATGATCTACCTGTCCGACCACGGCGAGTCGCTGGGTGAATACAACCTGTTCTTGCACGGAACGCCCTACGCCATTGCCCCCGAGCAGCAGAAGCACGTGCCGCTGCTGACCTGGTTCTCCGACAGCTACAAGGAAGACTTCGGCGTCGACACCGACTGCCTGGCCAAGCTCAGCGATGCACCGCTGTCGCAAGACAACCTGTTCCACTCGATGCTCGGCCTGTTGCAGGTGCACACCGAGGTCTACCAGCAGTCGCTGGACATGTTCGCCAGCTGCCGGCCGTGGCTGGCAGCCAAGCGCTGAGTCTGACTGCACGCGGGCACTGCAGGGGCAGCCTTGTGCTGCGAAGGGGCCGGTACAGCCAATACAGCACCATGATCAGTGCACCGGCCCTTTCGCAGCACAAGGCTGCCCCTACAAAAAGGCGCCGGTGCAGCACCGTTTATCTATTCCAGGGATGGCGCAGGTTTCACCAGCAGTGCCCGCGCCGTATATACTGCGCGCCAATGTTAGTGGGAGAGCCTCGTGGCCATCGAAATACACTGGATCCGTGACGACCAGAGCCTGGCCGAACACTGCCGCGACTGGCACCAGCTGCCCTTCGTCGCCGTCGACACCGAATTCATGCGGGTCGACACCTTCTACCCGAAAGCCGGGCTGATCCAGATCGGCGATGGCCAGCGTGCCTTCCTGATCGACCCGTTGCTGATCGGCAACTGGCAACCGCTGGCCGAACTGCTGGATGACAGCGGCGTGGTCAAGGTGCTGCACGCCTGCAGCGAAGACCTCGAAGTGCTGCTGCGCCTGACCGGCAAGCTGCCACAGCCGCTGTTCGATACCCAGCTGGCCGCCGGCTACCTGAACCTGGGCTTCTCCATGGGTTATTCGCGCCTGGTGCAGGAAGTGCTGGGTATCGACTTGCCCAAGGGCGAAACCCGTTCCGACTGGCTGCAGCGCCCGCTCTCGGAAACACAGGTCAGCTATGCCGCCGAGGATGCCGTGCACCTGGCCGAGTTGTTCACCGTGTTGCGCCCGCGCCTGAGTGACGACAAGTACGCCTGGGTGCTGGAAGACGGCGCCGAACTGGTGGCCGCATTGCGCCGCGAAGTCGAGCCCGAAAGCCTGTACCGCGACGTCAAGCTGGCCTGGAAGCTGGCCCCCCAGCAACTGGCAGTGCTGCGTGAGCTGTGCGCCTGGCGCGAGCGTGAAGCGCGCAACCGCGACGTGCCGCGCAACCGCATTCTCAAGGAGCACTCGCTGTGGCCCATGGCCAAGAGCCAGCCGAGCAACCTGTCGGCGCTGGCCAAGATCGACGAGATGCATCCGCGCACCATTCGTCAGGACGGTGAGTTCCTCATCGAGCTGATCAAGCGTGCCGCCAGCCTGCCAGCCGAGCAATGGCCACAGGCCTTGCCCGAGCCTTTGCCGATCGAGGCTGCCGGCATCCTCAAGCAGCTGCGTGCCATCGGCCAGGCCGAAGGTGAGCGCCTGGGCATTGCCCCCGAGCTGATGCTGCGCAAGAAAGCCCTGGAAGCGCTGCTCAAGAGCGGCTACCCCAATGGCCCCTATCAATTGCCCGATTCGCTGCGCGGCTGGCGCCGTGAGCGCATGGGCCAGGCCCTGCTGGACAGCTTGGCAGGCGCCGGAGAGACCCGATGAAACGCATTTGCTCTATCTACAAGAGCCCCCGCAAGAACGAAATGTACCTGTACGTGCTCAAGGCCGACGGCCTTGGGCGCGTGCCTGAAGGCCTGCTGCCATTCTTCGGCACCCCCATGCACGCCTTCGACCTGGTGCTTACCCCCGAGCGCAAGCTGGCCCGCGAGGACATCGCCAAGGTGCTGGAAAACCTCGACAACCAGGGTTACCACCTGCAGATGCCGCCGCCGGAAGACGACTACATCGAGCACCTGCCCGAAGAATTGCTGCGCCGTAACGACCCTGCCTGATCATGCGAGTACTGATTGCTGAGCATGATCATGCTCGATACGCCGAGATTTTGCGCGCAGCCGCGCCAGAGCTGGAAATCCTGACCAGCGGCGACTCCGCCGAACTGGCCCGCCAGGCGCCTCAGTGCCCGGTGTGGCTGGGCCAGCCGGACCTGCTGGCAAGCCTGCTGCGCCAGGGCCACAAACCGGGCTGGATGCAGTCCACCTGGGCCGGTATCACCCCGCTGCTGGCCGAAGGCCTGCCGCGCGACTATCGCCTGACCCGTGCCGTGGGCATCTTTGGCCAGGTGATGGCCGAGTACATGCTCACCTACATGCTCGGCCATGAGCGCGAGGTGCTGTCGCGCCTGGTCAGCCAGGTCGAGCGGCGTTGGGATGACCGCCCGGGGCGTACCCTGGAAGGGCGCAAGGTGCTGATCGTCGGCACTGGCGACATTGGCCAGCGGGTGGCCGAGTTCCTGCAGGCGTTTGGCGTGGTGCTGTATGGCGTTGCCAGCAGCGCCCGCGAGCAGGCGCCGTTCGTCGAGGTTGCGGCGCTGGCCGACCTGCCGCGCATGGTTGGGCAGGTCGACTACGTGCTCAACCTGTTGCCGGATACCCCGGCCACCCACGACCTGTATGACGCGGCACTGTTCAAGTGCTTCCAGCCCACGGCGCTGTTCATCAATGCCGGGCGTGGGGCGGCGGTGGTCGACGCTGACCTGGTCCAGGCGCTGAAGGAAGGGCACCTGGCGGGGGCCGTGATCGATGTCTGCCGGCAGGAGCCGTTGCCCAGGCAACACCCGTTCTGGACAGCCTGGGGCTTGCTGCTGACCGGGCACAGCTCGGCGCCCACCTCGCCGGCGGCGATGGTGCGGCTGTTTGTCGAGAACGTGCGGGCGTACGCGGCGGGGCAGGGGTTGCGAGGTGAAGTGGACTTCGCCCGGGGCTATTGATATTTAGTGCCTGTACCGGCCTCTTCGCAGCACGAGGCTAACCATGCGCTCATGCCCGTCCATTCACTACCCTGATGAACCCTGCCTACCGCCCAGGCCTTGATTAGACTGGTTGCACAAACCATCAGAACAAGGCCAGCCACCATGCAAAACCGCATCATGATCACCGGGGCCGGGTCCGGCCTCGGTCGCGAGATCGCCCTGCGCTGGGCGCGTGAGGGCTGGCGCCTGGCGCTGGCCGATGTCAACGAAACCGGCCTGCGCGAAACCCTGGAGCTGGCCCGCGCAGCCGGCGGCGAAGGCTTTGTCCAGCGTTGCGATGTGCGCGACTACAGCCAGCTCACCGCCCTGGCCCAGGCTTGCACCGAACAGTTCGGTGGTATCGACGTGATCGTCAACAATGCCGGCGTCGCTTCGGGCGGGTTCTTCGCCGAACTGTCGCTGGAGGACTGGGACTGGCAGATCGCGGTCAACCTGATGGGCGTGGTCAAGGGCTGCAAGGCCTTCCTGCCGCTGCTGGAGCGCAGCAAGGGGCGGATCATCAACATCGCCTCGATGGCCGCGCTGATGCAGGGCCCGGGCATGAGCAACTACAACGTGGCCAAGGCCGGCGTGCTGGCCCTGTCGGAAAGCCTGCTGGTCGAGCTACGGCAACTGGAGGTGGCGGTGCATGTGGTGTGCCCGTCGTTCTTCCAGACCAACCTGCTGGACTCGTTCCGCGGACCGAACCCTGCGATGAAAGCCCAGGTTGGCAAGCTGCTGGAAGGCTCGCCAATCAACGCGGCGGACATCGCCGAGCACATCCACCGGCAGGTAGCCGCCGGCGAGTTCCTGATACTGCCCCATGAGGCCGGGCGCCAGGCCTGGCAACTGAAGCGCCAGGCCCCTGAGCGGCTTTACGACGAGATGGCTGAGATGGCGGTGAAAATGCGGGCCAAGGCTCAGTCGCGATGATTCGTCTGTAAGGAAAGTTACCAGGAAATGTAGGGCGCTTCTGAATCACGGCAGAACTATTGAGTAGCCCTATGCCGTCAAGGCAGGCTCCGGTTTTCCCTTTCGCTGGAGGATCGGAGCATGCTGGTAATAGGGCGCGAAGTGGGAGAGATCATCATGATTGGTGATGACATTCGGATCATGGTCGTGGAAACGCGGGACGGGGTGGTGCGCTTTGGCGTGGATGCACCGCGGCAGGTGTCGGTGCATCGGGCCGAGGTGTACAAGCGCATCAAGGAAGGGCAGAAAGACAAAACCCATGCAATCTGATGTTGCCTGTGCCGGCCTTTTCGCGGGCACGCCCGCGAAAAGGCCATACCTGCTAGTCGAGCAGCTCCCTGGGCACATCATGCTTGGCCAGCAACTGGCACTGCTGGCTTTCCAGGTCGAACAGGATGAACGCCTGGCCCTTGGCCAATGCCTGACGCACCCGCAGCACGCGGGTTTCCAGCGGGGTGTCGTCACCGTTGTCGGTACCGTCACGGGTGACGAAGTCCTCGATCAGGCGGGTCAGGGTTTCGGCTTGCAGTTGGTCGTAGGGGATCAGCATGGTGGGCGTTGCCTAGGGTGTTGGTGGGGGCATGCTACGCGAAAGATTCGGGATTTTGGGGCTGCAACGCAGCCCCCAGGGCCTCAAGCCTTGTTTCCGACAAGGCTATCCACCGCCGGCACCCGCGTATCGCTCTCCATTTGCGCATCATGTTCCAGCTGATGGCTGAAGCGCTCCAATGACGCATTGGCCGGCTGCGAATCACTGGCAAACACCGGCGGGCTCAGCAGGTACGCCGACAACAAGCGGCTCAACGCCGCCAGGCTGTCGATGTGCGTTCGCTCGTAGCCATGCGTGGCATCGCAACCAAAGGCCACCAGCGCGGTACGAATATCGTGCCCCGCCGTCACTGCCGAATGGGCATCGCTGAAGTAGTAGCGGAACAGATCGCGCCGCACCGGCAGGTCGTGGTCACCGGCCAGTTTCAGCAGGTGCCGGGACAAGTGGTAGTCGTAAGGCCCCGACGAGTCCTGCATGGCCACGCTCACCGCATGCTCGCTGGAGGCCTGCCCGGGCGCCACGGGGGCGATGTCGATGCCGACGAACTCGCTGACATCCCAGGGCAGGGCGCCAGCTGCTCCCGAACCGGTCTCTTCGGTGATGGTGAACAGCGGGTGGCAGTCGATCAACGGTTGGCGGCCGCTTTCCACCACGGCTTTCAGCGCCGCCAGCAGCGCTGCCACGCCGGCCTTGTCGTCCAGGTGGCGGGCGCTGATGTGGCCGCTTTCGGTGAATTCGGGCAGCGGGTCGAAGGCAACGAAATCACCGATGCTTACACCCAGCGCTTCGCAGTCGGCGCGGGTGGCGCAGTAGGCGTCCAGGCGCACCTCAACGTGCTCCCAGCTGATCGGCATCTGGTCGATGGCGGTGTTGAAGGCATGCCCGCTGGCCATCAGCGGCAGCACGCTGCCCCGGTACACGCCGGTGTCGGTGAACACGCTGACCCGGCTGCCTTCGGCGAAGCGACTGGACCAGCAACCGACCGGCGCCAGGGCCAGGCGGCCGTTTTCCTGCAACTGGCGCACGCTGGCGCCGATGGTGTCCAGGTGAGCGGACACGGCGCGGTCGGGCGAGGTCTGGCGGCCCTTGAGGGTGGCGCGGATGGTGCCGCGGCGGGTCAGTTCGAAGGGGATGCCCAGTTCGTCCAGGCGTTCGGCCACGTAGCGGACGATGGTGTCGGTGAATCCGGTGGGGCTGGGGATGGCGAGCATCTCCAGCAGCACGCGCTTGAGGTAGTCGAGATCGGGTTCGGGATGTCGGTCGGACATGGTTGGGGACTCCTTTACTCCTGTGCCTGCCTCTTCGCGGGTAAACCCGCTCCCACAGGAAACCCACAGAGTTCAGCGCCTGTGGGGTACCTGTGGGAGCTGGCTTGCCGGCGATAGGGCCAGCAGCGGTTACGCCAAAGGCCGGCTATGCGGAAACAGCAGGTCGATAAAACGCTCGGCGGTCGGTTGCGGTTCATGGTTGGCCAACCCGGCACGCTCGTTGGCCTCGATGATCACGTATTCCGGTTGCCCGGCATCCCGCACCATGAAGTCCAGCCCCACTACCGGAATCTCCAGCGCCCGTGCTGCGCGCACCGCGGCGTCGGCCAGCACCGGGTGCAGGCGTTCGGTCACGTCTTCCAGGGTGCCGCCGGTGTGCAGGTTGGCGGTGCGTCGCACGGCCAGGCGCTGGCCTGCAGGCAACACGTCGTCATAGCCAAAGCCCGCCGCGCGCAGGGTGCGCTCGGTTTCGTCGTCCAGCGGAATGCGGCTTTCGCCACCGGTTGCGGCCTGGCGCCGACGGCTCTGGGCGTCGATCAGCTGGCGGATGCTGTGTTTGCCATCGCCCAACACCTGCGCCGGGTGGCGGATGGCTGCCGCTACCACTTCATAGCCGATCACCACGATGCGCAGGTCATGCCCGGCATGGAAGCTTTCCAGCAACACGCGGCTGTCGAACTGGCGGGCCTGCGCCACGGCGTGGGTGATGTCGTCGATACAGGTGAGGTTCACTGCCACTCCCTGGCCTTGCTCGCCATCGACCGGCTTGACCACCACCGCGCCATGCTCGTCGAGAAACGCCAGGTTTTCGTCGGCATTGCCGGCCAACTGCTGCGCCGGCACCTTCAGCCCGGCATTGTGCAGGGCATGCTGGGTCAGGCGCTTGTCCTGGCACAGGGTCATGGTCACGGCGCTGGTCAGGTCGCTGAGCGACTCACGGCAGCGAATGCGGCGCCCGCCCAGGCTGAGGGTGAACAGGCCGCCAGCGGCATCGTCCACTTGGACTTCGATGCCTCGACGCAGCGCTTCGTCGACGATGATGCGTGCGTACGGGTTGAGGTCGGCTTGAGGGCCAGGCCCCAGAAACAGTTGTTCGTTGATGCCGTTCTTGCGCTTGACCGCGAAGGTCGGCAGGTTGCGAAAACCCAGCTTCTGGTACAGGCGCTTGGCCTGGCGGTTGTCGTGCAGCACCGACAGGTCCAGGTAGGCCAGGCCGCGGCTCATGAAGTGTTCGACCAGATGGCGCACCAGCACTTCACCCACGCCAGGACGGGTGCACTGCGGGTCTACAGCCAGGCACCAAAGGCTGCTGCCGTGCTCGGGGTCGTCGAATGCCTTGGCGTGGTTCAGGCCCATGACGCTGCCGATCACCGCGCCGGTGTCTTCGTCCTCGGCCAGCCAGTATACCGGGCCGCCCAGATGCAGAGGGGTAAGCAGCTCGGGGTCGACCGGCAACATGCCGCGCGCCTGGTACAGGGTATTGATCGCCTGCCAGTCGCCCGGGTTCTGCGCCCGGCGCACGCGGAAGCCGCGGAACACCCGTTGCGCCGGGCGATAGTCGGTAAACCACAGGCGCAGGGTGTCGGACGGGTCGAGAAACAGTTGCTGCGGGGCCTGGGCCAGCAGCTGCTGCGGCGCGGCCACGTACAGGGCGATGTCGCGCTCGCCGGGGCGTTCTTCCAGCAGGTCGGCGGCCAGGTCGGCCGGGTTGGGGTAGGTGTGGCCGATCAGCAGCCGGCCCCAGCCGCAATGCACGGCGCGTGGCTGGGCGTGGGGCTGGCTGCCGTCGCCGGCCAGGCGCGCCTGCAGGCGTTCATAGGACGGCGCCTGGCCGCGCAGCAGGCGCTGACCGTAAGCAATTTCGTGGGCTTTCATCGGTCAGATTCCTTGTTCGCTCAGCCACAGGTTCAGCGCTGCCAGCTGCCACAGTTTGGAGCCACGTAGCGGTGTCAGCTGGCCGTGCGGGTTGCTCAGCAGGCGGTCGAGCATGGCCGGGTTGAACAGCCCGCGGTCCTGGCTGGGGTCGGTCAGCAGCTCACGCACCCAGCCGAGGGTGGCACCTTCCAGGTGCTTCAGGCCCGGGACCGGGAAGTAGCCCTTCTTGCGGTCGATCACCTCGTGCGGGATCACCCGCCGCGCCGCCTGCTTGAGCACCTGCTTGCCGCCGTCGGGCAGCTTGTAACGTGCCGGAATGCGTGCCGACAGCTCCACCAGTCGGTAGTCGAGGAACGGCGTGCGCGCCTCCAGGCCCCAGGCCATGGTCATGTTGTCGACCCTTTTGACCGGGTCGTCGACCAGCATCACCGTGCTGTCCAGGCGCAGCGCCTTGTCTACGGCATCGGGGGCACCGGGGCGGGCGAAGTGTTCACGAACGAAATCGCCGGCCGCGTCGGTTTCCAGCAACCAGGGTGCCTGCACGGTGTCGCGGTACTCGGCGTGGCTGCGATCGAAGAAGGCCTCGCGGTAGGCGGCAAAGGCATCCTCGGCACCGTCCACCTGTGGGTACCAGTGGTAGCCGGCGAACAGCTCGTCGGCGCCCTGGCCGCTTTGCACGCCCTTGCAGTGCCTGGCCACTTCCCGCGACAGCAGGTAGAAGGCGATACAGTCGTGGCTGACCATCGGCTCGCTCATGGCGCGGAAGGCGGCTGGCAATTGCTCGATGATCTCGTGCTCGGCGATGCGCAGCTGGTGGTGACGGGTGCCGTAGTGTTTGGCGATCAGGTCGGAATACTGGAACTCGTCGCCGCGTTCGCCACCGGCATCCTCGAATCCGATGGAGAAGGTCGACAGGTCGTCCACACCCACTTCGCGCAGCAGGCCGACCAGCAGGCTGGAATCGACCCCACCAGACAGCAGCACACCAACGTCCACCGCTGCCCGTTGGCGAATGGCCACGGCTTCGCGGGTGGCGTCGAGCACGCGGGTGGTCCAGCCTTCGAGGTCCAGTTCGCGTTCATCGGGGTTGGCGCCGTAGTGCAGCTGCCACCAGGTCTGGCGTTCCACTTCGCCATGGCGGTCGATGCGCATCCAGGTGCCGGGTTCCAGCTTTTGCACGTTGGCCAGCAGGGTGCGCGGCGCCGGCACCACGGCGTGGAAATTCAGGTAGTGGTTGAGTGCCACCGGGTCGAGCATCGGGTCGATGTCGCCACCTTTGAGCAGCGCCGGAAGGGTCGAGGCGAAGCGCAGGCGCTCGCCGTTGCGCGACAGGTACAAGGGTTTGACACCCAGGCGGTCGCGGGCGAGGAACAGGCGCTGGTTGTCGCGCTCCCAGATGGCCAGGGCGAACATGCCATTGAGCTTGGGCAACAGGGCCGCGCCCCAGGCGTGGTAGCCCTTGAGCAGCACCTCGGTGTCGCCGTCGGACCAGAAGCTGTAGCCCAGGGCCTCTAACTCCTGGCGCAGTTCGGGGAAGTTGTAGATGGCGCCGTTGAAGGCCAGCGACAGGCCCAGGGTGTTGTCGACCATCGGCTGGGCAGAGCCGTCGGACAAGTCCATGATTTTCAGGCGCCTGTGGCCGAGGGCGATCGGGCCTTGGCTATGGAAGCCCCAGGCATCCGGGCCACGGGGCGCCAGGTGGTGGGTTATGCGCTCTACCGCAGCCAGGTCGGCTGGGCGAGGGGCTTGGTCGATGGGGGTGAAACGCAACTCTCCTGCTAATCCGCACATAGGTCCTTACCGGTTTTTCCGTTGGGGAGGGGGTGCCCCGGATTAGGGCACCTTAAGGAACTGACCCATGTGGTTTGTGAGAGTTTTAGATCGATCTGTTATATGGGGCTGCTGCGCAGCCCTTCGCGGGCTCGCCCGCTCCCACAGGTTCACCACAGGCCTGGGGACTTGCGCGGTCCCTGTGGGAGCTGGCTTGCCGGCGATTGGGCTGCGCAGCAGCCCCCGGCCGATCACTTGCCGCGAATCAACCTGCGCAAGGCAAACCGGTTCGGGTGGCACGCCTCCGCCACCGCCCGTGGCAACGGCAGCGGTTCCCCGCACACCCAGGCTGCCACCAGTTCGCCGCTCAACGGCGCCGTGATCAACCCGCGCGAGCCATGCCCGCTGTTCACATACAACCCATCCAGCCAGGGGCAGGCTACATCCGGTACCTGTCGCGCATCCCGGCCCAGCACTGCATAGGCCTGGGCGAACGCCTGCGCGTCCGCCACCGGCCCGACTATCGGCAGGTAATCCGGGCTGGTGCAACGGAACGCCGCGCGCCCCTGCAATTGCCCGGGGTTCAGTGCGGCGGTGCCCAGACGCTGGGCCAGGTCGAGCGAAATCTCGTCCAGCAATGCCAGGTTGCCCTGGTGCTCGGCCACCGTCGGCGCCAGGTCTGTGCTATGGAAGTCGAAGCTCGCGCCCAAGGTATGTTCATCCTCGCGCGGCGGCGCCACATAGCCTTCCGCACACACCACGGTGCGCAGCGCGCGGCTGCTGGTGGTGGCCGGCAGGCGGGTGATCTGCCCGCGGATGCGCTTGAGCGGCAGGTGCGCGCATGGCTCGAAGCGCAATACGTCGGCGGCACCGGCCAGGACCACCACCGGCGCGTTGGCCAGCAAGCGTTCGCCCGCCCAGGCTTGCCACTGCCCGTCGACATTGCGCAGTTCGAGCACCTCCTGGTGCATCAGCAGGCGAATACCCGGGTGCTGCAACTGCTGCTGGCACAGCGCCGGGGGGTGCACCCAGCCACCTTCGGGATAGAACAGCCCACCAGCCGGCAAGGCCACCCCGGCGATGGCTTCGGCCTCTTCACGTTCCAGCGAGTGCAACAGGCCAGGTTCGAAGGCGCCAGCCAGTTTGCCCTGGCGTTCGGCTTCCTTGCTGTCGAAGGCCAGTTGCAGCACGCCACAGGCATCCCAGTCGCGGCCACGTTGCAGGCGCTGAAGCTGGCGCCGGGTGTAACCGAAACCGGCCAGGATCATCTGCGACAGCGCCGTGCCATGGGCGGACAGCTTGAGGTACAGCACCCCTTGCGGGTTACCCGAAGCTTCCTGTGCCGGGGTGTCGTGGCGTTCCAGCACGGTAACCTGCCAGCCACGCCGGGCCAGGCTGGCGGCGGTTGTGCTGCCGGCGAGCCCGGCGCCTATCACCAGCGCTTCACGCTGCCCCGCTGCGGCAGCCGGGCGCGCGTACCATGGCGCGCCGGGGCTTGGCACAGGGCCGACATAGGCGCCGCTCATCACTTCCCATTTCTTGCCGATACCCGGCACCTTCTTCATGGCGAAGCCGGCGTCCACCAGGCTGCGGCGTACCCAGCCGGTGGTGGTGAAGGTGCCCAGCACGCTGCCCGGGTGTGACAGCCGTGCCAGTTGCGCGAAGAGCTCCGGGGTCCACATGTCGGGATTCTTGGCCGGGGCGAAGCCGTCGAGGAACCACACGTCGATCTGGGCATCGAGTTGCGGCAGCTGTTCCAGTACGTCGCCTATCAACAGGGTGAGGGTGACCCGGCCGTTGTCGAAGGTGAACTGCTGGAAGCCAGGGTGCACTGCCACGTACTGCTCCAGCAGGGGCTGGCTGTAGGCCGCCAGTTCCGGCCACAGGCGTATGGCGCGGGCCATGTCTTCGCGACCGAGCGGGTACTTTTCGACGCTGACGAAATGCAGGCGAGCCTCGGCGTGGGCGTGTTGCTCGAACAGTTGCCAGGCGCAGTAGAAGTTCATGCCAGTGCCGAACCCGGTTTCGCCGATCACCAGGCAGGCGTGCGGGGCGAGGTTGGCAAAGCGCTCGGCCAGGCGGGTTTGCCCGAGAAACACGTGTTTGGTTTCTTCGATGCCTTCGTTGACTGCGAAATAGACGTCGTCGTATTGCCGCGAATGTGGGCGGCCTTGGTCGTCCCAGTCGATCTGGGCATGCTGGAGGAGGGTGGACATGGTTGGCTCGGTTGCAGCGGATGGGCGGATTTTATGCCATCTGATGATTTTGCGCTGGCCGTACCGGCCCTACCGCCGGCAAGCCGGCTCCCACAGTTGGTGATCATGTGGGAGCTGGCTTGCCGGCGATAGGGCCCATACAGGCGATACATAAATCCGCTAGTCTTGCTTATCCATTGAAGGAGCCAGTGCATGTTCGAATCCGCAGAAATCGGCCACAGCATCGACAAGGAGGCTTACGACGCCGAGGTACCCGCTTTGCGCGAGGCCCTGCTCGAAGCCCAGTACGAACTCAAGCAGCAGGCACGCTTCCCGGTGATCGTGCTGATCAACGGTATCGAAGGCGCCGGCAAGGGCGAGACGGTCAAGCTGCTCAACGAGTGGATGGACCCGCGCATGATCGATGTGCTCACCTTCGACCAACAGACCGACGAAGAACTGGCCCGCCCGCCGGCCTGGCGCTACTGGCGGGCCCTGCCACCGAAGGGGCGGATGGGCGTGTTCTTCGGCAACTGGTACAGCCAGATGCTGCAGGGGCGGGTGCACGGGGTGTTCAAGGATGCCGTGCTCGACCAGGCCATCACCGGCGCCGAACGGCTGGAGGAGATGCTCTGCGACGAAGGTGCACTGATCATCAAGTTCTGGTTCCACCTGTCCAAGAAGCAGATGAAGGCGCGGCTGAAGTCGCTCAAGGACGACCCGCTGCACAGCTGGAAGATCAGCCCGCTGGACTGGCAGCAGTCAAAAACCTACGACCGTTTCGTGCGCTTTGGTGAGCGCGTGTTGCGCCGCACCAGCCGCGATTACGCGCCGTGGCATGTCATCGAGGGCGTCGACCCGAACTACCGCAGCCTGGCAGTAGGGCGCATCCTGCTGGAAAGCCTGCAGGCGGCACTGGACAACAACCCCAAAGGCAAGCACCGGGGCAATGTCGCCCCGCTGGGCCGCAGCATCGACCAGCGCAGCCTGCTCGGCGCGCTGGACATGACCCTGCGCCTGGACAAGCCCGACTACCAGGAGCAACTGGTCACCGAGCAGGCCCGCCTGGCCGGCCTGCTGCGCGACAAGCACATGCGCCGGCATGCCCTGGTGGCGGTGTTCGAAGGCAACGACGCTGCCGGCAAGGGCGGTGCCATCCGCCGCGTGGCTGCCGCGCTGGACCCGCGCCAGTACCGCATCGTGCCGATTGCCGCGCCCACTGAAGAAGAACGCGCGCAGCCTTACCTGTGGCGGTTCTGGCGGCACATTCCGGCGCGTGGCAAGTTCACCATCTTTGACCGTTCCTGGTATGGCCGGGTGCTGGTGGAGCGGGTGGAAGGCTTCTGCAGCCCGGCCGACTGGATGCGTGCCTACAGCGAGATCAACGATTTCGAGGAGCAGCTGGTGAATGCCGGCACGGTGGTGGTCAAGTTCTGGCTGGCGATCGACCAGCAGACCCAGCTGGAGCGTTTCGAAGAGCGCGAGCAGATCCCGTTCAAGCGCTACAAGATCACCGAGGACGACTGGCGCAACCGCGACAAGTGGGACGACTATGTCCAGGCGGTGGGCGACATGGTCGACCGCACCAGTACCGAGATTGCGCCGTGGACGCTGGTGGAGGCCAACGACAAGCGCTGGGCGCGAGTGAAGGTGTTGCGCACCATCAACCAGGCGCTTGAGGCGGCGTTTGCCAAGGACAAGAAATAATCGAAGTTCCTGTTTGCCTGTGCCGGCCTCTTTGCGGGTGAACCCGCTCCCACAGGAATACCACAGGGCTGAATGTTGTGTGATCCCTGTGGGAGCGGGTTTACCCGCGAAGAGGCCAGAACAGGCAGCACACCCGCCAAGCCATGCCGCAGAAGAATGACCTGATGAATTCTTTTCTCGGCACTTGCCACCGTCCCCGTCCTCCAAGCCCGTAGAATTCAACTACCCCCACCACGGGCTTGATCGAGGATTTTATGCACACCATTACCGGCCGCTGGGGCTATGGGCTGTTCCTGGCACTTCTGACTGCGCTGCTCTGGGGCATCCTGCCGATCAAGCTCAAGCAGGTGCTGCAGGTGGTCGACCCGGTCACCGTCACCTGGTACCGCCTGCTGGTTTCCGGTGGCCTGCTGTTCGCCTGGCTGGCCGCCAAGCGCAGGTTGCCTTCCTTCAGCAAGCTGGCGCCCAAGGGCAAAGGCCTGGTGGTAGTGGCCGTGTTCGGCCTGATGGGCAACTACGTGCTGTACCTGATCGGCCTGAACCTGCTAAGCCCGGGCACCGCGCAACTGGTCGTGCAGATCGGCCCGGTACTGTTGCTGGTGGCCAGCGTGTTCGTGTTCCGCGAGCGTTTCAGCCTGGGGCAGGGCGTGGGCCTGCTGATCCTGCTGACGGGGTTCGGGCTGTTTTTCAACCAGCGCCTGGAAGAGCTGCTGACCTCGCTCGGTACCTACACCACCGGCGTGCTGACCATCCTGCTGGCTACCAGTGTCTGGGTGTTCTATGCGCTCAGCCAGAAGCAACTGCTGACTGTATGGCATTCGCAGCAGGTAATGATGGTGATCTACCTCAGCTGCGCCGCGCTGCTGACGCCTTGGGCCCACCCCTTGGAGGCGTTGCAGCTGACCCCGGTTCAAGGCTGGCTGTTGCTGGCCTGTTGCCTGAACACCCTGGTGGCCTACGGCGCGTTCGCCGAGGCGCTGGCGCACTGGGAGGCGTCGCGGGTGAGTGCCACGCTGGCGCTGACCCCGCTGGTGACCTTCGTCGCGGTGGCGCTGGCGGCGTTGGTGTGGCCTGAGTACGTGCACGCCGAGGACATCAATGCCCTGGGCTATGTGGGGGCGGTGACCGTGGTGCTGGGCTCTGCGCTGGTGGCGCTGGGGCCTTCGCTGGTGGCCGGGTGGCGAGCCCGCAGGGCGCGGTTGGCCCAGGTTAATTGATCGCCTGTAATGGCCCTATCGCCGGCAAGCCAGCTCCCAAGGGATTACCACAGGCCTGAGCATTATGGGGAACCTGTGGGAGCCGGCTTGCCGGCGATAGGGCCAGTACAGGCAATGAAGAACTTAGCCCTTGCCCCCCGGAGCCAGCATGTTCTCCGGCCTCACCCACTGGTCGAACTGCTCATTGGTCAGGTACTTCAACTCCAGTGCCGCTTCGCGCAAGGTCTTGCCTTCGCCATAGGCCTTCTTGGCAATTTCCGCCGCCTTGTCGTAGCCAATATGCGGGTTCAGCGCCGTCACCAGCATCAGCCCACGTTCCAGGTGCGCCTTCATCTGCTCGGCATCCGGCTCGATGCCCGCCACGCAGTGCTGCTGGAAGTTGCGGCAGCCGTCAGCCAGCAACTCGATCGACTGCAGCAGGTTGTGGATGATCACTGGCTTGAACACGTTCAGTTGCAAATGCCCCTGGCTGGCGGCAAAGCCGATCGCCGCGTCGTTGCCCAGCACCTGGCAGGCCAGCATCGACAGCGCTTCGCACTGGGTCGGGTTGACCTTGCCTGGCATGATCGAGCTGCCCGGCTCGTTGGCCGGCAGGCGCACCTCGGCCAGCCCGGCGCGCGGGCCGGAACCCAGCAGGCGCAAATCGTTGGCGATTTTCATCAGGGCAACGGCCAGGGTTTTCAGGGCGCCGGCCAGGCTGGTCAGCGGCTCGTGGCCGGCGAGGGCAGCGAACTTGTTCGGCGCAGTGACGAACGGCAGGCCGGACAGCGCCGCCAGCTCGGCGGCGATGGCTTCGGCAAAACCATGCGGGGCGTTGAGGCCGGTACCCACGGCAGTGCCGCCCTGGGCCAGTTCGCACACCGCCGGCAGGGTGGCGCGGATGGCACGCTGGGCGTAGTCGAGCTGGGCGACGAAGGCCGACACTTCCTGGCCGAAGGTGATCGGCGTGGCGTCCATCATGTGCGTGCGGCCGGTCTTTACCAGCTTGTGGTGGCGTGCCGACAGCTCGGCCAGCCCCGAGGACAGCTCGGCGATGGCCGGCAGCAGCTTGTCGTGCACCGCGTGCGCCGCAGCGATGTGCATGGCGGTGGGGAAGCAGTCGTTGGAACTCTGTGAGCGGTTGACGTGGTCGTTGGGGTGCACGGGCGCCTTGCCGCCACGGCCCTTGCCGGCCAGTTCGTTGGCCCGCCCGGCGATCACTTCGTTGACGTTCATGTTGCTCTGCGTGCCGCTGCCGGTCTGCCAGACCACCAGCGGGAACTGGTCGTCATGCTGGCCGCCCAGCACTTCGTCGGCGGCCTGTTCGATCAGCCGGGCGATGTCGGCTGGCAAGTCGCCGTTACGGTCGTTTACGCGTGCTGCGGCCTTCTTGATCAGCGCCAGGGCGTGCAGCACCGCGATGGGCATGCGTTCCTTGCCAATGGCGAAGTTGATGAGCGAACGCTGGGTCTGCGCACCCCAGTAGGCGTCCTCAGGAACTTCGACCGGGCCCAGGCTGTCTGTCTCGATACGGCTCATTCTGTACTCACTCCTGTGTAGTTCGAAATCGCAGTTTAGGCCCTGATTCGACCGAGCGGTTCCGTCGCTCGTCGTGCCACTTGAGCACATCGCCACCACGGCGCAGAATGCTCTACTCTGAGGTACCCGCCTCCCTCTCTTCTGAAGGAAATGCAATGACCCGTCTCCGTGTCCTTTGTGCCGCCGTTGCCCTGGCTTGCGCCAGCGGCCAGGTACTCGCTGCCACCGCCAGCCACAACGCTGCTGCCGAGAAATTCCTGACCCTGGCCAACGCCGACAAGCTGGGCACCCCGGTGTACATGCAGGTCCAGCAGATGTTCGCCCAGCGTTTCGCCCAGACCAAGGCCCCGGCCTCCAAGCAGCCGGTGCTGGAAAGCTACCAGGCCAAGGCCAACGCCGCGCTGGACAACGCCATCGGCTGGAACAAGCTGAAGCCGAAGATGGTCGACCTTTACACCCAGACCTTCACCGAGCAGGAGCTCAAGGACCTGGTCAAGTTCTACGAATCGCCGCTGGGCAAGAAAGTGCTGCGCGAAATGCCCAAGGTCACCCAGCAGTCGGCCCAGCTGACCCAGCAGAGCCTGGAGCCAGCGGTACCGGTGGTGAACAAGCTGCTGGACGACATGACCAAGGAACTGGACCCGAACGCTGGCAAGGCCGCCGCCCCGGCGAAGAAGTGAGTACGCCGCGATGACCATGCAACAGCGTATCGAACAGCAGCTGGCCGCCCTGGCGCCGCAACACCTGCAAGTGCTCAATGAAAGCCACATGCACAGTCGTGGTCAGGAGACCCACTACAAGGCAGTGATCGTCAGCGAGCAGTTTGCCGGGTTGAACAGCGTCAAGCGCCACCAGAAGGTGTACGCCACCATGGGTGAGCTGATGGGCGAGATCCATGCCCTGGCCATCCACACCTACACCGCCGAAGAGTGGGCCAAGGTCGGCGTGGCACCGGCCTCGCCGGTGTGCGCGGGCGGCGGGCACTGAAACCTTGCTGTTGTTCTGGTAGAATCCGCAACATCCCAAAAGGGGGCTGCTGTGCAGCCCATCGCCGGCAAGCCGGCTCCCACAGGTAAAGTGCCCTTCTTGAGTGTGGCGCAATACCTGTGGGAGCTGGCTTGCCGGCGATGGGGCGCGCAGCGGCCCCCTGTTTCTTGTGTAACCCGGTCCGCCCCTTACGAGGGCAACCACTGGAGATCCTGCTTCATGTCCCAACCCATCGTCGTCGCGGCGCTGTACAAGTTCGTCACCCTGGAAGACTACGTCGAGCTGCGCGAGCCGCTGCTCCAGACCATGCTCGACAACAACGTCAAGGGCACCCTGCTGCTGGCTCACGAGGGCATCAACGGCACCGTGTCGGCCACCCGCGAAGGCATCGACGGCCTGCTGGCCTGGCTGCGCAACGACCCGCGTCTGGCCGATGTCGACCACAAGGAATCGTACTGCGACGAACAGCCGTTCTATCGCACCAAGGTCAAGCTCAAGAAAGAGATCGTCACCCTCGGTGTACCGGGCGTGGACCCGAACAAGGCCGTCGGCACCTACGTCGAGCCCAAGGACTGGAACGCGCTGATCAGCGACCCGGAAGTGCTGCTGATCGACACCCGCAACGACTACGAAGTGGCCATCGGTACCTTCAAGGGCGCCATCGACCCGAAGACCGAAACCTTCCGCGAGTTCCCCGACTACATCAAGGCCAACTTCGACCCCAGCAAGCACAAGAAGGTTGCCATGTTCTGCACCGGCGGTATCCGTTGCGAAAAAGCCTCCAGCTACATGCTCGGTGAAGGCTTCGAGGCGGTCTATCATCTTAAGGGCGGCATCCTGAAATACTTCGAGGAAGTGCCTCAGGAAGAAAGCCTGTGGGACGGCGACTGCTTCGTCTTCGACAACCGAGTCACGGTGCGTCATGACCTGAGCGAAGGCGAGTACGATCAGTGCCACGCCTGCCGCCACCCGATCAATGCAGAGGAGCGCGCGTCCGAGCACTATTCGCCAGGTGTCAGCTGCCCGCATTGCTGGGACACCCTGAGCGAAAAGACCCGGCGTAGCGCCATCGACCGGCAGAAGCAGATCGAGCTGGCCAAGGCCCGCAACCTGCCGCACCCGATCGGTTACAACTACAAAGCCGAGGCTTGATGCATGTCTGCACGCCTGATCTATGTGATGGACCCGATGTGCTCCTGGTGCTGGGGTTTCGCACCCGTGGCAGCGGCCCTGATCGCTCAGGCGCGTGATGCAGGTGTGCCCACCCACCTGGTGCCGGGCGGGCTGCGTACCGGCGGCAGTGCCCTGGACAGCTCTACCCGCAAGTACATCCTCGAGCACTGGCAGGCGGTGGCCGATGCCACCGGCCAGCCGTTCCGCTTCGAGGGGGCCATGCCCGACGGCTTCGTCTACGACACCGAGCCGGCCTGCCGTGCCCTGGTCAGCGCCCGCGAACTGGACGCCGAGCGCGTCTGGCCGCTGCTGGCGCTGATCCAGCGTTCGTTCTACGAGCAGGGCGTGGACGTGACCGTTGCACCGCATCTGGTCGACCTGGCCGAACAGGCGGGCTTCGACCGCCCCGTGTTCGCCGAGGCCTTCGCCCGTGCCGACACCCGCGCCGCCACTGCAGCCGATTTCAGCTGGGCCCAGGACCTGGGCATCGCCGGTTTCCCGACCTTGCTTGCCGAACGTAATGGCCAGCTGGCCCTGCTGACCAACGGCTACCAGCCGCTGGAGCGCCTGCAACCCTTGCTCGGCCGCTGGCTGCAGCAGGCCGCCTGTGCTTGATGTGCCTGGGTCACCCGACCCGGTGCCGGGCAAGCCTCACACTGCGGCCGATCGACTGAGCTGGGCGGAAATCCGCCGCCTGGCCCTGCATCACAAGAAAAACCTCTGGTCCGCCAACCTCATTGCCGTATTGGCGGCCTGCTGCAGCGTGCCTATCCCCCTGCTGCTGCCGCTGCTGGTGGACGAAGTGCTGCTGGGCCATGGCGATGCCGCGCTGAAGTGGATGAACCACCTGCTGCCGTCCAACTGGCAGGTGGCGGCAGGTTACATCGGCCTGATGTTGCTGCTGACCCTGTGCCTGCGCCTGGCCGCCCTGGCATTCAACGTGCTCCAGGCCAAGCTGTTCGCCGGCCTGGCCAAGGACATCGTCTACCGCCTGCGCATTCGCCTGATCGAGCGGCTCAAGCGCATCTCGCTGAAGGAATACGAAAGCCTGGGCAGTGGTACGGTGACCACCCATCTGGTCACCGACCTGGACACCCTCGACAAGTTTGTCGGCGAAACCCTGAGCCGCTTCCTGGTGGCCATGCTGACCCTGACCGGCACGGCGGCCATCCTGATCTGGATGCACTGGCAGCTGGCCTTGCTGATATTGCTGTTCAACCCGCTGGTTATCTACTTCACGGTGCAGTTGGGCAAGCGCGTCAAACACCTGAAAAAGCTCGAGAACGACAGCACCGCACGCTTTACCCAGGCGCTGGCGGAAACCCTCGACGCCATTCAGGAGATCCGCGCCGGCAACCGCCAGGGCTATTTCCTTGGTCGCCTTGGCCTGCGCGCCCGCGAAGTGCGTGACTACGCAGTGGATTCGCAATGGAAGAGCGACGCCAGCGGCCGCGCCAGTGGCCTGCTGTTCCAGTTCGGCATCGATATCTTCCGCGCCGCGGCCATGCTTACCGTGCTGTTCTCCGACCTGTCGATCGGCCAGATGCTGGCGGTGTTCAGCTACCTGTGGTTCATGATCGGCCCGGTGGAGCAGCTGCTCAACCTGCAATATGCCTATTACGCCGCCGGTGGTGCGCTGAGCCGCCTCAACGAACTGTTGGCACGCGACGACGAGCCGCAGTACCCGGCTGCCAGCGATCCGTTCGCCGGCCGTGAGACGGTGGGCATCGAAGTGCGCGACCTGCGCTTTGCCTATGCCGAAGAGCCGGTGCTCGAGCACCTCGACCTGTCCATCGCCCCGGGCGAGAAGGTGGCGATCGTCGGCGCCAGCGGTGGTGGCAAGAGCACCCTGGTGCAGCTGCTTCTGGGCCTTTATAGCGCCCAGGCCGGCACCATCCGCTTTGGCGGTGCCAGCCTGCAGGAAATCGGCCTGGAAACCCTGCGTGAAAACGTCGCGGTAGTGTTGCAGCACCCGTCGTTGTTCAACGACACCGTGCGCGCCAACCTGACCATGGGCCGTGACTGCAGCGACGAGGCCTGCTGGCAGGCGCTGCGCATTGCCCAGCTTGATGCGACCATCGCCGCCCTGCCGCAGGGCCTGGACAGTGTGGTGGGGCGCTCCGGCGTGCGCTTGTCCGGTGGCCAGCGGCAGCGCCTGGCCATTGCCCGCATGGTGCTGGCCGAACCCAAGGTGGTGATCCTCGACGAGGCCACCTCGGCCCTGGATGCTGCCACCGAATACAACCTGCACCAGGCCCTGGCGCGCTTCCTCAGCGGCCGCACCACACTGATCATCGCCCACCGCCTGTCGGCGGTGAAACAGGCCGACCGGGTGCTGGTGTTCGATGGCGGGCATGTGGCCGAGGATGGTGACCACCAGCAGCTGATTGCCGAGGGTGGGTTGTATGCCAAGTTGTACGGGCACCTGCAGCAGAGCTGAATTTGTGGCAGCCTGTGGGGGCCTTATCGCCGGCAAGCCAGCTCCCACAGGATTACCACAGGCCTGAGCATTGTGGGGTACCTGTGGGAGCTGGCTTGCCGGTGATAGGGCCGGGAAGGCCGTGCAGGCCCCCCGGGTTCCCTGTCATAAAAAACCCATCCGCGAGGATGGCAAATGGCCTACGCTGTGCTTTGTCTGGGTTGATTTGCGCCTTATCTGCTCTGTGACAGGGACTCCATGAAGGGACATCGCACTCTAGAAGCGCCAAAGTTGCTCGGCATCACCTGGCCCTTCATCGCTGTTGTGGTCTTCCAGGTAGCCTTGGGCAGCCTCAGCCTTTATACGCTATCGGCCGTGCGTGCCTATGTCGCGGGCGAAAGCCTGTGGTCCAAGGCGCAGAAAGACGCCATCTACTACCTCACCCTGTACGGCGAAACCCGCGACGACAGCACCTACCATCGTTATCGCCAGGCCATCACCGTGCCCCAGGGCGACCACCAGCTGCGCGAAGTGCTGGACCAGCCCAGCCCCGACCTGGACGCCGCGCGCCAGGCCGTGCTGCAAGGCGGCAACCACCCCGACGATGTCGAGCGGATCATCTGGTTCTACCGCAACTTTCGCAACGTCAGCTACATGCAGACGGCCATCGACTACTGGGATATCGGCGACGACTACCTGGGCAAGCTGGATATGCTGGCCATGGAAATGCGCAGCAGCTTTGCTGCTGGCCCGGTCGACGCCCGCACGCTCAGCGACTGGAAGGCGCGCATCGTCACCATCAACGAAGGGGTAACCCCGGCCGCCAAGGCGTTCAGCGATGCCTTGGGCGAGGGCTCGCGCATGTTGCTGCGGGTGCTGTTGATCACCAACCTGCTGACCGCGATGTTCCTGATTGCCATTGCCTGGCGCCGCTCCAGCAAGCTGCTGGCCCAGCGCCAGGCCTTTGCCAGCGCCCTGCAGGAAGAAAAGGAGCGGGCGCAGATCACCCTGCAGGCCATTGGCGATGCGGTGATTACCGCCGATGTGGAGGGCAGTATCGGCTACATGAACCCGGCCGCCGAGCAACTGACCCACTGGCAGGCCGGCCAGGCCCAGGGCTTGCCGCTGTCGGCGCTGTTCAGCCTGGTGGACGAGCAGGCCGAGGAAGATGGCCGCAGCCTGGTCGAACAGGTGCTCAGCGGCAGCCTCAAGGGTGGCGCCGAGCATGCCCGGCTGATCCAGCGCCTGGACGGTAGCACCGTGTCGGTCAACCTGGTCGGCTCGCCGATCGTCAATGACGGCCAGGTCAGCGGCATCGTGCTGGTGCTGCACGACATGACCCAGGAGCGCCAGTACATCGCCAACCTGTCCTGGCAGGCGACCCACGACGCCCTGACCGGCCTGGCCAACCGCCGCGAGTTCGAATACCGCCTGGAGCAGGCACTCAATGACCTGGCGCGCCAGGCCGGGCGGCATTCGCTGATGTTCCTCGACCTCGACCAGTTCAAGCTGGTCAACGATACCTGCGGGCATGCCGCTGGCGACGAGCTGCTGCGGCACATCTGCGCCGTGCTGCAGTCAGGCCTGCGCGAAGGCGACACCCTGGCGCGGCTGGGTGGGGATGAATTTGGCGTGCTGCTGGAAAACTGCCCGCCCGACCAGGCCGAGCGCATTGCCGAGCAGCTGCGCCAGCTGGTGCAGAGCCTGCATTTCGTGTGGAAAGGGCGGCCGTTCGTCACCACCGTCAGCGTCGGCCTGGTGCACATGGCCCAGTCCCCCGGCACCCTCGAGACCTCGCTGCGCGCCGCCGACATGGCTTGCTACATGGCCAAGGAAAAGGGCCGCAACCGCGTGCAGGTGTACCATGCCGACGACAGCGAACTGTCCATGCGCTTTGGTGAAATGGCCTGGATCCAGCGCTTGCACGTGGCCCTGGAAGAAAACCGCTTCTGCCTGTACGCCCAGGAAATCGCCCCACTGAAAACCTTCGAGGGCCCCGGGCATATCGAAATCCTGCTGCGCCTGCACGACGAAAGCGGGCGTACCATCCTGCCCAGCAGCTTCATCCCGGCGGCCGAGCGCTACGGCCTGATGACCGCGCTGGACCGCTGGGTGGTGCGCAATGTGTTCCTGGTTATCCGCCAATGCCTGGACGAAGGGCGCGAGGGGCCGTTGTCGATCTGCGCAATCAACCTGTCGGGGTCGAGCATTGGCGATGACAAGTTCCTCGAGTACCTGCAGCGCCTGTTCGTCGAATACGCCATTCCGCCACGGATGATCTGTTTCGAAATCACCGAAACCAGCGCCATAGCCAACCTTGGCAGCGCCATCCGCTTCATCAACGAATTGAAGGGGCTCGGTTGTCGCTTCTCGCTCGATGATTTCTGCGCCGGCATGTCGTCGTTCGCCTATCTCAAGCATTTGCCTGTGGACTACCTGAAGATCGACGGGAGCTTCGTCAAGGACATGCTCGACGACCCGGTCAACCGGGCCATGGTCGAGGTCATCAACCATATCGGTCATGTAATGGGCAAGCGCACCATCGCCGAATTCGTCGAAACACCCTTGATCGAGCAGGCCTTGCAGGAAATTGGCGTGGATTACGCCCAGGGCTATCTCATCGAACGCCCTCAGGTGTTCACCTGTGACAGTCTGCAGCGCCAACGGATCGCCGCCCGGCCTCTGTTGCAGCGGGCACCTGGCACGTTTCGCTAGCTAGAAATCACAAGGATCAAGGAGCTGAAAGTGATTGACGCATTCGTTCGTATCGGGCCTTTGATGGACCCCGCCAGCTACCCCCAATGGGCCCAGCAACTGATTGAAGACTGCCGCGAGAGCAAGCGCCGGGTAGTGGAGCATGAGTTCTACGCGCGCCTGCGCGATGGCCAGCTGAAGCAATCGACCATTCGCCAGTACCTGATAGGTGGCTGGCCGGTGGTGGAGCAGTTTTCGCTGTACATGGCCCACAACCTGACCAAGACCCGCTATGGCCGCCATCAGGGCGAAGACATGGCGCGGCGCTGGCTGATGCGCAACATCCGTGTCGAGCTCAACCACGCTGACTACTGGGTGAACTGGTGCCAGGCGCATGGCGTGCACCTGCACGAGCTGCAGGCCCAGGATGTGCCGCCAGAGCTGAACGGCCTGAATGACTGGTGCTGGCGCGTGTGCGCCACCGAGAACCTGGCCATTTCCATGGCGGCGACCAATTACGCCATCGAAGGTGCGACCGGTGAATGGTCGGCGGTGGTGTGCTCCACCGACACCTATGCGCAGGGCTTCCCGGAGGACCAGCGCAAGCGGGCGATGAAGTGGCTGAAGATGCATGCCCAGTATGACGATGCGCACCCGTGGGAGGCGCTGGAGATCATCTGCACCCTGGCCGGCGAGAACCCGACCCAGGGGCTGCGCAATGAACTGCGCAAGGCGATTTGCAAGAGTTATGACTGCATGTACCTGTTCCTGGAACGGTGCATGCAGCTGGAAGGGCGCCAACAGGGGCGCATGCGCCCGGTGTTGGCAGCGGGCTGATCGCTCTCCTGTCCCGGCCTCTTCGCGGGCATGCCCGCTCCCACAGGTATGGCGCAGTTCTCAAAGGCTGTGGTGATCCTGTGGGAGCGGGCGTGCCCGCGAAGAGGCCGGTGCAGGCCTACTGGGCGTTGAACGCCTGCCCATTCACCCCTTTGCTGTCCGGCCCCATCAGGTACAGGTATACCGGCATGATCTCTTCCGGCAGCGGGTTGTTCTGCGGGTTTTCGCTGGGGTAGGCCTGTGCCCGCATCGCCGTGCGCGTGGCACCCGGGTTGATGCTGTTGGCGCGCACCGGTGCCACGCCTTCCAGTTCATCGGCCAGGGTTTGCATCAGGCCCTCGGTGGCGAACTTGGACACGCCGTAGGCGCCCCAGTAGGCCCGGCCCTTGCGCCCGACGCTGCTGCTGGTGAACACCACCGAAGCGTCTTCCGACAGCTTCAGCAGCGGCAGCAGGGTGCTGGTGAGCATGAAGGTGGCATTGACGTTGATGTGCATCACGCGCATGAAGTTGTCACCCGACAGCTGCTCCAGCGGCGTGCGCGGGCCGATGATCGAAGCGTTGTTCAGCAGGCCGTCGAGGCGGCCGAACTGGTCCTCGATCATCACCGCCAGTTCGTCGTACTGGTGGGGCAGGGCGGTTTCCAGGTTGAACGGAATCACCACCGGTTGCGGGTGCCCGGCGGCTTCGATCTGGTCGTAGACCTCGTTGAGGTTGGCCTCGGTCTTGCCCAGCAGCAGCACGGTGGCGCCCAGCGCAGCGTAGGCCTTGGCAGCAGCGGCGCCGATGCCGCGGCCGGCTCCGGTAACCAGGATGACCCGGCCTTGCAGCAGGTCGGGGCGGGCGGTGTAGTCGAACATGGTAGGTCCTTCGAGTTCGTTGGCGCGGCACCGTCCCCTGTGGGAGCGGGTTTGCCCGCGAATGCGTACTATCAGGCGCCGGTGTCGCCTGGGCTGGCGCATTCGCGGGTGAACCCGCTCCCACAGGGGCTGTGCTGCGGTCTAGACGGGGTTCAGCAGCCGCACAGCGCGCTGTCGATCACCTTGCGCAGTTCCAGCGGGTGGTCCACCACCACGTCGGCGCCCCAGTTGTTGGGGTTGTCCTCTGGATGAATATAGCCGTAGCGCACCGCCGCCGTGCGGGTGCCGGCGTCGCGGCCAGACTCGATGTCGCGCAGGTCGTCGCCGACGAACAGCACGCTGGCCGGGTCCAGGCCCAGGGTCTTGCAGGCGAGGATCAGCGGCTCGGGGTCGGGCTTGCTGTTCTTGACATGGTCCGGGCAGATCAGCAGCGCCGACCGCTCGGCCAGGCCCAGTTGCTGCATGATCGGCTCGGCGAAGCGCACCGGCTTGTTGGTCACCACGCCCCACAGCAGGTTGCCTTTCTCGATGTCGGCCAGCAGCTCGGCCATGCCGTCGAACAGCTTGCTGTGCACCGCACAGTCACGCTGGTAGCGCTCGAGGAACTCCAGGCGCAGCGCCTCGAAGCCCTCGGCCTCCGGGCTCATGGCGAAGGTCGCGGCGACCATTGCCCGGGCACCGCCCGAGATCACGTCGCGGATCAACTTGTCATCGACGGCCGGCAGGCCGCGCTCGGCGAGCATGGCCTGGCAGATGGCGATGAAGTCCGGCGCCGTGTCGAGCAAGGTGCCGTCCATGTCGAAGAGTACTGCTTGCAAACGCATGCTCATTCCTCGCGCAGGGTCTGGATCATGTAGTTGACGTCAACGTCGCTGCTGAGCTTGTAGTGCTTGGTCAGCGGGTTGTAGGTCAGGCCGATGATGTCTTTCACCTGCAGGCCGGCAACACGGCTCCAGGCGCCCAGCTCGGACGGGCGGATGAACTTCTTGAAGTCGTGGGTACCGCGCGGCAGCATCTTCAGGATGTACTCGGCGCCGACGATGGCCAGCAGGTAAGCCTTGGGGTTGCGGTTGATGGTGGAGAAGAACACCTGGCCGCCCGGCTTTACCATGCGGTAGCAGGCGCGGATGACCGAAGACGGGTCGGGCACGTGCTCGAGCATTTCCAGGCAGGTGACCACGTCGAACTGTTCAGGCATTTCCTCGGCCAGGGCTTCGGCGGTGATCTGCCGGTATTCCACCTGCACGCCCGACTCCAGCTGGTGCAGCTGGGCCACCGCCAGTGGCGCCTCGCCCATGTCGATGCCGGTGACCGTGGCGCCGCGCAGGGCCATCGCCTCGCTGAGGATGCCGCCGCCGCAACCCACGTCCAGCACTTTCTTGCCGGCGAGGCTGGCGCGCTCGTCGATCCAGTTGACGCGCAGCGGGTTGATTTCGTGCAGCGGCTTGAACTCGCTTTCGCGGTCCCACCAGCGGTGGGCCAGCGCTTCGAACTTGGCGATTTCGGCGCGGTCGACGTTGCTCATTAGAACAGTCCTCTGAAACTTCGCAAAATTGCGCCGGAGTATACCCGAGCGCTCGGCCCCGAGGGTCGCTATAATCGCCGGCTTTTGATATCCGAACGACGGGGAGAGGCGATGCGCGAGCGACTTTTGGCGGCGGAGAAGGTGACCGGGATCCGCTGGCAGGGCGGCGTCTTGCACCTGCTCGACCAGCGCCTGCTGCCGTCGGAAGAGCGCTGGCTGGCCTGCGACAATGTCGCGCAGGTGGCAGTGGCGATCCGCGACATGGCCGTGCGCGGCGCCTCGGCCATCGGCATTGCCGCGGCCTATGGCCTGGTGCTGGCCCTGGAAGAGCGGCTGGCCGAGGGCGGCGACTGGGAAATGGACCTGGAAGAAGACTTCCTCGTCCTGGCTGAAGCGCGCCCTACCGCCGCCAACCTGTTCTGGGCGCTGAACCGCATGCGTGAGCGCCTGCAGCGGCTGCGTCCGGACGAAGGCGTGCTGGCGGCGCTGGAGGCCGAAGCGGTGGCCATCCATGAAAGTGACCGCGAAGCCAACCTGACCATGGCCCAGCACGGTATCGAGCTGATCCGCCGCCACCAGGGCAACGCCCAGGCGCTGCTCACATACGGTAATGCCGGCGCCCTTGCCTGTGGTGGCTTCGGTACCGCCCTGGGGGTGATCCGCGCCGGTTACCTGGAGGGCATGGTCGAGCGGGTGTATGCCGGCGAGACCCGCCCCTGGCTGCATGGTTCGCGCCTGACTGCCTGGGAACTGGCCAACGAAGGCATCCCGGTGACCCTGTGCGCCGACTCGGCGCTGGCCCACCTGATGAAGATGAAGGGCATCACCTGGGTGGTGGTGGGGGCGGACTGCATCGCCGCCAACGGCGACGTGGCCGGCAAGATCGGTACCTACCAGCTGGCGGTCAGCGCCATGCACCACGGCGTGCGATTCATGGTGGTGGCGCCGAGCACCAGCATTGACCTGAACCTGGCCACGGGCGAGGACATCCCGCTGGAAGAACGCGCTGCCGACGAGTTGCTGGACATTGGCGGCACCCGGGTGGCGCCGGATGTGGAGGTGTTCAACCCGGTATTCGATGTGACCCCGGCCGACCTGATCGATGTGATCGTGACCGAGCGCGGTATCGTCGAGCGGCCGGATGCCGCCAAGCTGGCACAATTGGTCTGCCGCAAGCGCCTGCACTGATCGGAAACCTCGCTGGCCTCTTCGCGGGCACGCCCGCTCCCACAGGGACACCACCACTCTCGAGTGTTGCGATATCCCTGTGGGAGCGGGCGTGCCCGCGAAGAAGCCAGTGAAAATCCGAAGATTCAACCTCGTGTGAGGCCACCTGCCACATCTCCCCACCGCCCCTGCCTTTGTGATAACATCCGGCAGTTTCCAAGACCGCCCACCACGGCGGCCTTCATTGCGCAGATCCATGGCACAACTCATTGATTTGTCGTAAGTCGTCGCACCCTTATGCGTTGCGGCGGCGAGCTTCGTTCGGCCCTTGATGGAGCTGCGAAGTTTCACCAGAAAAAGGAATCAGGCTTCTCATGGGCGAACTGGCCAAAGAAATCCTCCCGGTCAATATCGAAGACGAACTGAGACAGTCCTACCTCGACTACGCGATGAGCGTGATTGTCGGGCGAGCGCTGCCCGATGCGCGTGACGGCTTGAAGCCCGTGCATCGTCGCGTTCTCTATGCGATGAGCGAACTGGGCAACGACTGGAACAAGCCGTACAAGAAATCCGCCCGTGTGGTCGGTGACGTGATCGGTAAGTACCACCCGCACGGCGACACCGCGGTCTACGACACCATCGTGCGTATGGCCCAGCCGTTCTCGCTGCGCTACCTGCTGGTCGACGGCCAGGGCAACTTCGGTTCGGTGGACGGCGACAACGCCGCCGCCATGCGATACACCGAAGTGCGCATGGCCAAGCTGGCCCACGAGCTGCTGGCCGACCTGCACAAAGAGACCGTCGACTGGGTTCCCAACTATGACGGCACCGAGCAGATCCCGGCGGTCATGCCGACCCGTATTCCCAACCTGCTGGTCAACGGCTCCAGCGGTATCGCCGTGGGCATGGCGACCAACATCCCGCCGCACAACCTCGGCGAGGTCATCGATGGCTGCCTGGCGCTCATCGACAACCCCGAAGTCACCATCGATGAGCTGATGCAGCACATCCCTGGCCCGGACTTCCCGACTGCAGGCCTGATCAACGGCCGTCAGGGCATCATCGAGGCCTATCGTACCGGCCGGGGTCGCATCTACATGCGTGCCCGCTCCGAGGTCGAAGACATCGACAAGGTCGGTGGCCGCCAGCAGATCGTGGTTACCGAGCTGCCGTACCAGCTGAACAAGGCTCGCCTGATCGAGAAGATCGCCGAGCTGGTCAAAGAGAAGAAGATCGAAGGCATCACCGAGCTGCGCGACGAGTCCGACAAGGACGGCATGCGCATCGTCATCGAGCTGCGCCGTGGCGAGGTGCCGGAGGTGGTGCTCAACAACCTCTACCAGCAAACCCAGCTGCAGAGCGTATTCGGCATCAACGTGGTGGCCCTGGTCGACGGCCGTCCGCGCCTGCTCAACCTCAAGGACCTGCTCGAAGCGTTCGTGCGTCACCGCCGTGAAGTGGTGACCCGCCGTACCGTGTTCGAGCTGCGCAAGGCCCGCGAACGCGGCCATATCCTTGAAGGCCAGGCGGTCGCGCTGTCCAACATCGACCCGGTCATCGCCCTGATCAAGGCCTCGCCGACCCCGTCCGAAGCCAAGGAAGCCCTGGTTTCCACTGCCTGGGAATCCAGTGCCGTGCAGGTCATGGTCGAGCGTGCCGGCGCCGATTCCTGCCGCCCCGAGGACCTGCCGGAGCAGTACGGCCTGCGTGAAGGCAAGTACTACCTGTCGCCGGAACAGGCCCAGGCCATTCTCGACCTGCGCCTGCACCGCCTGACCGGCCTGGAGCACGAGAAGCTGCTGGCCGAGTACCAGGAAATCCTCGAGCAGATCGGCGAACTGATCCGCATCCTCAGCAGCGCCGAGCGCCTGATGGAAGTGATCCGCGAAGAGCTGGAAGCTATCCGCGCCGAATATGGCGATGCCCGCCGTACCGAAATCCTCGATGCGCGCCACGACCTCAACTACGGCGACATGATCCCGGAAGAAGAGCGCGTGGTGACCATCTCCCACGGCGGCTACGCCAAGACCCAGCCGCTGTCCGCCTACCAGGCCCAGCGCCGGGGCGGCAAAGGCAAGTCGGCTACCGGTGTGAAGGACGAGGACTACGTCGAGCACCTGCTGGTTGCCAACAGCCACGCCACCCTGCTGCTGTTCTCCAGCAAGGGCAAGGTGTACTGGCTGAAGACCTACGACATCCCTGAAGCGTCCCGCGCCGCCCGCGGTCGCCCGCTGGTCAACCTGTTGCCGCTGGAGGAAGGTGAGCGCATCACCGCCATGCTGCAGATCGACCTCGAGGCCCTGCAGCAGAATGCTGACGCCGACGAAGAGCTGGAGGACGCGGAAGACACCGTGCTCGAAGGCGAAGTGGTCGAGGCCGAGGAAGTGGACGAGGAAGACGGCGATACCCCTGAGTGGGTGGCCGAGCCGACCGGCGCCTACATCTTCATGGCCACCGCTTCGGGTACCGTGAAGAAGACCCCGCTGGTGCAGTTCGCCCGTCCGCGCTCCAACGGCCTGATCGCCCTGAAGCTGAAGGAAGGTGACACCCTGATCGCTGCGGCCATCACCGACGGTGCCAAGGAAGTCATGATGTTCTCCGACGCAGGCAAGGTGATCCGCTTCGCTGAAAGCGTGGTGCGCGAGATGGGCCGTAACGCCCGTGGCGTGCGCGGCATGAAGCTGGGCAAGGGCCAGCAGATCATCTCCATGCTGATCCCGGAATCCGGCGCGCAGATCCTCACTGCCTCCGAGCGTGGCTTTGGCAAGCGCACCCCGCTGTCCAAGTTCCCGCGTCGCGGCCGTGGTGGCCAGGGCGTGATAGCCATGGGCACCAAGGGGCGCAATGGCCTGCTGATCGGCGCCATCCAGGTGCAGGAAGGCGAAGAGATCATGCTGATTTCCGACCAGGGCACGCTGGTGCGTACCCGCGTTGGTGAAGTGTCCAGCTTGGGCCGTAACACCCAGGGGGTGACCTTGATCAAGCTGGCTGCCGACGAGACGCTGGTGGGCCTGGAGCGTATCCAGGAGCCTTCCGAGGACGAACTCGATGATGTGATCGAGGCGGACGAAGAGGGCGTCGAGGCTGAAGCGCCAGACAACGAAGAAGCTGCTGGCGCCGAAGAGGCCCCGCAGGAGTAAGCAAGCGTAAAACCCGAACGGGGCGACCAAGGTCGCCCCGTTTGACTGATCAGGCCAGGTCATTGGGGCCGCTGTGCGGCCCATCGCCGGCAAGCCGGGCTCCCACAGGTCCGGCGCGAGCTTTGAGGTTTGTGCGGTCCCTGTGGGAGCTGGCTTGCCGGCGATGGCCTGCAAAGCAGGCCCATGGCAGGCGACACAGTCTTGACGGGTCGGCACCGAATTAAGATTTTGTACCATTTGGCAGAGCGAGAGTGGATGTGAGCAAACGAGCCTTTAACTTCTGCGCAGGCCCTGCTGCGCTTCCTGACGCTGTTCTGCAGCGCGCTCAGGCCGAGATGCTGGATTGGCGTGGCAAGGGCTTGTCGGTGATGGAAATGAGCCATCGCAGCGACGACTACGTGGCCATCGCCGAAAAGGCCGAGCAGGACCTGCGTGACCTGCTGTCCGTCCCCTCCAATTACAAGGTGCTGTTCCTGCAGGGTGGCGCCAGCCAGCAGTTCGCCGAAATCCCGCTGAACCTGCTGCCGGAAAACGGCACTGCCGACTACATCGAGACCGGCATCTGGTCGAAAAAGGCCATCGAGGAAGGGCGCCGCTTCGGCAACGTCAACGTCGCCGCCAGCGCCAAGCCCTACGACTACCTGACCATCCCGGGCCAGAACGAGTGGAAGCTGACCAAGAACGCCGCCTACGTGCACTATGCGTCCAACGAGACCATCGGTGGCCTGCAGTTCGACTGGGTGCCGGAAACCGGTGACGTGCCGCTGGTGGTCGACATGTCGTCCGACATCCTCTCGCGCCCGATCGACGTGTCGCAGTACGGCCTGATCTACGCCGGCGCGCAGAAGAACATCGGCCCGAGCGGCCTGGTAGTGGTGATCGTGCGCGAAGACCTGCTGGGCCGCGCCCGCAGCAGCTGCCCGACCATGCTCGACTACAAGGTCTCGGCCGACAACGGCTCGATGTACAACACCCCGGCCACCTACTCCTGGTACCTCTCGGGCCTGGTGTTTGAATGGCTGAAAGAGCAGGGTGGCGTCGATGCCATGGAGCAGCGCAACCGCGCCAAGAAAGACCGCCTGTACGGTTTCATCGACAGCAGCGAGTTCTACACCAACCCGATCAGCCACAACGCCCGTTCGTGGATGAACGTGCCGTTCCGCCTGGCTGACGAGCGCCTGGACAAGGCCTTCCTCGCCGGCGCCGACGCCCGTGGCCTGCTCAACCTCAAGGGCCATCGTTCGGTAGGCGGCATGCGCGCCTCCATCTACAACGCCCTGGGCCTTGAAGCAGTCGAAGCCCTGGTGGCCTACATGGCCGAATTCGAGAAGGAGCACGGCTGATGTCCGAGCACGAACTGAAGGCGCTGCGCGTTCGCATCGACAGCCTCGACGAGAAGATCCTCGAGCTGATCAGCGAGCGCGCCCGCTGCGCCCAGGAAGTGGCCAAGGTCAAGACCGCCTCGCTGGCGGAAGGCGAAAAGCCGGTGTTCTACCGCCCCGAGCGCGAAGCCGCCGTGCTCAAGCGCGTGATGGAGCGCAACAAGGGCCCGCTGGACAACGAAGAGATGGCGCGGCTGTTCCGCGAAATCATGTCGTCGTGCCTGGCCCTGGAAGAGCCTCTGAAAATCGCCTACCTCGGCCCTGAAGGCACCTTCACCCAGGCCGCGGCCATGAAGCACTTCGGCCACGCGGTGATCAGCCGGCCGATGGCGGCCATCGACGAAGTGTTCCGCGAAGTGGCGGCCGGTGCCGTCAACTTTGGCGTGGTGCCGGTGGAAAACTCCACCGAAGGCGCGGTCAGCCACACCCTGGACAGCTTCCTCGAGCACGACATGGTGATTTGCGGCGAGGTCGAGTTGCGCATCCATCACCACCTGCTGGTGGGCGAGAACACGAAGACCGACAGCATCACCCGCATCTACTCCCACGCCCAGTCGCTGGCCCAGTGCCGCAAGTGGCTGGATGCGCATTACCCGAATGTGGAGCGCGTGGCAGTATCGAGCAATGCCGAGGCGGCCAAGCGGGTCAAGGGCGAGTGGAATTCGGCGGCGATCGCCGGTGACATGGCGGCCAACCTGTACGGGTTGACTCGCCTGGCCGAAAAGATCGAAGACCGCCCGGACAACTCCACGCGCTTCCTGATGATCGGCAACCAGGAAGTGCCGCCGACCGGCGACGACAAGACCTCAATCATCGTATCGATGAGCAACAAGCCGGGTGCCTTGCACGAGCTGCTGGTACCGTTCCACCAGAACGGCATCGACCTGACTCGCATCGAGACCCGCCCGTCGCGCAGCGGCAAGTGGACCTACGTGTTCTTCATCGACTTCGTCGGCCACCACCGCGACCCGCTGATCAAGGCGGTGCTCGAGCAGATCAGCCAGGAGGCTGTGGCGCTGAAGGTGCTGGGTTCGTATCCGAAGGCGGTGCTTTGATTCAAGGCCTTTGGGGCTGCTTTGCAGCCCTTCGCGGGCACGCCCGCTCCCACAGTGACAGCGTGATGTCGAACTCTGTGGGAGCGGGCGTGCCCGCGAAGGGCCGCACAGCGGCCCCAATGGGTCCAGCAGGCTGTCTAGATTTCTGAACAGGGTTCGCACCAGTGGTAAAAGCAGTAACAACCAAACCCGCGCCAATCATCAACCGCCTGGTCGTGGTCGGCCTTGGCCTGATCGGTGGCTCGTTCGCCAAGGGCCTGCGTGAAAGCGGCCTGTGCCGCGAAGTGGTCGGTGTCGATCTGGATGCCCCTTCGCGCAAGCAGGCCGTGGCCCTGGGCGTGGTCGATCGCTGCGAGCAAGACCTTGCCGCCGCCTGTGTCGGTGCCGATGTCATCCAGTTGGCCGTGCCTATCCTGGCCATGGAAAAAGTCCTGGCCCGCCTGGCCGTGCTCGACCTTGGCGATGCCGTCATCACCGACGTCGGCAGCGCCAAGGGCAATGTCGTGCGTGAGGCGCGCGCCGTCTTTGGAGAGCGCCTGCCACGCTTCGTCCCCGGCCACCCCATCGCCGGCTCCGAGCAGAGCGGGGTAGAGGCCTCCAATGCCACCTTGTTCCGTCGGCACAAGGTCATCCTCACGCCGCTGGCCGAAACCGACCCGGCCGCCCTGGCCCTGGTCGACCGCCTGTGGCGCGAGCTGGGCGCCGATGTGGAGCACATGTCGGTCGAACGCCACGACGAAGTGCTTGCCGCCACCAGCCACCTGCCGCACCTGCTGGCCTTCGGCCTGGTCGATTCACTGGCCAAGCGCAATGAAAACCTCGAGATCTTCCGGTACGCTGCGGGAGGCTTCCGCGATTTCACGAGAATCGCCGGCAGCGACCCGACCATGTGGCACGACATCTTTCTCGCCAACCGCGATGCTGTCCTGCGCACGCTTGATACATATCGCAGCGATCTCGACGCCTTGCGCGACGCGATCGCTGAAGGGGACGGGCATCAGCTGCTGGGTGTATTCACCCGCGCACGCGTTGCCCGCGAGCATTTCAGTAAAATCCTGGCCCGCCGGGCCTATGTGGACGCTATGAACGCCAACGATCTGATTTTCCTGGCCCAACCGGGTGGCCGCCTGTCCGGGCGAATCCGCGTACCGGGCGACAAGTCGATTTCCCACCGCTCGATCATGCTCGGCTCACTGGCCGAAGGCACCACCGAGGTCGAAGGCTTCCTCGAGGGTGAGGACGCGCTGGCGACCCTGCAGGCATTCCGTGACATGGGCGTGGTCATCGAAGGCCCCAACCACGGTCGCGTGACCATTCACGGCGTCGGCCTGCACGGCCTCAAGCCGCCACCCGGGCCGCTGTATGTGGGCAACTCGGGTACCTCGATGCGTCTGCTGTCGGGCCTGCTGGCCGGCCAGCCATTCGACGTGACCATGACCGGCGACGCTTCGCTGTCCAAGCGCCCGATGAACCGTGTGGCCAACCCGCTGCGCGAGATGGGTGCCGTGGTCGAGACCGGCCCTGAAGGCCGCCCGCCGCTGACCATCCGCGGTGGTCACAAGCTCAAGGCGCTGACCTACACGCTGCCGATGGCCAGTGCCCAGGTCAAATCCTGCCTGCTGCTGGCCGGCCTGTACGCCGAAGGCAAGACCACCGTCACCGAGCCTGCACCAACCCGTGACCACACCGAGCGCATGCTGCGCGGCTTCGGCTACAGCGTCGACAGCAACGGCCCGGTGGCCTCGCTGCAGTCCGGCGGCAAGCTCACTGCCACCCGTATCGAAGTACCGGCCGACATTTCCTCGGCGGCGTTCTTCCTGGTGGCGGCGTCCATCGCCGAAGGCTCCGAACTGGTGCTGGAGCACGTTGGCATCAACCCGACCCGTACCGGCGTGATCGACATCCTGCGCCTGATGGGCGGTGACATCACCCTGGAAAACCAGCGTGAAGTCGGGGGCGAGCCGGTGGCCGACCTGCGTGTGCGCGGTGCCAAGCTGAAGGGGATCGACATCCCTGAAGAACTGGTGCCACTGGCCATCGACGAATTCCCGGTACTGTTCGTCGCCGCTGCCTGCGCCGAAGGGCGTACCGTGCTGCGTGGTGCCGAAGAGCTGCGGGTGAAGGAATCCGACCGTATCCAGGTCATGGCCGACGGCCTGATCACCCTGGGCATCAAGTGCGAGCCGACCCCGGACGGCATCATCATCGACGGCGGCCAGTTGGGCGGCGGCGAAGTGCATGGCCACGGTGACCACCGTATCGCCATGGCCTTCAGCGTTGCCTCGCTGCGCGCCAGCGCACCGATCCGCATCCACGATTGCGCGAATGTCGCCACCTCGTTCCCCAACTTCCTGGCGCTGTGCGCCGAAGTGGGCATCCGCGTGGCGGAAGAGGGCAAGTCGTGAGTGCCCTGGCGCCGGTCATCACCATCGACGGCCCAAGCGGTTCGGGCAAGGGCACGGTCGCCGGGCTGCTGGCCCGCGAGCTGGGCTGGAGGTTGCTGGACTCTGGCGCGCTGTACCGTCTGCTGGCGTTCAACGCCAACAACCACGGCGTCGACCTGACCAACGAAGAGCTGCTGACCAAGCTTGCCGCCCATCTGGATGTGCAGTTCATCGCCGCCGAGCCCGGTAAGCTGCAACAGATCATCCTCGAGGGTGAAGACGTCAGCAACGTCATCCGCACCGAAACCGTAGGTGCCGGTGCCTCGATGGTTGCTTCGCTGCCGGCAGTGCGTGAAGCGCTGCTGGTGCGCCAGCGCGCATTTCGCGAGGCGCCGGGCCTGATTGCCGACGGCCGCGACATGGGCACCGTGGTGTTCCCGGACGCGCCGCTGAAAGTCTTCCTCACCGCCAGCGCGGAGGAGCGGGCGCGTCGCCGCTACCTGCAGTTGAAGGGCAAGGGTGAAGATGTTAGTCTGTCGAGTCTGCTGGATGAGATTCGTGCGCGTGATGAACGCGACACCCAACGTGCAGTGGCCCCGCTGAAGCCAGCGGTCGATGCCATTCAGTTGGACTCTACCGAGTTGTCCATCGAGCAGGTGTTGCAACGTATCAGGAGCGAGATCGCACTGCGCGACCTTCTCTGATAGCCAGGAAAGCAGGCAGGGGCACCAGTCAACGTCCTGCCGGCTTTCCTTTACTTAAAACAAACCCACATTGTCTGGAATGTGGCTATGGGCGTCTGTTTCGCCCGAATCTACAGGAATTAAAATGAGCGAAAGCTTTGCAGAACTCTTTGAAGAAAGCCTGAAAACCCTCAATCTTCAGCCGGGTGCCATCATCACCGGTATCGTTGTCGACATCGACGGCGACTGGGTTACCGTACACGCTGGCCTGAAGTCCGAGGGCGTCATCCCGCTCGAGCAGTTCTACAACGAAGCTGGCGAGCTGACCATCAAGGTCGGTGACGAAGTTCACGTTGCGCTGGACGCGGTCGAAGACGGCTTTGGCGAAACCAAACTGTCCCGTGAAAAAGCCAAGCGCGCCGAGTGCTGGATTGTTCTGGAAGCAGCTTTCGCCGCCGAAGAAGTGGTCAAGGGCGTTATCAACGGTAAGGTTAAGGGCGGCTTCACTGTCGACGTTAACGGCATCCGTGCGTTCCTGCCGGGCTCCCTGGTTGATGTCCGCCCTGTGCGCGACACCACCCACCTGGAAGGCAAAGAGCTGGAATTCAAGGTCATCAAGCTGGACCAGAAGCGCAACAACGTTGTCGTTTCCCGTCGCAGCGTGCTGGAAGCCGAGAACAGCGCCGAGCGCGAAGCCCTGCTGGAAACCCTGCAGGAAGGCCAACAGGTCAAGGGTATCGTCAAGAACCTCACCGACTACGGCGCCTTCGTGGACCTGGGCGGTATCGACGGCCTGCTGCACATCACCGACATGGCTTGGAAGCGCATCAAGCACCCATCGGAAATCGTTAACGTTGGCGACGAAGTCGACGTACGCGTTCTGAAGTTCGACCGTGAGCGCAACCGCGTTTCGCTGGGTCTGAAGCAGATGGGCGAAGATCCGTGGGTAGCTATCACTGCCCGTTACCCAGAAGGTACTCGCGTACAGGCTCGCGTTACCAACCTGACCGACTACGGCTGCTTCGCTGAGCTGGAAGAAGGCGTTGAAGGTCTGGTACACGTTTCCGAAATGGACTGGACCAACAAGAACATCCACCCGTCGAAAGTCGTTCAGGTTGGCGACGAAGTGGAAGTCATGGTTCTGGACATCGACGAAGAGCGTCGTCGTATCTCCCTGGGCATCAAGCAGTGCAAGTCCAACCCATGGGAAGACTTCTCCGGCCAGTTCAACAAGGGTGACAAGATCACCGGTACCATCAAGTCGATCACCGACTTCGGTATCTTCATCGGCCTGGACGGCGGCATCGACGGTCTGGTTCACCTGTCCGACATCTCCTGGAACGAAACCGGCGAAGAAGCCGTACGTCGTTTCAAGAAGGGCGACGAGCTGGAAACCGTCATCCTGTCGGTCGACCCAGAGCGCGAGCGCATCTCCCTGGGCATCAAGCAGCTGGAAGACGATCCGTTCTCCAACTTCGTTGCTGTCAATGACAAGGGCGCTATCGTCAAGGGCATCGTGAAAGAAGTTGACGCCAAAGGCGCCATCGTCACCCTGGCCGACGATATCGAAGCTACTCTGAAAGCTTCCGAAATCAGTCGTGACCGCGTTGAAGACGCGCGTAACGTCCTGAAGGAAGGCGAAGAGATCGAAGCCAAGATCATCAGCGTTGACCGCAAGTCCCGCGTTATCAGCCTGTCCATCAAGTCGAAGGACGATGCTGAAGAGCGCGAAGCCATCCAGAGCCTGAAAAACGCTCCGGAAGCGGCTGCCGACACCACCATGGCTGCGCTGCTGCGCGAAGCAATGGCCAAGCAGAACTGAGTTCTGTTTGATCGGTAAAAAAAGGCGACCTTCGGGTCGCCTTTTTTTTATGCTGAAAGAAGGCCGTGTCGGGGGGGTGTGCGATGTTGAGTTTTGGCGACGTCATGGAAGGTCGCGGGCGCGATAACAATTTCCTGATCATCAGGCTGCTGGCAGCAACTGCCGTAGTGGTGGGGCATTCCTTTGCGCTCTCCTATCTGGAGTGCCTGAGTTGCACCGACCCTGGCCTGCTGCTGGGCATGCCGGTGCCCGTTCATAGCCTGGGCGTGGAAGTATTCTTCATGGTCAGCGGTTTTCTGATCGCGGCCAGTGGAGAAAAGAATAGTGCCCGGGATTTCTACCTGGCCCGCGCATTGCGGATCTTGCCTGGCTTGCTCGTATGCCTGCTGCTCATGGCCTTTGTGCTAGGGCCTGTCATTACCTCGCTGCCGCTTGATGAGTATCTTTCCCAGCGCCAGGTTTACAGGTATGTCTATAGCCCATTGCTGGTTTTCAAGGATGCCCAGTTTCTCTTGCCAGGGGTGAGCTTTACCCCGCGGTACTATGGGGCTTCGGTCAATGGCAGCCTGTGGACCATCCCCTTGGAAATGCGCATGTACGTGGTGCTTTGGCTATTGGTTCTGGTGGCCAAGGTTTGCCGGTGGCCGATGATGGGGTTGGCGCTTGCCGCGTTGGTGATCGCACTGGGGTTGCATACCCTGCATCCAGCCTTTGCGGAGTACCCGTTCAAGCTGGTGGTGTGCTTCCTGGCAGGGGCGGCGTTCTATTCGTGTCGGGCGGTGATCCCGTATACCAGGTGGCTGTTGCTTGCCTGCGTTGCTTTGTTCATCTTGTCCAAGGGTGGGCGCCTTGAGGTTTTTGCATTTGCCGTTCTGACGATGTACGGCACGTTGTACGTAGCTTATTGCCCGCAGTTGAAGCTTCCCTCATTTGTGGAGGATTACTCGTATGGCATCTACCTGTATGCATTTCCGATCCAGCAATTGTTGGCGTGGGCGATGCCATGGGCCGGGCCTTACTGGCTGATGTTGGCGGCCGTGCCAGCGTCCTGGCTGGCGGGATATGTGTCTTGGGGGCTGGTGGAGAAGCCTGCCTTGGCGATGCGCAAACGCTTTTCCCGAGCGGGTTCCCGGCAGCAATTGGCATAGGCGTCTGGCTTCCAGCAGTTGGCGTATCCGCCCCCTCTCAGTGGGATAATGGTGTGTCCACCTCTCCGGAAACTGACGCAATCACCTGTGGGAGCGGGCGACGCGATGGGTGGCACCGGCTACGCCGGTGTTCGCGGGCGTGCCCGCTCCCACATGGGCTGTGCTGGCCTCAAGGCAGGTGATGTCCATGCGGGGGGCAGTGGTCCGGTCCATGTTCCCAGTACTTGCACGATCCCCTTGTGAAGCGGCCCTGTGTTGCGAAAAGTCTGCTCTCAACAGGCAGGTACCTGGCTTCGAAGCAGGCAGCATCTCTACAGGGCCAGCGACCCAAGCCCGATTTCCAAAAGCCTGCATGATCCCTGTGGGAGCTGGCTTGCCGGCGATGAGGCCGGGCCTGCCAGGCGCCGCCGGCTAGACCATTCCTGTAAAACTTCAATCTTGAATTTTTTTATTAAGTCAAGAACCACCCTGTTCAAATCCCTCCCAGCGTGCTACAAACTGGTTAAGCAATGATCTAGCTGCTTGATAACGAAGGGAAAAATATGACGAAGTCGGAGCTGATCGAACGTATTGTCACCCATCAGGGGCTGCTCTCGTCCAAGGACGTGGAGCTGGCCATCAAGACCATGCTTGAACAGATGTCACAATGCCTTGCCACCGGCGATCGCATCGAGATCCGCGGTTTTGGCAGCTTCTCGCTGCACTATCGCGCCCCTCGCGTAGGCCGTAACCCGAAGACCGGCCAGTCGGTCAGCCTCGAAGGCAAGTTCGTGCCGCATTTCAAGCCCGGCAAAGAGTTGCGCGACCGGGTCAATGAAGAAGAGCATGAGGCCCACACCTGATTCCACAAGGAGCAATCTGATGCGTAACCTCAAGCGCGCCCTGGCGGCGGTGTTCGTGCTGCTGTTGGCGGCTGTGGTGCTGTTCTTCGTGCTGGAGAACCAGCAAACCGTCTCGTTGGTCCTGTTCGGTTGGGCTGCCCCGGCCATGCCGGTCGCCGTGCTGGTTCTGGCCGCCCTGGTCATTGGCCTGGCAGTCGGTCCGCTGCTGGGTGCCTACGGCGTGCAGCGCAGCAAGCGCAAGATCAAGGCTTCTGCCCGTCATGCAGCATTGAGCGGTAACTAAGGGCATTTCCTACAACCGTTTGGGAAATTGTCACCTATGCCAGCGCCGGCCGTCATGGAGTAATAACGCACTTCATTTTCGGCCCAGGCGAGTGTGCGCAGCATGGAATATCCCGTTCTTTCCCATCATGGTGGCACCCGCGGCGTCACGGGCTCCTGCCATCAACTGCACCTCGACCCGTTCACCAGCCTGCTGATCGATTGCGGCCTGGAGCAGGGCGCCGATGCCGCGCCAGGCGCACCATCGGCGCCACTCGGTTTCGACGTGCAGGGCATCCAGGCCCTGGTCATCACCCATGTGCATCTCGACCACGTAGGTCGCATTCCGGCACTGCTGGCTGCCGGCTACCGTGGTCCCATCCTGTGCAGCGAGCCGTCCGCCCGGCTGCTGCCACTGGTGCTGGAAGACGCCTACAAGCTAAGCATCAGCAGCGAGCCCGCCCAGGTGGCAAGGTACCTGGCGTTCATCCGCGACCTGATCGTGCCTCTGCCGTTCGAACAGTGGCACACCCTGGTCGAGCAAACAGGGCTCAACTGTCGCATTCGCCTGCAGCGCGCCGGGCATCTGCTGGGTTCGGCCTATGTCGAATGCGATGTGCAGCACGCGCAGGCCGGCACCCGCTACGTGTTCTCCGGCGACCTCGGCGCCTGTGGCAACCCCTTGCTGCGCCCAGTACAACCCCCGGAGCGAGCCGATGTACTGGTACTGGAAAGCACCTACGGCGACCGTCTGCACCCGCCTGCGGGCGACCGTCAGCAGCGGTTGGAAGCGGCCATCGACCGCGCCCTGGCCGACCAGGGCACGTTGCTCATTCCGGCCTTCAGCCTCGGCCGCACCCAGGAGTTGCTGTACGAGCTCGAAGGCATTCTTCATCGCAAGGCCTTGCTGAACAAGGGCGGACCGGCCCCCGATGACGACCCGCTTGACTGGTCGCAGTTGCCCATCATTCTCGACTCGCCCCTGGCTCAGCGCATCACCAGCGTATATCGGGAACTGCACGATTACTGGAATGCAGAGGCCCGGGCGCGCCTTGCCGAAGGGCGCGACCCGTTGGGTTTCAGCCAGCTTGTCAGCGTGGACACCCACGCTCGACACCAGCAGGTGGTCAATTACCTGAAGAGCACCGGGCGGCCGGCGATCGTGATTGCCGGTAATGGCATGTGCTCGGGTGGGCGCATCGTCAATTACCTGAAGGCCATGCTGGGGGATCCGAGGCATGAGGTGATGTTTGTCGGTTACCAGGCCAAGGGTACGCCGGGCGCGGTGATACAGGCGAGTGAAGGGGCGGAAGGGTTTGTGCAGATTGATCTGGATGGGCAGATGTATGAGGTGCGGGCCAAAGTCATGACGTTGCCGGGATATTCCGGGCATGCGGACCAGCAGGGGCTGGTGCGGTTTGCCTTGAGTGGCCAGGTGCGGCCCGCGAAGGTAGTGCTGGTACATGGCGAAATGGGCGCCAAAAAGTCCCTGCAAGGGGCGTTGCGCCAGCAGGCTGAACAGGCGGGTGCCTGCCTGGAGGTCTCGATACCCTGAACCCTTGGTCTGACAATGCATGCTGGCCGACACCACGCGGGAACTAATCCCGCCAGGGTTTATCTACTGCGGCTAACCCCCGACGCTGGACTGGCTAGGTATTGGCATATTGCCGCTACACTGGAGATGGAGCGCGTGTCGCCAGTTTCCATGCAGTCGCTCGTGTTGTTTTGGTATGCCAGAAACCGTGCACAGTCAGACCCAAGGAAAAAACCAAGAAATGCGCAATGACGTCGAGCACCGCAGTAGCAATAGTGAAGAAGTAGATTTGTTGGAGTTTCTGGAGGGGGTATGGCGGCAAAAGCTGTTCATCTTTCTGGTGACGATTGCTGTCACTGCGGTTGCACTGGCTTATGCGCTGTTGGCCAAGCCGGTTTATGAGGCGAAAGTTTTTCTGGCAGCACCTTCGTCCAGCGATATTGCCGATCTGAACTATGGGCGCACCAGTCAGACTGGGCTCGAGCCTTTCACTTCGCGGAAGGTCTTTGACATCTTCGTCGAACATTTGAACGGTGAGACCCTGCGCCGGCAGTTTTTCAAGGAAGTGTACTTGCCCTCCATGCCGCCGGGGCAGGGCGCGCAAGGCGCATTGTATGCTGCGTTCAATGGCTCCTTTGACGTGGTGCAACTGGCCGGTGAGCCGGCGCGGGCCTATGTGGCCTTCCGAGGTCGTGACCCTGCCGTGGCGTCCGAGTGGGCTGCCGCCTATGTCGACAAGGCTGGCGCGGCCGCCAAGGCCGAACTGTTGCACGATGCGACCAAGGAGGCAGAGGTCCGCGCCAGTGCGCTGCAACTGGAGCTCGACAACCTGCGGAAAAACGGTGAGCGGCAACGTGAAGACAAGATTACTCGCTTGCAAGAGGCGCTGCGCATTGCAACTGCCATTGGCCTGGAAAATCCACCGCTGATAGACGGTGAAGTTTCCAAGGCGTTGTCCTCGAAAATGGATGGCGAGTTGACTTACATGCGCGGGAGCAAGGCGCTGGCTGCGGAAATCAGTAATTTGCAACAGCGTAAAAGTGATGATCCGTTCATTCTTGAGCTCCGCGATCTAGAGGCAAGACAGCAATTTTACCAAGGGCTGGTAGCAGCGAAGCGCGATGTTAATGTTTATCAGCTTGACGGCACGATAGAGCAACCGGACGTACCAGTTAAACCCAAGCGCAACTTGATAATTGCGCTAGGTGTGATTGTTGGACTAGGCCTGGGTTGCCTGATTGCAACGCTCAGATATACCTTGCAAAATCTGCAAAGACGCCGGGCCTGACCCGGAACATGAACATCAGCGCGCACGCTACATTTAGCGCGAGACATTTGCCGTGCAAACGGTGAAACTGCCGTAATAAAGGGGGCCAGCCTGGCTGTCCCCAACAAAAATTCATGCCAAAGGTTTGCCGATGAAGCTTGTTCAAACGAACATTCCCGATGTAGTCATAGTGGAACCCGCCGTGTACGAGGATGATCGCGGGTGGTTCACGGAAACCTTCAATGAAACCCGTTTTCATGGTGCATTGCTCGAGCTTGGCCTGAGCAAGCCCCGTGCGTTCGTCCAGGACAACCACTCCATGTCCCACCGCGGCGTCTTGCGTGGGCTGCATTTCCAGCGCTCTCCAAACGCCCAGGGCAAGCTGGTGCGTGTGGTGCGTGGTGCGGTCTACGACGTGGCCGTCGATATCCGTCCGGGCTCTCCGACCTTCGGGCAATGGGTAGGGGTGGAGTTGAGCGAGCGCAACAACCGCATGTTGTGGATCCCCGAAGGTTTTGCGCACGGTTTTGTCGCACTCGAGGACGAGACACACTTCCTGTACAAAACCACGGATGTGTACAACAAGGAAGCAGAAGGCAGTATCCACTGGGATGACCCCGACCTGGCGATTGACTGGCCGATGCGCGATGGCCTCATCGTCAGCGAAAAGGACAACCAGGCCCCATCGTTCCGGCATCACTTGAGTTCCGCCGATGAAGGCACCCTGGCCCAGGTCGAGCTTTTCAAGGTGCTGGGCGATCACCGCGGCCAGTTGGTGGCTCTGCAAGCCCTGGACAATGTGCCCTTTGCCATCCAGCGAGTGTACTACCTGACCGAGACGCTGCCCGGGGTTTCCCGCGGCTTCCACGCCCACAAGGAGCTCAACCAGTTGGCCATCTGCGTGTCCGGGCGCTGCCGGATGGTGATGGATGACGGTACCACCCGCACCGACCATTGGCTGGACGCGTTCAACAAAGGCATCCTGATTCCGCCCATGGTCTGGCACGAAATGCATGATTTCAGCCCGGATTGCGTGCTGCTGGTGCTGGCCGATGCGCACTACGACGAGGCCGACTACATTCGTGACTACACCACGTTCAAGGAGCTGAAACGCGATGCCTAGCATTCATCAACTGGCCGATGTGAAAAGCGATGCCATAGGTGAAGGCACCCGGGTCTGGCAATTTGTCGTGATCATGAAAGGTGCGCAGATCGGGCGTAATTGCAACATCTGCGCGCATACCCTGATTGAAGGCGATGTAGTGCTGGGCGATAACGTCACGGTCAAGTCCGGCGTTTACCTCTGGGATGGCACCCGCATAGCCGATGACGTATTCATCGGCCCCAATGCCACCTTTACCAACGATGCGATGCCACGTTCCAAGGTTTATCCGGAACAGTTCAACGGCATTACCCTGGAGCGCGGAGCCAGCATTGGCGCCAATGCCACCTTGCTGCCAGGTGTTGTCGTAGGCGAGTACGCCATGGTGGGAGCAGGGGCGGTGGTGACCAAAGACGTCCCGCCTTATGCCGTTGTCGTAGGGAATCCAGCAAAAATTATCAGGGTGATAGACCGCAATGGTTAAGTTTCTCGATCTACAGGGTGTGAATGCGCAATACCGTCAGGCATTGATTGATGCCTGCACCGAGGTCATCGACTCGGGCTGGTACATCATGGGCGAGAAGCTCAAGCAGTTCGAAGCCCAGTTCGCCAGCTACTGCGGGGTGAAGCACTGCATTGGCGTGGCCAATGGCCTGGATGCGCTGATACTGACCTTGCGTGCCTGGAAACAACTCGGCCGTATCGCCGAGGGCGACGAGGTGCTGGTGCCTGCCAACACCTATATCGCCACCATCCTCGCGATTACCGAGAACAAGCTGGTGCCGGTGCTGGTAGAGCCCGACGAGGCCAGCTTCAACCTGGGTGCACACAACCTCGCGCAAGCGCTGACCCCGCGTACCCGGGTGATCATGCCGGTGCACCTTTACGGGCGCCTGGCCGACATGCCGGCTATCAACGCATTCGCCAGGCAGCATGGCCTGCTGGTGCTGGAGGACTCTGCCCAGTCCCACGCTGCCGAACTGGATGGGCGCCGCGCGGGTGCCTGGGGTGATGCTTCGGGCTTCAGCTTCTACCCGGGCAAGAACCTGGGGGCGCTGGGTGACGCCGGAGCGGTCACCACAAATGACGATGCGCTGGCCGAGACACTGAAATCGCTGCGCAACTATGGCTCGCACGTGAAGTACATGAATATGTATCAGGGCGTGAACAGCCGCCTGGACGAATTGCAGGCTGCGCTGCTGAGCGTGAAGCTGCCGTACCTGGACGAAGAAACACGCTTGCGCCAGCAGGTTGCGCAGCGGTACCTGGCCGGCATCGACAACCCGGCCATCCAGTTACCTGACCCGGGCGTTGCCGGCCAGCATGCCTGGCACCTGTTCGTGGTGCGCAGCGAATGCCGTGAACAGTTGCAGCAGCACCTGGCCCAGCAAGGTGTACAGACCCTGGTGCATTATCCGATTCCACCGCACCGGCAGCAGGCCTATCCGCAACTGGCCGACCTGTCGTTGCCGCTGACCGAGCGGCTGCATGAGCAGGTGCTGAGCCTGCCCATGGATCCGACCTTGACCGAGTCCTCAATCCAGCACGTCATTGACGCCTGCAACAGCTTTTCGCGTCCTTGAGTGCCAGGTATGACCCTGATCAGAACTAGCCTGCTCAATGCCATAGCGGTTGCAGTAAAGATGGCCACCTTGCTTGGCCTCAACAAGGTGCTGGCCCTGTACGTAGGGCCGGCCGGGTATGCGGCCATCGGCCAGCTGCAGAATGCAGTGACCATGTTCACTACCCTGGCCAGCGGTGCCGTCAGCACGGGTGTGACCAAGTACACGGCGGAGTTTGCCGAACAGCCCGAAGAGCAACGCAAGGTGTGGAAAACCGCCGGCACCTTGTCGGTACTGGTTTCGCTGCTGCTTGCGGTGCTGATCATCGTGCTGCGTAAACCTTTGGCCAGTTGGTTCTTCAATGATGAATCGCTGGCTTCGGTGCTGCTGTGGTTTGCCACCACCCTGGTGTTCTTTGCCTTCAACTCATTGTTGTTGGGGGTACTCAATGGCAAGAAGGATGTGCCCCGTTATGTGCTGGCCAACATCCTGGGCAGCTTGATTTCGCTGGTCGTAACCTGCGCGCTGACCATCCAGCTAGGGCTGTACGGTGCGCTGGTAGCCTTGGCCGTGTACCAGTCGTTGAGCTTTGTGGCCACCTTGCTGATCTGCATGCGCACGCCCTGGTTCCACCTGGCGGACTTTTTTGGTGGCCTGGACCGGCAGGCCCTGGGCCGGCTGTCGAAGTTCGCGCTGATGGCTGTGGTCACGGCCTGCTCCCTGCCGGTTTGCCATGTGTTCCTGCGGGACTACCTGGGCAACACCTTCGGCTGGGAGCAAGCCGGCTACTGGGAGGCCATGTGGCGCCTGAGTTCGGCGTACCTGATGCTGATCACCACCACCCTGGCGGTTTACTACCTGCCGCGGCTGTCCGAACTGGCAGATGCCGGCGAGCTGCGCCGGGAGATCCTGCAGGGCTACAAGCTGATCCTGCCCATGACCATTCTCGCCGGGCTGGTGATCTACCTGCTGCGCGACTTCATCATCCAGGTACTGTTCTCTGAATCGTTCCTGCCAATGCGCGAGCTGTTCGCCTGGCAGATGGTCGGCGACAGCCTGAAGATCGCCAGTTGGCTGATGGCCTACCTGATGCTGGGCAAGGCCCTGACGCGGCTGTATCTGGTGACGGAAATCCTCGCCACCCTGTCGCTGTACGGCTTGACGGTGTACCTCACGCAGCTTTGGGGTTACGAGAAGGTCACGCTGGCCTATGCAGTCAATTACCTGTTGTACGCGATTGTCATGTACTTCACGGTTTTCCGGCGTTTGCCGTCGATTGTCGCTGATTCGGCACGGAGCTGAGCAATGAAGCAAGTGGTGGAGCAGCTGCAGGCTCGGATACTGACGGCAGCGCCGGGACCGGCTTTGACCCAGGCGCAAGTCTATGGCGCGCTGCTCTGGGCCGTGGACCTGGACATCTACGAGGCTGCCGCGCTGGAGCGCCACCTGGTGGCCCGGTGCGCCAGCCAGGTCACGCTGCCAGCTGCCAGCAACGTATCGCGCGGCTGCCTGCATGTGGTCAGCGAACCCTATATGCAAGGCGGGCATACCCGGCTGATGGAGCGCCTGGCGCGCATGCACGAGGGGCCTGTGGACCTGCTGGTCGCGCGCAGCGCCAAGCCCCAGGTGCTCGAACGCCTGGCAGGCTATTTCGCCCATATCGAGGTGGCGCGCGGCGATGACCCGTGCGCCCGCCTGCAGTCCATCGTCGACACCCTGGCCCAGTACGACAAGGTGGTGTTGCACATTCACCCGGACGACATCATCACCACCGTCGCCTGCGGCCTGCTGAAGCAACAACGTGGCGCCGCGCTGACAGTGTATTTCGTCAACCATGCCGACCACGTGTTCAGCTTTGGCGCGTCGGTGGCCGACGTGTATTTCGAGATCAGCGCCTACGGGCACCATCTGGACAAGAAAAAGCACCTCACCTGCCAGAAGAGCTTCCTGGCGATCCCGATCGAGACCAGCGGCGCCAAAGTGCCGGATGCCGTGCCAACCCACGAGCGGATCAAGGTGTTCAGCGCTGCCTCGGCGGCCAAGTACAAGCCCCACGGCGGCCTGGACATGCGTCCGTCGATCACGGCGATTCTTCAGCGTTTCCCCAATGCCGAGTGCTGGATCATCGGTGCCAACCCCCTGACCAACACCTGGTGGTGGACAGTGAAGCTGCGCTACCCCAAGCGCTTCTTCATCCGCCGTCACCTGCCGTACAAGGACTACCTGGCCTTTGCGGAAAAAGCCGACTTCTACCTGGACAGCTACCCTATACCCGGTGGCACGGCGTTCGCCGAGCAATTGCTCAAGGGCCGGCGTTGCGTGGGGCTGGTGGCGCCGATTCAGGGCTATTCCCCGGCAGACGGCCTGAAGGTGGCTAGCATCGACCAGCTGCTGGCCAGCATCGAACAACCCCGGCCCAGTGCCTCGGTGGTGGAAGCGGTGCAGCGGGTCAACTCGCTGGAGTCGGTGAAAGCGCGTTACCTGGCTTGCATCGAGCGGGGCGAATTCAGCGAGAACGAACTGGCAGCCATGTTGCCGTGGACGGGCAACCTCGATTTCATGAAACCGACAGGTAAGGTCACTAGCATGATCCCTGCGGATGTCTTCGATGCCCTGTGCCGCATAGACACGAACCTGGCGTTGCGAACGCTGTTTGCCTACGCCTGGGTGCCGAGAATCAAGCTCTTGATCAAGGTAACGCTGTTCCGGCTGGCCAGGCTGACCAGAGCGCGAGGGTGAGTGTGATCAAGATCTTTATCGGCGTGCTGTTCTGCCTGCTGTTCTTCAGCGACTTCGTCGTGTTGACGTTGGGGCTGGGCAGTGTGTTTGCCGGTTGGCGAGAAATGATCAGCCTGCTGATGATCATGTGGCTGCTGCTGCGGGTGCTGGCCAGTGTCTCGGCACGTGGCATGGTCAGCCTCGAAGTCGCACGGTGGTTACTCGTCGTGCTGTTCTTCGTCTTCCTGTATTTGCTGTTCGGCGACCTTAGCGCGTCGTCGGTGCGCATGTTCCGCGCACTGGCCGTGCCGGTGTTCGTCGGCATGGCGGTGGCTATCTGGTCCCAAGCGGTGCCGGCCGAAAAGAAGCTGCGCCATGTGTACTGGTCGGTGCTGGCAATGAGCGTACTCACCGGCGTGTATGCGTTTTACCAGTACCTAACCATCGCCTCGGCCGAGCAGTTCTGGTACTGGCCGCTGCTTACCGCCAAAGGCTATGAGTTGCAACCCTACAACTCGATGCGTGACGGGCTGCCGCGGGTTTCTGGCTTCTTTACCGGCACGCTGGAATTTTCTGCAGTTATCCTCAATACCGCCGCCATGACCCTGGCCGTGTTGCTCAGCGGGCGCAACTGGTCTTTGACCCGGCGCCTGCTGCTGAGTGTTGCCTTCCTGCTGCTGTGCGGGCTGATTGTGATCGGTTCGGTGCGTACGGCCATGATCGGCCTGGTGTGCATCTGCTCGATGCTGGTGGCAGCCCGGGTGCTGCGCACGGCCTGGCTGATCTCGCTGCTGGGCTACCTGCAGTTCGTGGGCCTGACCGTGGCGATTTTCGCCTACCTGTCGATGGGCTACACCGGGGACTTGTCGGCACTGGACCGCGAGCGGCAGTGGCTGCACATGTTTGAGGTGCTTGGCGCGCACCCCATGGGCTATGGCTTTGGCGCGGTAGGCCCGGGCCAGTCGCACTGGTTCGATTCGTTCTGGCTCAATCTGCTGGCCACCTGCGGTCTGGTCGGCCTGCTGATCATGGCCGGGTTGATCCTTTGGTATCACAAGCTGGTGACGATCATCGTGCGGGACAGGCCTCGCGCCAGCTCCTGGAAAAACGGCCTGGGCAACTTCGTGATTGCCAGCTACCCGTTCTTCCTGAGCTCGTTCTTCTTCCAGTCCTATACGAACAGTGTTGTCCTCTATATTTTCGCGATCGTGGTGATGGTGATCATTGGTGAAAACAGAAGAACAAAAGTTGAGCTTGGCAGTCCTGATCGTTCTGTACCGGAAAGCTAGCCAGGACTCGATTGCCCTGCAGTCGTTGCTCGCGCAGCAGGCGTTGCTGCGTGACGAGGGTATCGACCTGCAGCTGTACGTCTGGAACAACTCCCCCGGCGTGGCACAGCCGTGCCCGGGCGTACGCTGGTACGAGGCGGACAACCAGCGGTTGTCGGTGGTCTACAACCAGGTGGCCGAACAGGCGTTTGCCGCCGGGGTCGACCTGTTCATGATCTCGGACGACGACACCAACTATTCGGATGTAAGCCTTTCCCACTGCCTGGAGCAGATTCAGCAAGTGCTCAACACGCATGATGGTAATCAGGTTGGTGTATACCTGCCAATGATGGTCAGTAACAACCAATTGGTCAGCCCTGGAGCACGTTGGCAATTCAAGGGCCGTTTGACACCCTCCGTAACCCCCGGCGTAGTCCCTTCAAAGAACCTTGTAGGTATCAACAGCGGCTTGATCTTCACCAAAGCCTGCTACCAGCGCATGTCGCCGTTTTACGATGAGCGTCTACGCTTTTATGCCACCGACAGCAACTTTTTTATTCGCTATGAAGAGGTATTTCCTAAAGCCTGCGTGCTAGATGTGATGATTGCACATGACCTGTCCGAGCACAGCGCCGATACTCCTGCGCGCGCTTTGTTTCGGTTTGAGGAGATGGTATTCGGCCTGCGTATCAGTTTCGAATCACACTCGTTGGCAATTCGTGGTTTGCTAAATGCCTATCTGCTGTATGCCGCTGTGCGTAAGGCCGTGGCTTACCGTCGCCTGTCTTTCTTGAAGGCATTGTTTGTCACTAGGGAGTTGGCGAAATGAACGACAAGCAAAGGAGCGGCGCCGGGAAGCAGTTTCATTGTGCCCACCTACTGAATGATTACAGCGGCAGCCCACGTGTGTTGGGGCAGACCATCTCCGCTTTACGGGAACGGGGGCACGCATGCAGCGTGTATGTCGGGAGCAATGGACGAGGCGTATTGGATGAGCTGGATGTTCCCGCTTATAAATATGCGTACAGGCGTTTCGGCAGCCGCTGGCTAACTTTACTTGCATATCTCTGGTCCCAGCTCGTTCTGTTTCTTGTCCTTTTCAGGCGCTTGCGGCCCGGTGCAATAGTTCTGGTCAACACAATGATGCCGTTTGGTGCAGCGCTGGCTGGAAGACTTCGAGGCGCGGCTGTGGTCTATCACCTGCACGAAACGTCGATCAAACCGGCCGTGCTCAAAAAATTTCTTCGGTGGGTAATCGGTTGCTGTGCCTGCAAAGTCCTATATGTTTCAAAATACCTGCAGCAAAATGATGCGATTGGGTGCGTGCCTGGGATCACGGTTTACAACGGTCTGGCTGAATCATTTCAGTGCCAGGCTGCTTCCACCGTTTATAAGCACCTCCATAACGGGCAGTTTAACGTCTTGATGTTGACCTCCTTGAAGGCTTACAAAGGCGTTAACGAATTTGTGGGGTTGGCGTCGGCTATGATTGACCAACCTCAGGTAAAGTTCACTTTGGTTCTTAGCGCCAGCCGCGGTGAGGTGGGCGAATATTTCAAGAACATGGCAGTACCCGAAAACCTAGATCTTCATCCTGCCACTTCGGATGTGGGACGTTTCTACTCAAGCGCCAGCTTGGTAATGAATCTGTCTCGCGTCGACAGCTGCGTCGAAACCTTTGGCCTGACCATTCTCGAGGCGATGGCTTTCGGCATCCCGACCATCGTGCCCCCGGTAGGCGGCCCGGTCGAACTGGTCAGCGATGGGGTAGAAGGCTACCAGATCGATTCGAGGAACCATGAACAACTGGTGCGTACCGTTGCGCGCCTGTCGCAGGACCCACAGGTGTGCCAGGCATTGTCCGAACGCGCACGCAGGAAAGCGAGTGAGTTTTCCACTGCCAACTTCCAGAAAAATATCGTGATGGTGTTTGATGACCTATAAGATTGCAGTGATTGGTACGGTAGGTTTGCCCGCTCAATACGGTGGTTGGGAAACACTGACCGAACAATTGGTGCGCAACCTGCCGGGTGACTGCGAACTCACCGTATATTGCAGTGCGCCCCATTACCCCCAGCGCCCGAAGTTTTTCGAACGTGCCCGCCTGGTCTACCTGAACCTCAAGGCCAATGGCGTGCAAAGCATTCCGTACGATGTGCTGAGCATGCTGCACGCCTACCGCAAACATGACCTGATGCTGATTCTGGGTGTTTCCGGCTGCATTGCCCTGCCATTCATGCGCCTGCTGACCCGCAAGCCGATCGTGGTGAACATCGACGGCTATGAATGGAAGCGCGCCAAGTGGTCCAACTTCGCCCGCTGGTTCCTGAAGTTGTCCGAAGCGGTGGCCGTGCGTTTTGCCCACGCGGTCATCACCGACAACAAGGTGTTGCAGGAATACGTGACCGCCGAATACAACAAACCCAGCGAACTGATTGCCTACGGTGGCGACCAGGCCCGGGCCGGCGAGCCAGGCGAGCAAGCCCGCCAGGCTTACTCTTTCCTGAATGCGTCCTATGCCTTTACGGTGTGCCGCATCGAGCCGGAGAACAACATTCATGTCATTCTCGAAGCCTTCGCCGGCTCTGGCATGCCGCTGGCAATCATCGGCAACTGGAACCACAGCGAATACGGCGTGCAACTGCGCAAGCAATACGAAGGGGTGAGCAACATTCACCTGCTGGATCCGATCTACGACGTGGAGCAACTGAGCCCGCTGCGCAGCAATGCCACGGTGTACCTGCATGGCCACAGCGCCGGCGGCACCAACCCGTCGCTTGTCGAAGCCATGTGGCTCGGCCTGCCGGTGGTGGCCTTCGATGTGTCGTTCAACCGCGCCACCACCGAAGATCAGGCGCTGTACTTTGCCGATAGCAGCTCGCTGCGCAACCACGCCCAAGCCCTGTTTGCCGATGAGGACGCCCGTGCGCAGCTATCGGCGCGCCTGCATGAAATTGCCAACCGCCGATACCGATGGTCGGTGGTGGCAGAGCAGTACCGTAGCGTGTTCACCCGCCTGCTGGGCCGGGCGGGGAGAGGCTGATGGCCGAGCAAGGTAACGGGCAACGGCCAGGTATCCTGGCCACTGGCGGTAGCGGTTTTGTCGGCAAGGTGTTGCTGCAGCGGCTTGCTGCAGACACTCGCTGGGCGCCGCGCGCGCTGGTACGGCAGGCGCCCGGCCAGCGGCTGGCGGGCGTCGACTACCGGCCATTCAGCGAACTGGCAGCGGTGGATGTTGCGTCCGGGCATTTCGAGCAGGTCGACACCATAATCCACCTGGCCTCCCGAGTGCACGTAATGCAGGAAACCGCCGCCGATCCGCTGGCCGAGTTCCGCCGGGTAAACGTGGAGGGTACCCTGAGCCTGGCCCGAGCCGCCGCCCAGGCCGGTGTGCGGCGCTTCATTTTTGTAAGTTCGGTGAAGGTGAACGGCGAAACCACCAACGGCCGCCAGCCGTTCACCGCCGACGACCCCCCCGCGCCGTCGGACCCGTACGGCATCTCCAAGCGCGAAGCCGAAGACGGCCTGCGCCAACTGGCGGCTGAAACCGGGCTGGAGGTGGTGATTGTGCGCCCGGTGCTGGTGTATGGTCCAGGCGTGAAAGCCAACTTCCGCAGCATGATGAACTGGCTGAGCAAAGGCGTGCCGCTGCCGTTTGGCGCCATCCACAACAAACGCAGCCTGGTGGCGCTGGACAACCTGGTGGACCTGCTGGTGACCTGCATCGACCACCCGGCCGCCGCCAACCAGACTTTTCTGGCCAGCGACGGCCACGATCTGTCCACCACTGAACTGCTGCAACTGCTGGGCAAGGCGCTGGGCAAGCCAGCCAGGTTGTTGCCCGTGCCCGCCGCCTGGTTGAAAGGCGCGGCCACCTTGGCCGGCAAGGCCGGGCTGGCCCAGCGCCTGTGCGGCTCGCTGCAGGTAGACATTGGCAAAACACGTGAATTGCTGGGCTGGCAGCCCCCGCTGGATGTCGACCAGGCACTGCGGGCCACGGCACTAAACTTTCTGAAAGAGCAAGACAAATGATGGCATGGTGGCTTATCCCCCTGGTCGCAGGGGTATCCCTGCTTTTGACCGCATTGCTGCGGCGCTACGCCCTGAACAAGCAGATCATCGACGTGCCCAACGCGCGCAGTTCGCACACCGTGCCCACCCCACGGGGTGGCGGTGTGGCTATTGTGCTGAGCTTTCTTGGCTGCCTGCCGCTACTGGGCCTGGCGGGCGCAGTGCCGCTGCCGGCACTGGTTGCCATCGGCGGGGCAGGGGCTCTGATCGCGGTAATCGGCTTCATGGACGACCACGGCCACATCGCTGCCCGCTGGCGCCTGCTTGGCCACTTCGCCGCGGCCGCCTGGATGCTGTACTGGCTGGGTGGCCTGGCGCCGCTGCAAGTGTTCGGCTTTACCCTGGACCTGCAGTGGTTCGGCTACATCCTGGCCGCGTTCTACAGCGTGTGGATGCTCAACCTGTATAACTTCATGGATGGTATCGACGGCATCGCCAGCGTCGAAGCGGTGACCGCCTGCCTGGGCATGGTGCTGCTCTCGGCCCTGGCCGGTATGCCACAGTTGATGGCGCTGCCACTGTTGCTGGCCGCGGCCACGCTGGGCTTCCTGTTCTGGAACTTCCCGCCGGCCAGGATCTTCATGGGTGACGCCGGCAGTGGCTTCCTTGGTATCGTGCTGGCAGGCTTGTCGCTGCAGGCGGCCTGGGCCGCGCCGCAGCTTTTCTGGTGCTGGTTGATCCTGTTGGGCGTGTTCGTGGTCGACGCTACCTTCACCCTGATCCGCCGCCTGCTGCGCGGCGACAAGGTCTACGAAGCGCATCGCAGCCATGCCTACCAGTTCGCCTCGCGTCACTACGGCAAGCACTTGCCGGTGACGCTGGCAGTGGCCGGGCTCAACCTGTTCTGGCTCCTGCCGGTGGCCCTGTGTGTGCTGTTGCTGGGCCTGGACGGCGTGTTGGGCGTGATCATCGCCTACCTGCCATTGGCGTTTCTGGCCGTGCGCTGGCGCGCCGGTGAACTCGAACACTAGCTAGAGTGATAGAAAGAAGACGCTAGACATGTCACTTTGCAACACTCTCAGAGGTTCTATGGATAAGCTGCGCTCAAGACTGCTTGGACTACCTCGACGCCACAAACGGCTGATCCAGGTAGCGACCGATGTAATTCTGGTCTGGTTCGCGCTGTGGCTGGCGTTTGTCGTGCGCCTGGGCATCGATGACCTGGCCAACCCTGTCCGTGATCACACCTGGCTGTTCATAACGGCGCCGATCATCTCGATCCCGTTGTTCATCCGCTTTGGTCTTTACCGGGCGGTGATGCGCTATTTCGGCAATGACGCACTGATCGCCATCATCAAGGCGGTGACCCTGTCGGCGCTGATCCTCGGTTTCATCATCTACTGGGCCAGCAACCACCAGAACGTGGTACCGCGCTCGATCACCTTCAACTACTGGTGGCTGAGCCTGATCATGGTCGGCGGCCTGCGCCTGGCCATGCGCCAGTACTTCCTCGGCGACTGGTTTGCCACAGCCGTACAGCACGTGCCCTTCGCCAACCGCGACGACGGCCTGCCACGGGTGGCCGTCTACGGCGCCGGCTCGGCCGGTAACCAGCTGGTGGCGGCGCTGCGCATGGGCAAGGCCATGCGCCCGGTAGCGTTCATCGACGACGATGTCAGCATCACCGACCGTGTGATCGCCGGCCTTCAGGTGTACCAGCCGGAACAGCTGCAACGCATGATCGACGATACCGGCGCCGAAGAAATCCTGCTGGCGCTGCCCTCGGTCAGCCGCAGCCGTCGTCGCGAAATCCTCAACCTGCTGGAAGGTTACCCACTGCACGTGCGCAGTGTGCCCGGCTTCATGGACCTGGCCAGCGGCCGGGTCAAGGTGGACGACATCCAGGAGGTGGACATTGCCGACCTGCTTGGCCGCGACGCGGTGCCTGCCCAAGGCGACCTGCTACAGCACTGCATCATCGACCAGACGGTCATGGTGACCGGGGCCGGCGGCTCGATCGGCTCCGAGCTGTGCCGCCAGATCCTCGGGCAGACACCGCGCACCCTGCTGTTGTTCGATCACAGCGAATTCAACCTGTACACCATTGCCGGCGAACTGGAGCAGCGCATCATTCGCGAAGGCCTGGCCGTGCAGCTGATCCCCATCCTCGGCTCGGTCCGCGACCAGGCCAAGATGCTCGATGTGATGCGCGCCTGGCAAGTGGACACCGTGTACCACGCCGCGGCCTACAAGCACGTACCGATCGTCGAGCACAACATTGCCGAAGGCCTGTCGAACAACGTGTTCGGCACCCTGTACACCGCTCAGGCCGCGCTGCAGGCCGGCGTTGCCAACTTTGTGCTGATTTCCACCGACAAGGCCGTGCGCCCCACCAACGTGATGGGCAGTACCAAGCGCCTGGCCGAAATGGTGCTGCAGGCCCTTAGCCGCGAGCTGGCGCCAGTACTGATGGGCGACACCGGCAACGTCTCGCAGGTGAACAAGACCCGCTTCACCATGGTGCGTTTCGGCAACGTGCTGGGTTCGTCGGGCTCGGTCATTCCGCTGTTCCACAAGCAGATCAAGGCGGGTGGGCCGTTGACCGTGACCCACCCGAAAATCACCCGCTACTTCATGACCATCCCCGAGGCCGCGCAACTGGTGATCCAGGCCGGTTCCATGGGGCAAGGCGGTGACGTGTTCGTGCTGGACATGGGCGAACCAGTGAAGATCGTGGAGCTGGCGGAAAAGATGATTCACCTGTCCGGCTTCAGCATCCGCTCCGAGCGCAACCCGCTGGGTGACATTGCCATCAACTTCACCGGCCTGCGCCCGGGCGAGAAGTTGTACGAAGAGCTGCTGATCGGCGACAACGTGATTGCCACCCGCCACCCCATGATCATGAGCGCAAACGAGGACTACCTGCCCTGGGATGTGCTGAAGCAGCGCCTTGACGCCCTGCGCGTGGCGACTGCGGAAGATGACTTTGCCACCGTGCGACAGCTGCTGCGTGACACCGTAAGCGGCTACGTGCCTGGCGGCGACATTGTGGATTGGTTGTACCAGCGCCGACGCATGGAGCCCTGAACGCTGCACTTACAAAATGAACGGCGGTGCCGATACAGGAACGCCTACATGAACTTCAAACGCTGTGAAGTTTGAACGCGGGAATTGGGAAGAACTGAACGATGACTATTCTGGTAACTGGTGGTGCGGGCTTCATTGGCGCGAACTTCGTGCTGGACTGGCTGGCCGGCAATGATGAGCCCGTGGTCAACCTCGACAAACTCACCTATGCAGGCAACCTGCAGACACTGAGCAGCCTGCAGGGTGACGCGCGGCATATTTTCGTGCATGGCGACATTGGTGATTCCGCGCTGGTGGACCAGCTGCTGAAAACCCACCAGCCACGCGCCATCGTCAACTTTGCCGCCGAGTCCCACGTCGACCGTTCGATCCACGGCCCGGAAGATTTCATCGAAACCAACATCGTCGGCACCTTCCGCCTGCTGGAAGCAGTACGCGCCTACTGGGGCGGCCTGGATGACCAAGCGCGCCAGGCGTTCCGTTTCCTGCATGTGTCCACCGATGAAGTTTACGGTTCGCTGGCCGCCGACGAACCTGCCTTCACCGAAACGCACCAGTACCAGCCCAACAGCCCGTACTCGGCCAGCAAGGCCGCCAGCGACCACCTGGTGCGCTCGTACCACCACACCTACGGCCTGCCGGTGCTAACCACCAATTGCTCGAACAACTACGGCCCTTATCACTTCCCGGAAAAGCTCATCCCGCTGATGATCGTCAACGCCCTGGCCGGCAAACCGCTGCCGGTATACGGCGACGGCCAGCAGATTCGCGACTGGCTGTACGTCAAGGACCACTGCAGCGCCATCCGCCGCGTGCTGGAAGCTGGCAAGACCGGCGAGGTGTACAACGTGGGCGGTTGGAACGAAAAGCCCAACCTGGAGATCGTCAACCGCGTGTGCGCTCTGCTGGACGAACTGCGCCCCCGCGCCGACGGCAAGCCCTACGCCGAGCAGATCACTTACGTGACCGACCGCCCAGGCCATGACCGTCGATATGCCATCGACGCCCGCAAGCTTGAGCGCGAACTGGGTTGGAAGCCTGCCGAAACCTTCGAAACCGGTATTCGCAAGACCGTGGCCTGGTACCTCGACAACCAGGAGTGGGTGCAGAACGTACAGTCTGGAAGCTACCGCGACTGGGTCGAAAAAAACTACGCAGGGCGCTCGGCATGAAGATTCTGCTACTGGGCAAGGACGGCCAGGTAGGTTGGGAGCTGCAACGCAGCCTGGCCCCGCTGGGCCAGGTGCTGGCGCTCAATTCCCGCAGCAAGGCACACTGCGGCGACCTGGCCAATCTGCCGGGTCTGGCTGAAACCGTGCGCGCCTACGCCCCCGATGTAATCGTCAACGCCGCCGCCTACACCGCCGTTGACAAGGCGGAGAGCGACCGCGAGCAAGTCTTCAAGGTTAACGCCGAAGCCGTCGGCGTGCTGGCCCGCGCCGCTGCCGACTGCGGAGCACTGCTGGTGCATTACTCTACCGATTACGTGTTCCCGGGGCAGGGCACTCAAGCCTGGCGCGAAGACGACAGCGTCGGCCCACTGAATGTCTATGGCGAAAGCAAGCTGGCCGGCGAACAGGCCATCCAGGCTGCCGGTTGCCAGCACCTGATCTTCCGCACCTGCTGGGTGTATGCCGCTCGCGGCAACAATTTCGCCAAGACCATGCTGCGCCTGGCTGCGGAACGCGACAGCCTGGGCGTTATCGACGACCAGCATGGCGCCCCGACCGGTGCCGAACTGATCGCCGACATCACCGCCCACGCCATCACCGCCACCCGCCGCGACCCGGCCCTGGCCGGCCTGTACCACCTGGCGGCGGCCGGCGAAACCACCTGGTGCGGCTACGCTCGTTATGTGCTGGAGCAGGCAGTGGCCCTGGGTGTGCCATTGAAAGCCCACGCCGAACAGGTCAACCCATTGACCACCGACGCCTACCCGACCCCGGCCAAGCGGCCGGCCAATTCGCGTCTGGACACCCATAAACTGCAGCAAGCCTTTGCCCTGACCCTGCCAGACTGGCGCCTGGGTGTGGCTCGCATGCTTTCGGAAATACACGAGAAATGACCACTATGAAGCGTAAAGGCATCATTCTGGCGGGCGGGTCGGGTACCCGTCTGCACCCCGCGACCCTGGCTATTTCCAAGCAGCTGCTGCCGGTGTACGACAAGCCGATGATCTACTACCCGCTGACCACCCTGATGCTGGCGGGTATCCAGGACATCCTGATCATCTCCACCCCGCAGGACACCCCGCGTTTCGAGCAACTGCTGGGCGACGGCCACCAGTGGGGCATCAACATCAGCTACGCCGTGCAGGCTTCGCCAGACGGCCTGGCACAGGCCTTCCTGATTGGTGAGGAATTCATCGGCAACGACCTGTCGGCGCTGGTGCTGGGCGACAACATCTATTACGGCCACGACTTCCAGCAACTGCTGCGCAACGCCATGGATCGCGACGAAGGCGCCAGTGTGTTCGCCTACCACGTGCACGACCCCGAGCGTTACGGCGTGGTCGAGTTCGATGAGAAGGGCAAGGCGATCAGCCTGGAGGAAAAGCCGACCAAGCCGAAGTCCAGTTACGCCGTGACCGGGTTGTACTTCTACGACAAGGACGTGGTCGAGATTGCCAAAGGGATCAAGCCGTCTGCGCGGGGTGAACTGGAGATTACCGATTTGAACCGGGTGTACCTGGAGCAGAACCGGTTGTCGGTGGAGATCATGGGGCGCGGGTATGCCTGGCTGGATACCGGGACGCATGATTCGTTGCTAGAGGCGAGTGGGTATATCGCGACCATTGAGCGGCGGCAGGGGTTGAAGGTGGCTTGTCCGGAAGAGGTGGCGTACAGGCAGGGGTGGATTGGGGCGGAACAGTTGTTGAAGCTGGCGGAGCCGTTGGCTAAGAATGGGTATGGGCAGTATTTGAAGAGGTTGGTGGGGGATAGGGTTTATTGAGAGGTGCTGGGGCTCGCCCCTTGAGAGTGAGGTCTTGAGGGGTCGTGCCTTATAATCAAAGCTTGATTGGGAGAGGGCGCCTTTTGTCGCCCATGCAGAGGCTATTCCGTGAGGTCGTTCAAGGGCTTTACGATGCATTTACAAGAGACTCTTTCGCCTAGAGAGTCTTGGTAGAAGGCCATTATGCTCAATTCTCCAGATATATCAGGAATAGGGAAATGAACGCTCTGTGACGCTTCGTACCAGCGAATGTCATGTTTTTTTCCGTCCACTAGCAAGTAAAATGCGAAGATCCCGCTCTCGTGCACTCTTCCATTCATTATAAGTGAGCAATGCGCAAAGATGCCTTGCTCTGACTTTTTGGCAGTTACGGTAATCGTTGCTCCTTCAGAAATAAGCAGTGAGTCCTTCGGCGTAGATTCGGGCACTGATTCAAAGGAACTATTCGCAAATGCGATTGACTTCAGCTGTGTGAGAGCTTCTTTATAGTATTGCTCGCAATAGTGGAAGGGAGACACGCCCCAGCGGTGATGTTCATCTGACGAAAAAAGCTGGGGTGGGAAGTGCAAAAATTGATTTTTTTCCAACTTCCTGGCCAGTTCGTCATACATCCAGTCCAGTTCGCGGTTGGCTTTTTCAATTGTCGCTAAAGAAACTGGGAAGTTTGTGTTGCTGGTGTTTTCAAAGCGTGAGGCCCAATGCACTTTGTTAACTACGACGCAATGAAGTTTGTTTTGTTGTGCTATGGCTTCGATAAACTTGTGCATTCCTTGAAGCCATAGCGCGCGGTGCTCAGATGATCCAGACTTGATTAGTCTGAAACGATCGACGCTGCCGTCCGTCAGTAGGCCGCTTTCAACTAATTCGCTTGATCTCGTAATAATTTGTCCGGATGGCAGAGCCACAAGATCGAAACGTTCATCAATTAGATCGATCAGTATTATATCAGCGGCTTGAATCGCTTCCGTCTGAGTGAGGATTTGCTTGGAAAAATCGTATGCAACCATCCGTCTTCTGAATGCGGATGGGATACGATTTAGCGCTTTCTCATTTTCGTATGATGCACTGCATAGTGAAGCCATTGAAGATCTTGCGAAATATTCAGTTAACTTAAATGCTCGGCTATCCTCTAGATTGAATATATCTCTAGATACGCAGCTGCCGTAAATCATCAAGTTTTTGATCACTATCTTCTTCAGCCTTTTTTCTTGCTTTATGGAGGCCTGTTCCGTCAGGCCTATCACCTAATTTCAGGTCGCTCCATGCCCAGTGTTGATGACAACTCGGCAATATCCAAGATGTCGCGTAACGGTAGCAGGGATCTCATTATCCATAAGCGGCTTAGGAATGCAACGCATGCTCTGTGATCTGCTGACCATTTTCTACGAGGGCGGGCAGGCTCAAGCAGACACTAGATCAATGCTGACCTAGTTGAAGATAATTTGAACTAATTGCCCTCGAAGCGGTCGCTTTGCTTGACGCTATCATTGTGCAGGCACGTTGCTGCGAAAGAGCAACTCAGTCGAAAGCGTCGCCAGTGGACGCTTATGAAGCTCTTCCGCTGTGTACGTGCACACCTCAATTGCATAGCTAAGCGCTCCGACCATTTGGGGTTCGTGGAGCGCTTGTCCTCACTATTGGATTCAGGCTTGCGTCGGCTGTTGTTCGGATAAGACTTTCGGAGATTTGGATTTCTGATCCAGTAAGAGAGAGGAAAATTTGTTTGCTAAAGCAATAGCGGGCAAGTCAACTTTTAAATAGAAGAAATAGGAGGCTAAAAGGGTCAGGGCTATTGTTGTGACTAATGTCAGTGTCATGGCGGCAAAACTCATTCCGAGATGCTTGCAGAAGAATTGAGCCACCACAACTAGGATAAAGGTATGTAGCAGATAAAGAGAGAATGAGAGCTTGCCGAGCCACTTCATAGGCGCGCTGTCCAAAATAGCGAATGCGCGTTGTGCGTTCAGTACGCTTAGCAAAATAATCAAACCTCCGAATGCAGGTATGATCAATAGCCAGGAAGGCTGATAGCCGGTTATGGCTGACAGGGAACGGGTCATATTGCCGAGAATTGCGTAAGAAGCGCTTGCAGAATGGAAGCCAGCCAAGTACAGCCCAACGAACAAGCCGATCAGACATATTGCAGTTCGCGTGGCGCTGATTTTTTCCTCATCGAATCTAAACGTGATTAGCATCGAGCCGAGAAAAAAGAGCGATGTGTACATGGCCGTTTTGTTTGTGGACGCAGATAGTGCGAGGAACGCGGCGATACAGAAAATACGGTAGACCAAAGCATTGCCACCAAAAAGTGCGAACGCGGCAAAGATGGCGAAAGATCCTATTAGTTCTATCTGGATGGTCCAAAGTACATAGTTGTAGCGGCTGTCGCCCAAAGCCAAAGCGCCATAAATAGCGTCACGAATGGCGCCGTTCCATGTGGCATTGAACAGATATGGCGTTGAAAGAACCGGGGTCGGGCTGATATTCGGAGCTTCATAAACGCCAAGCTTCATCAGGATGCATCCGATAAGGACAGACGCAGCGACAGGCACGCCTAAGCGGATATAGCGTTTAACTGATGCTTTGCGAATTGAATCAAGCACGTCGGTGTGCCGTGAAATACTATAGGTAAGTACTAATCCGCTTAGAATGAAAAACATTGATACGGAGAAACCACCACGATAGAAGAAAGAAAACGGGCTATCAAACCATTCGATTCCGTCTAGCGGGCGGCCTTTGGTACGTACGCCCAGATGCATTGCCGGGTAGTACCAGAACAGCGCATGAGAAAAAATCACGATCACTGCGGCAAGACCGCGGATCCCATCCAACTTGGACAGACTCATTTTATGAAGTCCGCTTGTCATTTTTATTTCAATCCTATGGTTGTGCTTGGATAGCAATCAATTTAGATGCGCTGGGAATGAAATCGATAGCGATACTCTTATGCCAGCGGTTGCCAGAAATCAGTCATTCTCGGGCAAAGTACTCAGGTTCGTGCATGATGACCGAGAAAGGTATTTGGGAGAGATTTGCAGAACATCTTGCGCCATTTTTTTCTTGATCGAGCGACGTGAGAATTGTTGCACGAAATCAAGGCGAGATGTCTTCTTTATCTCCAACCGCTGCAATGCCTGGATTGCCGCCTCGACATCGCAGGGCGGGAACAATGCCACATTCGTGATCCTTTTCTGCGCGAATCGGCCTGCGTAGCCTGACAATCCACCCCAAATTGGCTTATCAGTTGCGGCATACTCGAAAAGCTTGGAAGGCAATACACGTCGGAAGGCCTTGAGGTTATTGAGGTGTAAAAATAGAACGTCAGCTTGATGATAAACCCGCAGCAGTTGATCGCGCTTCATCGGCGGCGATATGCGCACGTTCTCTACCTCTGCATGTTCAAGCGCCTTTTTCAAGGTCTCTAAGGCACCGCCGGCGCCTATCAGATGAAATTCAACTTTATCAGTCAAGCGTATGGCCAATTCTGGGAGAATCTGATGTAGCCCTTGCCCTGTGCCGATATTTCCAGCATAGACCACCTGTAACCGCTGCGGGCTCTTTTCGGGTGAGGGTAGCTGGGACGCCTGCGAGTGCTCAATGAATAGATCATCTACACCATTGGTATAAAGCGTGAACTTACGTCCAGGATAACGAGTTGTAAAATATGGTAAAAAGCCTGGGGAGATTAGGTTGATCCTCGTCGCTTGCTTGACTGTCCATCGCTCTATTGGAGAAAAGATGGACGCCGCCAACTTGCCCCAGCGTGACGGCAATAGTTCGCGCAAAGTGTCGACAAAGATGTCCCGAATATCGAGATAGAGCCCACATCCGTTGCGTTTTGCGATCATGGCGCCCAGAAAAGCTGTCATCAACCTAGAAGAGGTAGCAAAAACAAGGTCGTACTTCTTATGACGGGTAATCTTAAGGGCATTGATCGCGAAGCTTGCAAATGATTGCGCTTGGTCCCTGATACCACTGCGATGTGCAGGCACATCAATCCGTCTGATGGTCAGTAGCGGCAGGCGCTCAATGCTGACCGCGTTTGCAGTGAAAGAGTGGTACCGGTTCGGTTGAGTGGTAACAACTTCAATTTCTATAAGGTCACCAAGTTCGGCACGAAGCGCATTGACAAGCGCTTCGGCACGAAATGAGCCCGCAGAAAGGTCCGGCGGATAGTAAAAACTCAGCAGGAGGATCCGCGTGGTCATGATCTTGCCTGGGATGAGTGTGGCGCAGCAGAGAGAACCTTTTGATACAAATCCACCAAGCGCGACTCCTGCTCCTCCCAGTTTAAAGTGCCAGCAGTCGAGCGTGCGTTTTGCGCATAGGCCTCACGCAATTTGGCATCCGAGACCAATACGTTAAGAGCATGTGCAAGGCCAGTTGGATCATCAGATGCAACAAGGACACCTACACCATGTCTGCGCACGATCCGACGGATTTCCGGGAAGTCCGTTGCCACTACGGGTAAGCCGGCGATGATGTACTCGAATAATTTATTCGAGTCTGTGGTGTAGTGGTTAAGGCAGGTGTTCTCAATGGGTTGTACGCCGATATCAGCGGAGGCCGTGTAGCTCGGGAGTTCTGCCAGCGGGACCGTGGGTATGATGCGTACTCGGTCATGCAACTCAAGGTCTTCAATGAGCAGGCTCAGATTGTGGGTCAGGCGTCCCCCTCCGATAAGCACGAAATAAGCATCTGGTACGTTAACTGCGGTACGAATAAGCTTCTCGAGTCCGCGACCTTGTTGCAGGCCACCTTGATAGATAATGATCGGCCATTGCTCAGTAAGCCCAAGCTCTTCACGAATCCGATTTGTGGGAGGGCTGCGCGTCAACCGTGGCCGGTTCTGCAATACCGTCGGGCGTATGACGTGATATGCCCGGGCAAAGTACTTGGCGCGAGCATCCGTGGTAGTGATAGTACCATCTGCTGTGGGCATAAGGTGTTTCTCAACTATGCCCACCAAGCGGCGGAAGCTATCGTAACCTTCTCGGCTTGTGCTTATTTCATGTGCATCATAGACCAAGCGGGCACGGCTGATACGAGAGACCAACCATGCAGTTGGTAGTGTGTTTACGTCGTGAGAGTGCACCACGCTTGCGCCATAACGGACCATGTGTACGAGCAGGGCTGTGTGAGTCCAGGCTCGGGCAATGAGACGCAATATTTGATGCTTGATGCCCAATTTGCTAATCGGCCCTTGAGTTTTAATGGCCTGAGAGGAGGGCGCGGACACGATTTTGTTTTTGCGCAATCGCCACAGCGGGCTGCGCGCCACGCGGAAGACTTCAATTCCGTCTTCGAGGCGCTCTTGCTGCGGTGTGATGCCGGGCGTGTGCAAGGCGAAAACACGGACCTGATATCCTGCGTGCTGTAATGTCTGAGCTTCCTTGAGCACTCGAGCGTCATTAAGAAACTCATTCCAGACGATCATAGCGATTTTTTTCATTGAGCGGACTCCTGCCTGAGTTCTAGTGGTTTTTCTGCCTCAGTTGCGGCAAGAATGTCATCCAGCAACTTGAAAGCAGCTGGATAGTCCTTTCTTAGCAGGAACCTTTCAAAGCTGTACATGAATGCCGACAGTACAATGTCAGCGGTAGTTGTATTTACTAAGCTCGGACGGCTGCTGCGCGCAATTTCGATTGCCTTGTAAAAACGCTCTTTTTCAATCACGGGCCAGTTACTTCCTACTGCTTCGATGCGCCAGTTGCTCCAATGGCTCAGATGGTATTGTTGCGAGGCAGAAATGAGTAGGGCCTCTGAAGTGATATCGAGTGAGACGATCTGCCGAGGTAAGGCGCAAAGTTTTTTTATAATGAGCTCGAAAGAGTCGAGAAGACGCTCTACCTTTTCTGCTTCTTCCGGAGTCGAACATACGAAACGTAGGGGCTCTATCATGCCCCTATCAAGTCGTTGCTCCAAGTAGGGACGGGTACGGCTGAAGCGCAATATCAGTTCGCTTGCTGGCTCGCAGTAGAGGAGCTGCTCGCTGATTGCGACAACGCCATCGCCAATCTGACGACGGATAAGCTTCTTGTGGCCATCCAGGCGGAAGAGGTGGCAATCGATCCCCTGCAGTAGGTAATGCCCTAGCCACTCGAGTGATGGCAAGTGTGGTTGGTACTGAAAGAGCAAACGCTCCTGCTCGGCCAAAGTGGCGATATTATTGCCGAACAGCTTGGCTAAGTATTCTTGAGGTTTCTCGTTACCTAGAATGGTGATGTGAAATGCATAGACATCAACTGCATCAATCTGGTGCCAACTGATTTTCAGACCATTCTGAGTATCGATACCCGCTTGGTCCATCAGCTTTTCTACCCAAGCCTCGCGGCTTGATGGGCTAAGCAGACATTCGAGTTGATGGTTATTCTGACGTTGCTCGAGCAAAGGTTGGGACTGGAAAAACATGGCATTGATCTGGCGATGTTGCATACGCAAGCTGACTACGTCTTGCACCATGCCGGTCAGGCGTTGTAAGGCTTGGCGCATGACGAGAACCGCAATGACTGCATGAAAGATGCGTTGATGCGGGAAGTACAGGAAGTCGGCAACCAGACAGAAAAAACTCAGCAGAAAACCAGTGGCCGACAGTGCGTTGAGTATGTTGCCGTGGTTTCGTTGAAACTGTACTTGAATAACAGGGCTGAGGTTATAAGTAATTACGCATAGGAGCGTAATTAGAGCTGTATATCCGAGTATAATGGCAAGTAATTTTGGATAAATTATTAGGAGGACGACAGCGCTAATGGAGAAAAACAGAGCTCCCGCCATGGCGCGAGTAAACCTGGAGTATGCATAGGCTGCGATTTTCTCCTGGTTCTCAATTATATTTAACTTGGCGCTACGCAATAGCAACGTTCGCGCGCCTTGGCGACAGCAGTATGCGATCAACAGCTCGCTAAGCAGGTAGAGTACATAGCAGACTGCTGCAGCCACACTAAGTGACACAATCAGGTGGTTTTTTTTCAGTGCTTGAAAGGCACTGGGAAAGTAATTCGGTATTTTTTCGGAGCCTAATAAGATTATTACCTTAAGAGGCAGGAAAAAGGCGAGCAGAAGAAAAATCTGGCTCGCCAGGGTTGTAATCTGCACGGTAATAGTCGTGAAGGGTACTACCCGCAACAGTTTTATACCTATCGACAGGCACCAGCCTAGCGTCGACTTAATATGGTGTTGAAGCTTCATCGGCGAATGTTTCGTTCAATGGGCTTAATCGACGCTTGCTGGATCATTTTTCTTGCCAGTAAAGAGTTGCGATGGTGGCAATGTTTTTATTGTTAACAGTGGTGTAGATGCCGCCAATTACCGGCAGGTCCTTTTTGTAGTACTGGACTTTGAACTGGCTACTGTCGTTGCTGATTACTTTTCGAGTAAAACCTGCATTTTGCAATTGCATGTACACGTCGTTTTCCGCCAGCTTATCAGCGGTAGTGTAGCTGTACTCATGCATGCTTAATTTCCCTGCGCTATTGGGCTTTGCGTAGGATTTCATGTGCTCTGCACTCAGCAGCAGAATCGAGCCATCAGCAAGGTTTAGTTCGGCTTTAGGCTGTGAAGGCCGCACTGCCTCTGCTGCCTGATTATCAGCTTTGTTGGACTCACCCGATTGCTGGTCGCAGCCGGATATTACGAGAGCGAGCAGGGAGAGCAAAGCAGCAGTTTTGATTTTCATGTTTCCATTGTTCCTTCGGATTAACTCATGATTCGTGCAAGCAGTTGCTTGGCAACAGTTTTGTAGTAGGTACTGTCATAGTGATAGGGGCAGAAAGCCCACTTGTGGTCGCCGCCCGCGACCAGCCCGGCTTCCAGACCACCGATCTGCTCGACAGCCGTTGCCGAGTCTTCAAGCGTTGCGAGCAGAGGGTCGATGACTGAGTTGTTCAATTCGATCAGCTTCTCAAACTCACCACCCTTGAAACTTTCAAGGCCTGATTCCGTTTTGTATTGGTATGCCCATACTGCTCTGTGAACGAAGATGTTCGGGCAAATATTAGCGACTCGCTCAAGGAAGGCAGGCAGTGCCCACTCTCGCAGTTGTTTTATTTCCGGACTCCAAGGGCGCTTGATCTCATGAGGGATGCTTTTGCGTTCCAACGCTTTGAGCAACGGCCCACTGGCGGACATGAGAGAGCTCAGGTGTTGAACAATCCCAATCCGTTCATCAATGAAATCAATGATCACGATGTCAGGACGGGATTGCTCGAGAAGCTGCCAATGCAGTTTGTGCTGGTCCCAGTGAGAGCGCTTGCCTTCAAATGAGCTTGCGTCTATAGCAAGTTTTGGATCGAAGCACGGCGGTGCCATCCAGGAAACGACGGATGAGCGAGCCATATAGAAACAGATTTCAAACGCTCCGAGCGCGCTCTTCTGGAACTCGAACAGATCTCGAGTGACACAGGATCCCAGGATTGCAACTCGGATTTTCTCTTTAAGTGGCCCTGCCGGGTTCGGTCGAACAGCTTTGCGTTCAAGTTTTGCCTTCCGTGCCATGAGGGCGTCGAGGCATTCATTGGGCTGGTCAGTGTCCTTGTTGAGCTCGACTTTGATCTGATTGCGCACGTTGCCAAGTTTTTCAAGATACTTATGCGGCATACCTATCGGCGATTGTTTGAGGAGCGCGGACAGGAAATCCAGGCGCTGCTGGTTCAAACCGAATGAGCGCAGTTGCGATTCTTTCAATCCTTTAGTTTTGTTTGTGTCGCCGAGAATCCGTGCGCGTGCACCGAAGAAGTACGAGTCACTCAAAGGATGTTTGGTATAGGTGTAAAGTGGTTGCTTTGATTTCAGCAGGATGTGCTTGGCGTTGATTTCTTGCTGTTTAAGCGTATCTACCACCAAGTGGTGGGCATACTGAGTGATGCTCCGGGTCTTGGTTCCGCAAGTTTTGTCAACGAGCGTCAACGCCAAGGCCAGAGTGTCATAGGTGACGGCGCGATAGCACTCATCAGACGGCAAGAACTCCAAACCGTTGTGCAGCGAAATCAGTAACATCTCTTCGGAGTGCTCGTTCGAGCGCGCATGCTGTTGAATCGTGGCGATTACATCTTCATGAATGCAGTCGTCATCATCAATTCGCGAAGTAAGCACAATATCTTCGTGAGTTTTTGCTAGAAGCCTGGACACCTCTTTGCTGGTTAGCGAATAGTCGCTTACCTTCAGCGTCTTGGCGTTCAAGCCGGATGCAATGATTGCAGCCTCCAGGCGTGCTTGATGCAGGATAGGGAGAGCGTCGTCAATGAAGATGGTCCACTCAAAGTCTCTGTTGCTTTGGTTGGCGAGGGATGGAAAGACCGTATTAGTGAAAATCTCCAGTCGATACGACAGCCACAGTTCGTCCTTGATTCCGATGCCAAAGTTGGTGAAAACATAATGTTTCAAAGACTTGCTCATATTTACTTCAAACGTCTCGGAATGTGTTCAGTTCAAGGGCGGCCATCTTTTTCCAGTCGCTTTGGCCGCGCACGCGCTCCGCGGCTTGGCGCGACAGGGTAGAGAACAGCGCTTGATCCATGTATAAGCGTTCAAGAGCCTCGGCCAGTTGCACCGCGCTTTCTGGCTCGACGACAAAACCACTTTCCTTGTCCACGAACTCAGGGATTGCCGCCACACCGGTAGTGACAGGGACAAGCCCGGAGGCCATGGCTTCGTCTCGGGATACGCCTTGGGTATCCATACGGCTCGGGCACAGGAATACTCCGTGCTCTTTATGCAGCGCGGCGATTTCCCCGTGATTGAGGAAGCGGCGCTCGATGTGCACATTTGAGTAAGAACGCAGCGGTGCGAGAGTCTCTTCAAACAACGGCCCGTCGCCCACGAGTCGGAACGTCATGTCCTTGAACCATGGTTTTTCGGCCAAAAGCTCAATGGCTTTGACGGTCAGATCATTCGCATATGTCCGCGACGTATACGGGCGGATAGATAGTACGTTTTTGCGCTGTTCTATTGTTTTCTGAACGTAGTTGAAATTTTCGGTATTGATGGGGTTGTGGATAATCTCGTACTGGCCTTCTGGTAGGCGGAAGCCGAGGTCCTCCATGACTTCTTCTGCAAAATAGCGGGAAACGAAAACCAGCTTCAGATTCTTATGCATTGGCTGCAGTATTTCACGCCAGAAGCTCATGCGTTTGTCGCTGGCGAGCTTGCCCAACTGCAGTTGTTCGTCGGTACTGAAATTGTATTCGCGGCGCCACCATGGTTGGATTTCAGCACCATGGACCCATACAGTGATCTGGGTGGAATTCAGATGCGGGTGCAGCACACTCCACATATTTTCGTCCAAGAAATGAACGAGAATTGATTTGTAGTTGTTCTTTTCAAGCATTTTTGCCAAGGTCGAGCGGCAACCGGTCACCACATCGATGTTCTGGAACTCGTGATAGCTAACGGTCTCGTTGTCACGCAGGCGGAAAACATCTACTTCGACGCCTTGTTGCTGATAAGCCGACACTCGACTATGTACAAATTTGTTGCGGTACAGGTCTGCGTAAGCTGGGTAGTGGTTGGTCAGCAGCAAGTGCTCTCCACGGCCCATCATCTCAGATGGCTGTAGGTTGCGGTGTCCCAAGACCAGTGCCTTCAGTTCGGTGCTACCCGCAGAGTAGGCACGCAGACCGAAGCGAATGTAGGCAGCTTCCGGTGGAATATCGGAAGTTTGATTACGATTGGCAGGTTGCATCACGTGGCTGATGCGCTGCTTGTCGGCATCCAGGAACAGCACGACCAACTGCAGGTTCAGGCCAGGCGTGCAGTCGACAAACAGCTTGAGGCGGCCATCTTCACAGCCCAGTTCATCTACACGGACTTCCTGCTGTGCGTAGATGTACTCATGCTTGCCATCTGCCAGCTTGGATTGCACGCGCCAGGTATCGCCATCAACGACCAGGTCAACGAACTTGTTGCGGATGATTCCAAACATCTCAGCCAAACCGCGCCCCGTGATTTCCGGCGCGTCATGGTTGATCTCTAGCGGGGGAATGGATTGTGCGCGCGCTTGCAGTTGATCGATAGTCATGCCGAGATTCAGCTCAAGGTCGTTAACCTTGGCGCTGATGCTCTCCGGGTGTGCAGCACCGTTCTCACAATAGTTGAACGGGTCGATGGCCAAGCCTTGCTCATGAGTGTATTGCAGTGTCGGCAGACTCTTCAGCCAGCTACGCAGTTGCTGGTTGGCAACGATCCCGCTCGCAACCAGCGAGCGGCGAGCGCTCAGTGTCTGGGTTGGGCGGTAGGCTTGTTCATTTGAAAGCAGTTCAGCACTTTGGCCTGTGCAGGTAAAGTGGGCCGCTTTACCGACAACTTGGGCGCGGCTGTAGCGGGTTGCTAGCGCCAGATCCAGCAGGTAGTTCGGGCCGTAGTAATCGCCAGGCACAAAAGCGGCGATCCAAGGTGCATTACCAACCAGGTCACCCAGCGAGGTTTTTTTCAGTTGGCCAGGCTTAAGCACCTGGATGCGTGGATCATCGCCGACGATGCTGCTCTGGTAGGTATCGCTGATGACGATCATTCGTACTTGGCTATAAGTCTGGCGATCCAGGTTGGCACGCAACAAATCGAACTGCTCGCGGTTTTGCGCTTCGCCGATGACCACAATCTCCGGCAGGCGCTGGGCCTTTGCTGTACCGGTGACCTTGCTCATCACGTAATCCAGTCGCTGAGTGTAGGTATGCTCCTGCATTACTTTGCGCAGGGCAGCCAGCCGCAGTTTGTCAGCGTTCAGCGGGTCTTCCGCCAGCAGTTGCAGACGGCGGAGCATTTCTTCGCCGTTGTCGGTGGTAACAACCAGGTCGCCGAACAGCAGGCGTACGCCGCGAGAGAAGTTGCTGACGGTAAGGGTGTTGCAGCCGAGCAATTCGAAGACGCGACGGGCAAACATCGATTGAGATTGCTTGATCGAGTTCAGGTTGATCGCGTAGCGATAGCCCTTGTAAGCCGTGTCGATTTTCTCGAAGGGCAGGGTACCGACGATGTACGGTTGGTATTCCGCGGGGAACTGGTAGTTGACGTCGTTCTTGCCGAAGTTGCGATCGAAGATTTCCAGCGGACGGAACTTCGGCAACTCGCAGACGAAATTACCCAGGTCGCGGGTACGCTCCGGGTAACGCGCGTAGTAGGCGCCAGCGAAGCAGAAGGCGTCTTTGCGCTCGTACAACTCGATCGGGTTATGCAGCGCTGGCTGGCAGGCGAACGGCAACAGGTAGACGCGGTCGTGACCGAGCGCACCTTTATAGCGGTGAATGCAGTCGATATCGGTGGTGAATACGTGGTCGAACTGCTTGGCAGTGGTCAGGAAGGTTTCGAAGTGAACCGGGTCTTCCTTGTTCCAGAAAACGGTCGGTACCTTGTTCTGACGGCACCAGGCCAGAATGTCCTGCAGTTCCTGGCCGTTATGGCCAACTTTGCTGCCCCACAGGTCATCCTTCCCGCGCCAGGCGGACTCGATGAACAGCAGTTCTGGACCAAACGCTTCGATTTCTGCTTTCCAGTTGGCTGGCGTTAGCGGCATCAGGTCGCATTCATAGCGGTAGGAACCGAAAGTGAACTCATCCATCACGCACGCCACTTTCAGGCGACTGACAGGCTGATCAGCCTGGCGCAACAGAGTAGTGCGGCTGTGCTCGCTGGTCGGCAGGGCCGCCGGCAGTTTCAAGTAGTTCTCGTCCTGTACCACAGGTGCCGGCGGCAGCAGTGCCTTGCGTGGTTCGTTGGCCAGCAGCTTCTGCTCGTTTTGCTGGCGTTGCTGGCTGGCTTTTCGGTACAGGCGCAGCAGGCGTACGGGCAGCTTGACCAGGCCGCCCAGTGAGGTGGCGCTGTTCTTGATCTGGTAGCCAAGCTGATAGGTCATGCTTGCGCGGGTTTTCACCAGGCGCTGCTCTGCCAGGTTGCGCTGGGCGTTAGCGCGACCGAGGTTTTCATTGAGTTCGTCGATCTTACGTTGCTGAGCGGCGCTGCGTTCCAGCAATTGACTGATGCTGGCCTTCAACTGCGGGATTTGTTCGCCTGTCAGGGCGCGATACTTCATGTTTGCCGCGCCAAGGCCTGCCTTGGACGAGTTGATCTCAGATTCAAGTTGTTGGCGCAGACTCTGCCATTGTTCGTTGGTGGCAGCGAGGCTGGCCTCGGCTGCCTGGCGGCTGGTGCTTTCAAGCACCAGCTGCTCTTCAAGCATGTCTTTGGCCTGGCCAAGCGACTCAACGGTCTCTGCCAGAGCCGCTCGCGCTACTTCAGATTCATTTTTGGCGAGTGTCAGCTTATGCAACTGGTCTTCCAACTGGGAACGTTGTTCAACCAAGGCATTGATTGAGCTTGCCTGAGCGCTATGCTCACGCTGGCTTTGTGCTTGAGCGTCGTTCATTAACTGCAACTGCTCTTCCAACTGGGAACGTTGTTCAACCAAGGCATTGATTGAGCTTGCCTGAGCGCTAAGCTCACGCTGGCTTTGTGCTTGAGCGTCGTTCATTAACTGCAACTGCTCTTCCAACTGGGAACGTTGTTCAACCAAGGCATTGATGGAGCTTGCCTGGGCGCTATGCTCACGCAGGCTCTGCGCTTGCGCGTCGTTCATCAACTGCAGTTGAGCTTCCAACGCAGCTTGATGAGCGCGCAAGTCGGTGATGGTGGCGATATGGCTATCAATGACTTCCCGCGCCTGAGCCAACTGATCGTTTGCAGCCTTGAACTGCTTTTCCTGCGCCAGTTGCTTCTCTGCGGCCCCCCGCAGTTCCTCAGAAGCCTCCGCCAATTGCCTTTGTGTTTCGGCGTGCTGATTCTGGAGCTTCTCGTATCGCTGTTCCGCGTCTGCGAGGCTTTTTGTGTGAGCCTCCTCACCCGCCACGAATTTCTGTTCCAGCAGGCCATATTGTTCGGTAGCTAAACGATACTTTTTGTTGGCTTCCACCAGCCGCTGCTTGACCTCATCAAGCTCATGAGCAATCTGAGCCTTGGTGTCGAGGCATTCCTGGTTGGTTTTTTGCAACGTGGCAATGTCTGCTTCACGGTTTTGCAACTGTTTGGCAAGCGCATCAGCCTTTTGGGCTTCCGGTTTGAGCTGGGCGATCTGCTCAGTAGCGCTGCGGTACTTCTTGTTCGCTTCATCCAGACGCTTGCTGATGGCCCCGAGATTTCCACGCAACGTGCGCTCAATGGCTTCGAATGCTTTTTCCAGATCACGAACCCGATCAACTGTCAGCGAGTCGATTACACCTGGTTTATGCGTTTCGCTTTTCACCGCTACGATGCCCAGCCACTTGCCGAGCACCTTGACTTCGACAATCTGCAAGTGCTCGGCCAGCAACCGGAACGGTTCCATCAGGTAGAACGTGTGCTTGTGGTCAATGAAGTCATTGACCCCGAACGGTACGGTAATCACCAGGCGGCCACCCTGCTTGAGCAGGTCGTGGGCCTTTTCGACGAACAGCTCCGGTCGCACCAGGTGTTCGAGCACTTCGCTGATGACAATGGTTTCCGGCTCAACCTCGAGCGTGTCCAGCGCGAGGAAGTCTGAATTTATATACGTGACGTTCTGCTGGATGTGGGCCGGTTCCGCAGACAGGTAGCCCTTGGCCTCTGAGATGGCCTGCGGGCTGGTATCCACACCGGTGACCTGGCAGCCTTCACGTGCCAGCAGCAGGGGCACGATGCCCTGCGAGCAGCCGACATCCAGAATCCGGCGCCCTTTGACCTGGGCGCAGATCCAATGGATGCGGGACTGCGTTTCCCGCATGAACTGCTCCCCCAGCTTGCCGTAATAGGCTTCCATCACACGGTCATGAATATCGGCCAGAGGTGAAGGCAGCTCTGTGTTCACGGTAGGTTTCTCAAGCGTGGGGTTGTTCATGCGGTTTGCTCCATCAAGCCTGGGTAACGCCGGCGGCATCGATCACGAATGCCGCGTCGCGCACGTTGAAGGTGCCGCGAAATTCGCGGTGCTTCACTAGCAGTACGTGGATGTCGGCGCTGTCCTGTGCAAAGTCGAAGTCCACGTGCTCATGGCGCGCCAGGCGCTGTGGAAGGGCTTCGATGTTCGGCTCGACCAGTTGCAAGGTGGCTTCCAGCTCGTTGCCCAGGCGCTCGGCAATGCTCAGGGCAGGGCTTTCGCGCAGGTCGTCGATGTCGGCCTTGAAGGCCAGGCCGTAGCAGGCGATTTTTACTTGCTGGGCCGACTTGCCCGGGTTCTTGATCAGGAAGTTGGCCAGGGCCATCTTGACCTTGTCGATCACCCACTCAGGCTTGCTGTCGTTGACCACGCGGGCGGTGCGGATCAGGCGCGCCTGCTCTGGGGTCTGGCTGACGATGAACCATGGGTCGACGGCAATGCAGTGGCCGCCCACGCCTGGGCCTGGCTGCAGAATGTTGACGCGCGGGTGGTGGTTGGCCAGGCGAATCAGCTCCCACACGTCGATGTCCAGCTTGTCGCAGATGATCGACAGTTCGTTGGCGAAGGCAATGTTCACGTCGCGGAAGCTGTTTTCGGTCAGCTTGCACATTTCTGCGGTGCGGGCGTTGGTGACGATGCACTCGCCTTCAACGAAGGTCCGGTACAGGCGTACGGCCGCTTCAGAGCACTTCCTGGTCATGCCGCCGATGATGCGGTCGTTTTCCACCAGCTCGCGCAACACGTGGCCTGGCAGCACGCGCTCAGGGCAGTGGGCAACGCGGATATCGGAGTCTTCACCGTGGGTTTGCGGGAAGGTCAGGTCCGGGCGGGCCTGGGCCAGCCAGAAGGCCATCTGCTCGGTGGCGCCGACAGGGGAGGTGGATTCCAGAATTACCAGATCACCTTTTTTCAGCACGGGCGCGATGGCCTTGCTGGCGGACTCGATGTAGCTCAGGTCCGGCTGGTGGTCATCCATGAACGGGGTTGGCACGGCGATCAGGAAAGCGTCGGCAGCTTCCGGAACGGTGGAGGCGCGCAGGAAGCCCTCGGTCACGGCAGCGTGTACCACCATGTCCAGCTCAGGCTCGACGATGTGGATTTCACCACGATTGATGGTATCGACTGCGTGCTGGTTTACATCGATGCCGATCACCTGCTTCTTGCGAGCGGCGAAAACGGCGGCGGTTGGCAGCCCGATATAGCCCAGGCCTACGACGGAAATCTTGTTGAAGCTCATGCTACTTCCTTGGAACGGGAGAAGTTGGAAAGTGCGTCGAGGATTCGCGCGCACGCTTTTCCATCGCCGTAGGGGTTGTGGGCAAAGCTCATCTCGCGATAGGTCGCATCGTCGGTCAGAAGTTTCGCCAGGTTTTCGGTGATCGATTCCACGTCGGTGCCCACCAGCTTGACGGTACCGGCGGCCACGGCTTCCGGGCGCTCGGTGGTGTCACGCATGACCAGTACCGGCTTGCCCAGCGCTGGGGCTTCTTCCTGGATGCCGCCGGAGTCGGTCAGGATCAGGTAGGAGCGGGTCATCAGGTAAACGAACGGCAGGTAATCCAGCGGCTCGATCAGGTGAATGTTGTTGACGTCGGCCAGCAGACGGTTGACAGGTTCGCGCACGTTCGGGTTGAGGTGTACCGGGTAGACGATGTCCACGTCAGGGAATTGACGCGCGGTTTGCACCAGCGCCTGGCAGATGCGCTCGAAACCGCCACCAAAGTTTTCGCGGCGGTGGCCGGTGACCAGCACCATGCGGCGCTCAGGGTTCAGGAAGCTGAACTGGTTTTCGAACTGGGTTTTCAGCTCGGGGCTTTCCAGCTTGCGGACCACTTCCAGCAGCGCGTCGATCACGGTGTTGCCGGTGGTGTAGATGGTCGCGGCGTCTGTACCTTCACGCAGCAGGTTGTCCTGAGAGGTGGAGGTGGGCGCGAAGTGCAGGGCGGCCAGCGCGCCGGTCAGGCGGCGGTTGCCTTCTTCCGGCCATGGCGAATACAGGTTGCCAGTGCGCAGGCCGGCTTCCACGTGGGCAATCGGAATCTGCTGGTAGTACGCGGCCAGGCTGGTGGCCAGGGTTGTTGCGGTGTCGCCGTGCACCAGTACCACGTCGGGCTTGAACTCGGCCAGCACAGGCTTGAGACCCTGCAGGATGGCTGTGGTCACATCGGTCAGGTCCTGGCCAGGCTTCATGATGTTCAAGTCATAGTCGGGCGTGATCTCGAACAGCTCCAGTACCTGGTCGAGCATCTGGCGGTGCTGGCCAGTTACGCAAACACGCGACTCGAAACGGTCGTCTTGGGCAAGGTTGAGGGCCAGGGGGGCCATTTTGATGGCCTCTGGGCGGGTGCCAAATACGGTGAGGGTCTTGAGGGACACGGCGACGGTCTTCTGTGTATTGAGTAAAGGCGATTGGATCTGGTGTTTACGGGGTGCAGATCACAGGTATTGCGCAAATCGGCCGGGGGGAGTGGCCTAGGGGGCTCCACACACGCAAGCGCGAACGGGGGGCTTTGAAGGTGGTGAAGAAAAATTCATGTGGCTCGGATCCTTCAAGCGTAGCGGTTGTCCAATGACCGCAAATTTATCATTTCGTCATCAAGATGACATCCCGTGTGGCACGTTTTTTTCCGCTGATCGTCCGAATTTGCCCCTATCTATCGGGGGATTGGATCCTATTTTTGAAAGTTGCATCAAAAAAAACGATTGTTTGATGTTATTCAGGCATCATGCCAATAAAGTCAATACAGCCGAGACATACGACGAATGGGCTGGGGCCTTGTCCGGCAAGGCTTGTGGGAAAAACAACAGCTTTTGGTCTGAATGAAACCTAGGTTAAACGGGAATTTACCTAGCGGCGATTTGCTATCGCCTTTGTTTCATGAACTTATCCTGAAATATGGCGTAATGCCATTGCTTTTTGGGTGGGCGAAGTTGCTTTTTTTAATGTTGGATTCGGTAACGATTAACCGGGTCAAGAGCCTTTTTGCAAAATGGCAGAGCCGCTAGGGTTGATTGCGCAGCCGAAGGAAAACGGCTGCTGGAAAATGACCAACCCAGGAGTATTCCCCATGCGTAACAACGTTCTGTCGTACTTGCTGCTGCCGCTGTTCGCCAGCCTGTCCTTTTCCCTTAGCGCTGCCCCGGCCAGCACCACGGCGGTGGCCGAGCCGGTGCCGGTGGTAACCCAGCAGCAGGCCCAGCAGCCGCAGCGGCTGGACCTGAACACGGCTGATGCGCTTACTTTGCAGAAGGAGCTGAACGGGATAGGGAAGGCCAAGGCTGAGGCCATAGTGGCCTACCGGGAGGCCAATGGGCCGTTTGCTTCGGTGGATGAGCTGCTGGAGATCAAGGGGATTGGTAATGCGTTGCTGGAGCGTAACCGGGACAAGGTGATGGTGGAGTAACGGGGGAAGGGCTGGGGTTTGTGTCCTGGCCCTGACCTTCATGAAGTAGACGCTTCAATTGGCTGGTTGACGCGTTCCCTGTGGGAGCGGCCTTGCGTCGCGAAAGGGCTGCAAGGCAGCCCCAGCTATTCCTGCAGTGCCACTGAAACCCGGGGGCCGCTTTGCGGCCCTTTCGCGACGCAAGGCCGCTTGTATGGTGATACTCGAAGGGGTGGTGGGACGAAAAAGCCGAATCTGACTGTTCACAGCAGTACAGACCGTGGGAGAACTCGCCCCACCCCTT